>NZ_CP011451.1:3442016-3754927 GCF_001007935.1 Nitrosomonas communis
CCATCATACGGCAAAGTCAAGCCGACAAAGTCAGCTTTGATTTGGAAATGGAATAAGAAGTAAAGGGTTTACTGGAACGGTCCCTTAGATTAAATATCTATTTTTATATCCTTAATAGTGACCGCTTCCAAGGCATCAAATTTGACAGGATCCATAATTTCTTTCAATAAGGTTTTAATGTCTTCCAGACTCGCTTTAGATAAATTGATGTCTAATTCAACGGTTACTTCCACTTTCATTCATATCCTCCTTTAATTATTTCTCTGTATCTTCTATGGCGCTTCTTTGTTCAAAAAGAATTGGATTTAATTCAATCTGGAATTCGCGTTCAGGCTTCTTTCAAAGCGACAATGCATCGTATCGCGCCTCTGTGGATACAGTCTCCCTCAGATCATCTACCTCGGTAAAAACCGGTTAAACCCATGCGCAAGTGGTATAAGTATACCTCTCATTCAGACTCTTCTTTGATGAGAAGAATAGTTTCAATTAGTTTATTTAATCTTGCACTTGCTAATTATTCTTAAATGAGCGTGGTCGGTATTGTATTGCCGCACTTGAACTTGAAATAAGCGCAACGAAATGACATGTTTTTTTCTTCCCTAATTGGAAGAGACATAGGCGTTCCGTACTGTAATTTTCTCGAAATCGGGTGCTCAGATGTATGCTAAATCTGGCTGGCGATGATTCATTTACCGTCGATCTTCAGCAAATTATGTCACTTTTCACCTGCTTAATAAAAAGCCCCTTAATCAACCCTGCGAAAAATTTTTTCCATCCTCACCCAGCTCGCTGGCTGGTTGTACAACTAGCTCAAGAGGACAGTTATGAATCTATTGAGGAAGTAGTTGGAATGTTAAGCTCAATGCTTATGTATGAACTTATGACATTGTCTATACCTCTAAAAATGTAGATGAGCTGTAAATGAGCATTTATAACCCAAGTTTTTTAATCTAAAAACCTCAACAGATCTATTTTAGATCCTTCAATCCTTCAGGAGAACCTTGCATGAAACAACTCAATAACCGTTTTTTTGCTTTTCTATTAATCGTTCTAATGGCTTTTTTCTTAGGCGGCACATCAGCGTTAGCGGAAGAGGAAACAGCTGGAGAATATCTGGATGATTCTATTATTACTGCGAAGGTCAAAAAGGCAATTTTCGATGAGCCCGGCCTGAAATCCGGTGAAATCAAAGTGGAAACCTTTAAGGGTGTTGTTCAATTGAGCGGCTTCGTAAGTTCCCAGAACGATATCGACAGAGCGGTCGAAGTTGCGCGTGAGGTTGAGGGCGTAAAATCTGTCAAAAATAGCATAGAAATCAAGGGACAGTAGATTAGTGTAATTTGATATTAAATTCACTGAAGTTATCTCATGTTTCAATCTTCGCCCAGTGTCACTGGCAATGTAAAACCCACAAACGGCAATGTCAATTGACTCCCCTGGGGCAAAATTTAATTGCCGTTGACAACCCGCTCGTTGGCTGGGCGCTACGAGCATACTGACGCACTAGCGGAGCATATAAGCGCAAGGTGCAAAACTACGGATCGGAATGCAGTGTTATTGCCGACTAAAAGAAAATGATGACATCTATAGCGCAATGATAACCAATGAAAAAGATATTAAAATCACTCAGCTTGTTGCTGATCTTGCTATTTCTTACAGGATGCGTCTCAGTGTCAAAGAAAGAAACTGCGGTGTCGACTCACATAAATGTTGGATTTGTTCGAGACTTGGCGCATTGTAATTGGAATTGAAAATAAAGCATTCATTTTCACACCCATCTTGTCCGCTAGTTTTATTCTATTTCTCAATCAAAACTGACTTTGTCGGCTAAACTTTGCTTGCTGCCTTGCCGTATGACTGATACTGTCTGCGGCTCGCCTTCGCGTCATATTTGATTTAGAAATGGAATTACAAGGCATTGATGGGGCTTCTTATCAAACCATACCGCAATCGTTAGCTAAAACAACACTGGCAAAAGAAAACAAAGAACCGGTGCAAGTTTGAAACATACTTCGTATATATCACTCTCCGTCGGGATTGAATGAGTACTTGGCATCTGTTCTCCACAATGGGTTGGGTGATTCAACCCATTTTTGATTATATGAATCAAAGAAATAAACCTCCCTCCCAGTCCTGGCCCATTCGATGATCATTTCGGCGTGCGGGTGGAGATTGCATAGCATATATTCATGCACCAGATTGGCATCATCAGTTTTATGATACAGGAGCGTTAATGCATAAGCACTGCTCCCGCTAACTATATTTGATTCCTTGCCGTTAATATCGCGCCACTTGAACCCATCCTTGGCGCTCATCATCTCACTGATCTGCTCTTTACTTCCGCTGAATTTTTTCCAGGTGGGCATTAGTCATCTTCCTTTCTCAATTCAATTTTTTACAACCTTTTCCACATTCTTACATCGCTGTTTCAATGGCAAATAACACTGCCACACCTACGCGAGAAGGTACGGCTTCTGGATTACCGATATCGTCATAGCCAAGGGCAGATAATCATCTATCAATCTCATCTTGAGTTATCTACGTTCTCGATGAAGGGGCTCTTTTGGCTACTTTACTCCCTTAATAAGATTCTGGGGCAACCATTTCCATTCTGTTCAATCTTCACCCAGCGCATTGGCTGGGCGCCACCAAAAATGGCTAATAAACGTCCCTCACCCACCATGGCATACGCTGAGATGAGAGAGAAAATGCTATCGAATCCGACTGTTCGAGCTGAAGTTGAGTTGCTTGAGCGAGAGGAAAGGCCAATGCTGGACGCCATTCTCAACGCCCGCAAAGAAGAGGGGTTAACCTAGGAGCAGGTAGCCGAGCGCATGAGTACTAAAGCAACAGCAGACGCCCGACTCGAAAATGCACTTGTTACCGAACAACCCTCTCCTTCGCTAAATGCTCTACGTAAATATGCCGCTGCTCTTGGTAAAAAACTGGAAGTGCGCTTCTCGTAAGAATTGGAGAATAAAAAATGAATAAAATCAAACTTCGACGCTGGGATAGCGCAGAGCACCTGAGCAGAGGGATAATGCTTGATGGATTGAGTGTCAACAGCGTCTTGATTGCAACACGATAATGTAATGAGTAGTTCGGTAAACTGATTCTGGTAATTTGCAATAAGTTGTTGTCTTGACTCAATCGAGGTGAAAATGGCAATTTTGATAATTACAGAACGATCAAAACCAGATTGCTCAAGCTGCGCTACTTCTTTGGTAGCGTCTATCAGGTGTATTACACAATCTACTTTCTTCCCCCTTGCCCTATCATGCTCATCGAAAATACAGAAAAACTTATTGATGAAAATGACTCTACTTTGATTATTAAAGAGCGGCTTCTGCTTTTGAAAGATCAGCTCGTTGCTTATGACAAGGAGCTTACTGGATGCAGAAAAAAGGTTTCCGCTTTAGCGGATATGATTTGCTACCTCGAATCGGAAATTCAGAATATTAAGCTCGAAAATTTCACATTTACTGAAAATATGGAAAAACTTCATAGCCCAGATCCTCATGATTATCAATGTAGTCTTTGCGGATCAATAAAGTTAAAAAGGATAGAAAGCACATTCCAAGAAACGTTCGGAAGATTCGACGCAAAAAATGCTTTTTTCATTTGTCTTGATTGCGGAAAAGAAAAAGTAATCAAGATTGATCCCCCCTAAATAGCTTTTACTTGACCTTTGGCTGAATAGGCGGCCTCTCCCATGCTGATAGAACAGTAAGTTCCACCCAACCATTAACAACAAAGGAGAAGCCTGGAACTATTTGTTTCAATCCTCGCCCAGCTCGTTGGCTGGGCGCTACCAATTCTGAATCCAGCCAAAGTCACCGGCATAAAAGTTTTAATCCTCGCCCAGCTCGTTGGCTGGGCGCTACCTTAACCTCGATAGTTGAGGTGCTGATTGCGGCTGTTTCAATCCTCGCCCAGCTCGTTGGCTGGGCGCTACACACGGGCGCACTGGTTAGTGTGGGCGGCGCAATGTTTCAATCCTCGCCCAGCTCGTTGGCTGGGCGCTACAAGTACCGGCAGCACCGATATCCGTCAGCGCATGAATGTTTCAATCCTCGCCCAGCTCGTTGGCTGGGCGCTACGACAGAGATACAAGCGGGGGCGTTGAACACGGCGGTTTCAATCCTCGCCCAGCTCGTTGGCTGGGCGCTACACCTACGGTCACCTTTGTTGCCTGGCCATGCTTTCCCGTTTCAATCCTCGCCCAGCTCGTTGGCTGGGCGCTACCTCCTGATTCTTCGTCAAACATCTCACCATTGTCTGTTTCAATCCTCGCCCAGCTCGTTGGCTGGGCGCTACTCAAAAACAGTGTATTTGTTATGGGCACAGTGCAGTTTCAATCCTCGCCCAGCTCGTTGGCTGGGCGCTACCGTTTATTGCTCGATGTATTGTTTGGCACGGTCTGGTTTCAATCCTCGCCCAGCTCGTTGGCTGGGCGCTACTCTTTATTCGGCCATCTTCTGCCCTGCTCAATCCTGAGTTTCAATCCTCGCCCAGCTCGTTGGCTGGGCGCTACAGCATGTGAAAGTGGAATATATAGGGCAAGCTAGAGTTTCAATCCTCGCCCAGCTCGTTGGCTGGGCGCTACAGTACAACTACAACATCATCATACATCAGTAAAAATTGGTGTAAATGCGCGAACTGGCATCTACCAAATTTTTTTAGAGAGTAAATAAACTGATTCACTCCAGGAATATATTTTTGTTTCATATAGTTAGGAACAGCGCGAACATCCTGCAATTTTTCGATCACTTTCCGTTCGCGCAACTCAGACAATTAAAGGGCCATCAAAATCAACCGACTTGACATTACCATACTCTTTCACGTGTAACTCAAAGGGTTCCGTCAAACGATATAGACGAAGACTGTCTTCTTTTTCATCAATCTCAGTCAATAGTCGTCGTTCTATAGCTTATCCCATATAAAATGATTTAAAGTGCATAGGCGGTAAAGAGCTGCTCGATGGAGCATCCTTCCTTTTTTCTGATTGTTTTGGCCTGGGCCCATTTTGGTTCAATGTCATTGAAGTCTGGAGAATAAGACGGCAAATATCCAAGCGTATGTCCGGCATTGGCGAAGGCGGTTTTGATATCCTGTCGTTTGTGGAACGTCGCGTTGTGCATGACGATCACGCAAGCGGACGGGAGTTTGGGCAAAAGGTCCTGCGTAACCCACGCATGGAAGATGTCGGCGTTGATATTGGCTGTGAACAGGCCCACGGTCAGGAGCGTTTTTTCGATCAAGGCGCCGATGACATTGGTTCGGCCTCTTGCATGCCAATCTTTTACACCATAGCAACGCTCGCCCACAGGCGCATAGCCATGCGTGCGCGGCATGTCATGAGCAAAGCCACTTTCATCAATGTAAACGATGGCGCGGCCTTCGTGTTCATAGCCTTCAATTTTTTCCTGGAAGATGCGCCGCTCTTCTTCGCTGGCTTTTGGGTGGCGCAGGGTTTTTTTATAAGTCACGCCCAGACGTCTTAAAGCGTGATTGATGCCCTGGGTGCTGACTCCAAGCCGTTTGGCGCGTTCGGACTGATACGCATCGGGATGATCCTTCACGTCCTGCGCCAAAATTCCCATGTCGATCTTGGTTGAAGGTTTGTTGCGGGTTGTCCTGGGATCGGGAGTTTTGATCCAGCGCGTCACGCTGGCTACACCTACGCAAAAACGCTTTGCCACTTGCTCGATGGTAAGGCCCTCCTTCTCCCGAACGGATAATACCTTACGACGAAATGATACCGGATATGTCATCCAGTAAATTATAATCAATTTATATGTGATTCGCTATAGTTCCTCGAATTGCATTAGATTGACCCTACATTCAAATACTGATTTCTGGACGCGTTGCCCGTGCCCTTCACATACTTTTGCAACACGTCTTAGTCTTCTCCGGCCTTCTCTGGTTTCAGTCGAAACATCATAAGTTATGATAATCAGCATCATTACCTCACCAGAAAAGGAATGTAATCATCCATCTCACCCCGGATAGTGCGAGACAGGAAACGCGCCTGAAGCTGTGGTAGCAGCCCAAATGGTACTTTGGAATCCAGTAGTGGATGCGTAATTTCTTCCTGTTTGCGTTCCTGATACGCTGTCACAACGATTTTTCGGGCGCTATCTTCCAGATAAACAGCGCCACCTTCCCGCTCTTGTAAATCTCGTTCGGTAACCTGGCCCCGATTGATCAAGGTTAAGGCAAGACGATCTGCTAGTATGGAACGAAACTCTTCCATTAAATCGAGCGCCAGCGCCGCCCTGCCGGGGCGCACGCTGTGCAGGAAACCTAATTGTGGATCAAGGCCTACGCTCTCTATAGCAGAACGGCAATCATTCATTAACATAGAATAAAGAAACGACAACAACGCATTAAAACGATCTCGCGGCGGCCGACGTGACCGTCCGTTCATGGTAAAAAAAGGACGTATATCCCGTCGCACTAAATAAGGCAAAGCAGAAAAATAATTTTTGGCTGCATCTCCTTCGATCCCACGTACGCTATCCAGATCACTAGCTACTGACAGATTACGAATAGAGTTAGCCAAAGATTTTGCCGTTTCGCTTAATCCTTGCTGATCACTCACATCTGCTGCTTCACGCGCGCCACGCAATAACACTTGACGGCAATTGCGAAGTTTTCCAGCAATTACTGCCTTAGCAATCGCCAATGTAAACTGCACATCTACTGCCTTACGGTACTGTGCCTGGCGCAATAGAATATTTCCACTGACAGCACTTTCCAGTCTTGCTTTGAACCGCCCATTCCCATCAAGCAGTACAAAATTAATGCCTTCATCAGCACAACGATGCATTATTGCTGGAGATATCATAACGTTGCCAAAACAAACGACCGTTCCTAAATGGTGTAATGGCACTTGTAGTTTCTTCTCTCGCTCTACATCGATACGCAAGGTATTGTTTTCCAAATGCACATAGGAATTTGGCGTCATGACATACAATGTATTAAGTATTTGATACATATTGTTTTCACTATTGATCTAGTTCAAATAATTCCACATGCATTTTTCTCTGCCTAGCTTTATTGGTCAAGGCTTCCGGCTGGCAAATCTCCTTCAGGGAGCATTCCTTACAACGTGCATCATTGACTGGCGGCGGCAATTTTCCGGATGCGAGTAAGGCGCGCACTGCTTTCACAGTTTCCTCCACCTGCTGACGCAGTGAAGTAGTAATGGCAACCTCGCGACGACGGCGGGACGAGTGATGGTAAATTGCACCATGCATCACTGCTTTACCGGTCATTTCCTCCAAGCATATCGCCTGTGCTGCAAGCTGGATATCATCATGGGCTTTTGCACGCTTTTTGCCATGCTTGTATTCCACCGGATAAATGCGTCCATCCGGATAAAATTCGACGACATCACATTTACCGATTAAACCCAATTTTTCTGACCACACTGGTAATGCATATTCAGTGCGTACGCCCTCGAAAGACCCCAACCCGGGCTCATCGACACGCTCATGCACGGCATTACCCCGCATGGTATGCACATTCTCGTCAAAAGCCTGTTCTATATGGATCAGAGCACACTGGCGCGGACAATAGCTGTAGTGCTGTAATGCCGATAGCATGATAGGATCATCAATTTCAGCTACATCCATTAGTCGTTCCCAAATAATTTTAGTATCACATCCTCTCTCGATAAGGAATGATGTTTTGCTACCTCGGTCAAAATGGATGCCAGCGTGCCAATACGCAATGGATCATGCAAAGGAATGGTTAAATGATGCTGCTTCGGCAATTGGCACTCCAGTCGAAATGAATACCAGTCTGCCGGGAAATTTCATAACCAAGCCGATTCAGCACCTTGATTAATTGCACACCGGATACATTGCGCGGCAACTTCATGCCTGAATAACTTCCTCACGCACGAAATGAAGGCGAATTATTTCCGGTGCCTTACCTTCATCAAAATGGCAATGCACGGCATCGCGCACTTGCTGATGCAAACTATCAAGATCATCTGCCTCGCTAAAAATCGATTCGTCCAGCGCACGAGCAGTGTATCCACCTTCAGGCGCTTCTTCGACCAAGAATAAGATTTCATTCATAGTAGCTCACCTCTATAACCTTATTCCCTTCCTATAGTTAGCAGTTATCTTCCTTATCATTTAAATTGAAAGGGCATCGTAACTGGCTTCGTTAAATCTCTGGACAAGCAGCAAAAAAATTCTCATCAGTTAGCAGCGTCAGAATCATCGACTAGCAGTCCAAGACTCTATCGCTTCCTCTCATAATACAGAGCTCATCTTTCATACAGTCACGAATGAATGCGAATACAGCTTGCAAATCTTCCGTGGTCAGATGTGGATAGCTTTCAAGTATTTTCGCTTCATTCCACCCAGAGGCTAATAAATCAAGAATAAACTCGACTCCGATACGAGTTCCCTTAATGTGTGGCTTGCCGAATAAAATATCCGGATCAGAAACAATGTGTCCTCGCCAATCCATATCAGCATCCCCTAAAAATAACTACTGAAAATTCAGAAGTAATATCCAATAGATCTCAGCAATGAATTAACACGACGAATATCTTAGCCTACTTTTCGCAGCAACTGCACACCGGAAGGCATATTGGCTTCGTTAACAGTAACTTGATAATCTTCGAATGAACGTGGTATGACAATGCCATCTTTTAGTCTGGGTTGAATACGCTCAAATAAGCTGTAGGCGGGCGCATTGCCCAACTCACTTTCATGCTTAAAAACATATAAACCGCGTGTAGCCATCTCTCCCCGCGCAGCAGAGCGATCATGCTCGAACATGTTAACAAGCGATTGCCAGAGTAATTCAAGATCTTCCCCGCTGAATCCAGTCTGATTGGCAAGATGAGCTGAAACAAAACCGTGAGTGGCATAAAGGCCATAAGGAACAGTAAATTTACGACCCATCGTGCGATTATCGCCAGATTGCTTTTCAGCTTCTGCTTCGGTAGCAACCGCCATACGCGTGATGGAATGTTCTTGCGTCACAATGGGATCAATAGAACGTGCAAAAGTTAACTGAACTGGCCCACGTACCTGACCGCAATTGATGCCAGTAGACATGACTGCACCAAAAGTGCGCACATCATAAAAATTTTTACACATCCACTGCCTTGCTTCATCAACAGCATCGCCACCTTTGCGCTTTTTATCATCTCCCTCTAAAAGTTCTGATTTACCAATGCCAATATAAGCCCGTTTATTTTGGTTATTAAGTATTGCTTTCTCTTTAACATAGACTTCAAATGGCGGCTGTTCTCCCTTAGTTAAACCTACAAAATTGCGTACTTTGCGCTTCAAGCTCACGTCGGTTACCAAGCCACGTCCAGTTTCCGCATCTACGCGCGGTAAATTGCCTGCATCCGGATCGCCATTGGGATTGCCATCTTTTACGTCGAACAGTAAAACGAAGTCATAACGGTTGTTTAGTGCCATGATGATGATTATTCTCCCTTGTTAGTAGTAGGCTCGGACTTGGCGAAGAAAGCTTGCCGCTGGTGGTAATAGCCAATCGCAAAGCGGCCCTGATCTTGCAGGTTCAGGTGTGTAGGAAAATCGGGAACATTATTAAAGATTATCGCTATGTAATCGTCCGGTTTATTGTCTTCAAATGCCCGATAAAGAATTTTTCTCCCACGCTCATCCAGCTTGGCTACATGGTGATTCTTTAGCTTAAGCAGGGTTGAAAATACAGAGACAGGAGTGCTTGATGCCGCACCATAAAATCGATCCCGGATTGTGGCATTGATATTGGGTTGAGCCACTTCTTGGATTTTCTCCAGTACCGCAAACAGCCTGCCCAATCGGTAGGCGGAATTGGTATTATTTTCGTCCAGTGACACTTTGAGTTTCTCCTTACCTGATTGACGATTAATGCACGCTTTGATAATTGAGGCGCGCGGATAAGTGACTTCGTGTTCGGCCCGAATTCGGCGAATCGCACCGGAAAGCAGGGTTTGCGGATAGGGTAGTCCCTCTATCACGTTGCGCATGACATCACCGCCGAGGTTGGGTGGGATATTTTCCGATTTGCCTAGCATTGCTGTCGCGACCAATAAACGGAACAGTGATAATGTTTCCGGCTCATGCGGTGCATGAACAATGCGCAAATCATCAAAGTGGCGCCGAATGTTGACAGCTAGTTCACCCACGGTTTTGATGTGCCAAAAGCGGACGGCGATACGTGCCGCATTGGGCGCAAGGCCCAGCACATAAAACGGGGTGCCATCATCTTCAAAGCTGCCCGCACCGGTTCTTGGTGCACTTAGTAACGCAGCAACTGCTGAGATGCCGAGATCGGGGTTATCTTTTGGTGGTTCACTAAAAAAACCGGAAAATAATTCCTCCATCGGATGCTCTGGTGTATCGGCCCAGAAAACCGTCGATGCGTCGCCAACCTGGATGCGTTGCTTCGAGTCTTTCGCTAGCAAATGATTAAGCGCTGTTGTATACGAAAATACAGCTCGCTTACCCACTGGTGCATTACCACCCTGTGTTTTGCCATGCGAACTGAACGCATCCAGGTTGAATGAAACGATACTAGCACCGGAACTTTGCGCGCCCCATACGCCTTTGATGGAAGGGTGCAGCCGTTCAATAACATCTTCTTCGCCTAAGACCAAACAAAGTGAGGTTTTCTCAGAAACGGAATCGTCCTTTGTGGATAGTGCAGTCATCACTGCCGGGCGTTCACATACTGGTTCGGAGTCGCCCTCCAGCCGGAATGTCAGATTGGCGCCAGTTTCTTGAATTTCTGGCCATAAAGGGTGCAAAAAAACTGATTCAAAATCACCATGCTCAAGAAAAGATAATACCGCCTGAATGCCTACATCATCGGAAGCAGCAAAGCGAGAGCGAATGGCTTCAAGGAATGCTGAATGTTGTTCTTGTGCGCGTTCCAGCTTCCCTTTACCATCAACACCAAACACATAACCCGGGTGATCCCATAATAAATTAGCCGCTACCCCTGATGATCTTTTGACGGTCTGCGGCACAAGATAGATTTTCGCAACCTTTTTCTTGCCTTTACCTTCGCGCGTATCAGCCAAGCCAGCGAAATTACCATCCGCTGTCAGAACGATGAGAAAAGGAATTGATTTATGCTCGAAACCGGGGGGAGCCAAGTTGTTAACCGGCAACCGAGTTTTACGCTGGTAATATTCGTTTAGTGCTTGCAGAATCATCCTCGCACCTCCTCACTACTCCAGGCAGGAACCCTCAGCACGCCATCTTGCAGCGCAGCACGAAAAAAGCGCGGCTGCGGATCGGTAGCGTTGCTATAGTCCATGTCATATAGCATCCAGCCTAGGTCACGGGTTTCCGCTACAGGATCCGTTTGTAACTGCGCAGAATCGACCAACCGGAAATCGCAGGCAAACTCACGGCAACCGAGATAAGGCTGATTAACGCATTGCCCTTTTTCTACGCGACGTTCGAACATATCTAGAAACTTCGCTGATGGATTGTTTTCTCTGGCGTTCGGTTGCAACTCGAAATGCGCATGGATACGATACGTAACGTCGCGTAGAAACAATCCAGCACGCTGCTGGCGCTCATCTTCGATATTCAACCCAAGACAACCTGTACCCTTATTCATCGCTTCCTGGGCATTGCGCACCGAAATAACCGCACCTACCTCATTGCGTCGGATGGAGACCCAACGTATCGGTTTAAGCACCTCGATTTTATCGATGTGCCAGCGGATAGCCGGTTTCCACAGAATGGATTCGAACACTGCACGGGCGGACGATGGGGTCATCACATCGTAGCTTACACGCTCGACTTTCATTTCCGGTCGAGTGAAGCAGGCAAAATCTCCGTTGACTTCAAGACAATACATTTTCAAGTTAATGCCTCCCATACATAATGCCAATTAGCACAATTAACAAGAGCAACCACACACCCCAAAATCTAGAAGGTGGCAATTGCTGCAAAAGTAACCGAAATTCTCGGATTACTTTCCAACCCATAGTATTTCCCTCGTACTCTACAAATGAGCGCAGAGTATAATATATACTTCATAATATGGGTAGCAACAAACTAATAATTCATATATTATGATTTTGCGTTCTAATTAACTAGAACGAGGATTGAAACATAATGTGTGTAGCAGAGAGAAAGAGCGAGAGTTACAATTTAGTAACTTTTGCTCATTTCTAGCTTATTAATTCTGATGCCGAGAGAGCATAACCGGTAGTAAACAAACCAAGTCTTTCGTCATACAGTCCAGTGGTTATCTGCATATACACTCCCGGGAAAATCTCCTTAATGTCCTTGGAGTCACATAATTTCCTGCACTCATGCTCACGAATATTTACCGTGTAGCGCTGCAACTTGCGTAGTATGCCTCGGTGTTCATGTGGCAGCATATTCTGACTTTTCTCGAGTGCATCGATCAGTCTCAGACTTTCGCCATAGCGCACGATCACAGCAATTTGGCCTTCTTCATCGATTAACCGGAACAGTCCAGATGCGGTACGGAAGCTAAACTCTGCTTTTCTTGCTTCAGCTTGGTTATGTAAATCCAACAAGCCAACAATGTCTGCTTTATCTAAGCTATTCAGACTTCCGTAATAGTGCTTGAAGTACGCCTCAAAGCGCTCACGAGTCAATGGATCGCCATCAGCCAGTCGCAAGATTTCTTGCCCGCTTTGCTGTGCTTTACGCAGCAATCCAGGAACCGCAGGATTAGGTGGAACAAAAATGACTACTTTACCCAACTGCGGTAGCATACCTTCACGATTGCATCGTCCTGCCGCTTGCGCCACGGCATCCAATCCTGCCAATGCGCGATAGACTATTGGAAAATCCATATCAACCCCCGCTTCGACCAATTGAGTGCTGATCACACGTGTCGGAATGCCATCTTTCAAACGCTGCTTGATTTCAGCGATAACCTGACTGCGATGCTGCCCGCACATCAATGCCGACAAATGAATCGTATCCTTAGGCATCAATCTGTGTAATTCACGGCAGTCCTTGCGCGAATTAACTATGCAAAGTACAGATTCATATTGCTGCAGTTCCTCTGCAATAGAATCCCAGGTACGAGAGCTGGTAAAATCATCAGGCAGTTCGGCTTCAACGCGTTTGAGGTCGGTATAAAGTTGTGTCGGATCATCCATGAGCTCACGCACATCGTTTAAACCAGGAAATTTAGGACGCGGAGAAAAAGCCGGTTGTGTCGCAGTGGACAGCATGAAACTGACTTTGTAGCCATTTGCCAAATCCTGCATCACGTGCAAAATAGGCGCAAGGAATTCTGGCGGCAATAACTGCGCTTCATCCAGCACCACGATACTGTTAACAATATTGTGCAGCTTACGGCAGTGGCTGGTTTTTGCAGCGAACAGTGACTCGAAAAATTGTACATTGGTAGTAACGATGATAGGAGCGTCCCAATTTTCTGCTGCTAACCGTGAACGGGAATCTTCGCGATCTGGATCGAGATTGCTATGATGTTCGATGACATTTTCAGCGCCAAAAATACCTCGGTAGACTTCCGCTGTTTGTTCGAGAATACTGGTGTAGGGAATCACATAGATGACACGATTTTTCTGATAATGCACTGCATGATTGAGTGCAAACGCCATGCTTGAAAGCGTCTTTCCCCCACCCGTTGGCACGGTAAGTGAAAACAAGCCGGGAGGTAATTTGGCTTTTTCACGGCATTGGCACAATACTTGTGATCGGATGTGATTCACAGGGCTATTTTTAACCTTGATAGCCTTTTGGGCCATATACTGATCGAATGCGCTTTTCAGCACATCTATCGAAGGATATCCAGAGCGTAAACTACTCTTTTTATCATCCATGAAAGCTTCCGTATCCAGAAAATCTGCGTCCACCAAACAAGAAAAGAGCATCCTGAGCCACAATGCCAGCGATCCCTTGGGCGGCAGCGATATAGGACGGGATTGGTTAAGAATTTCAGAAGGCGGCACAGCGTTAAGTGCTTCTTGCAGATAACCATTTTGCTTGCCAGTCTCGATACGTTGAAATAGCGTAGATTGACCACCTTCAGCATTATTCCAATCTGGCAATCCGGCATGATGCCCAGCAATCAGATAAGCCAGGATACGCCCATGCAATCCTAATTTTTCAATGGCATGAATTGCTCCCGCCGTGGAATGATCAACCCGTCCCGGTGCACCTTCAATATGCGCTTCCGTATTGTAGCCACTTACTGAGTTGATATATTTCTGAAATTTCTCACGATATTTACCCAAGTCATGCCACAACCCGGCAAGCTGCGCCCAGTCCTCATTGCCAAATGCAATGGCAGCTTCTCCTGCGCGCCGCGCGACCTCATGCAAATGCTCATCAAGAGCATGCTCTTTCCACTCACCATTCGAATCTTGACGAACATGCGCAAGCGCATGAGTTTTATTCTCTTTCGCTTCCATAAGTTGTACGTTCATATCTACCACCTCACCTCCACCATGAGCCGGTTCCACGGATTATTGCTTTTTTTCTTCCCTACTATTAAATCTGACCAATAACGAATTGCGGCCAAAGTGTTTCACTGTGATAAAACATAAATCCAGCCAAGGGAAAGTCTTGTGAGGTATTCCAAGCTGTCTGACTCGGCTGGATATTCGCAACTTCAGGCAAAATGAGCCCGCTGGCCAATGTTGCGAGTGATTTCAGAAACAATTGTCGCGACATGATGCTCCCCTATAAAAGAGTTTACGGTTGTTCTTATTATCCATACCCACAGGCTCAAAATATGACCTTATGCTAACCATATTTTTCAATTGCTGCTTCCAGCCGATTGATGACTTCCTGCCGTAATGCGGCCGGCTCCAATACTTCCACACCCGCGCCATGTTTCAGAATATCCATCACGAGTTCTTTGCTATTAGCATAAGGGATGCTTAGTTCATAGCTGCCATCGGGTAATAGTTTGCCTTGTTGCTGGGAGTGCCATTGTTCATCGGCTACCCAGCGGGCACGCTCGGGAGAGAAAAGCAGCACGGCAGTTGCTTGCGGTTGGCCGGCAAAAATGCCGTAGCTGGAGGCGAAGTGAGCATCGAGTTCGACCTCATCGAATTCGAGCGCAACCTGATCGAGTGGATGGCATGCGCGGATGCGGTCGACAGCAAAGCTGCGCAGCGCATTGCGTTTGTGGCAGTAGGCATCCAGATACCAGTTGTCACGATAATGAGTCAGCCGCTGCGGCGAAACCTCGCGTTGGCTGGTTTGATCGTCGCTGCGCCCATGATAGTGGATGTGCAGCCGTTTTCTTTGCAGCAAGGCGCTGGCTACAGACTGGAAGTGTTCACTGGCGGTATTCCTCGCTGTCATCCGTAGAATACGGATGCGCTTGGCGATTTCATCCTTATTGAGCTGCACGGTGGCGAGAATTTTTTCGAGGCGATTTTTGATTGGTTTGAGGTAATCATCCAGCAAGCCGGGTTGGGTTTGCTGCAGTAACTGCTGCACGGTTAACAGTGCGTACAGTTCATTGGCATTGAACCAGAGCCCAGGCAATTCAAAGATCCCTTCCCTCTGGGTATCGTAAAAATAGCCATTGTGTTCTCGGTTGTATTCTAGCGGTGCGTTAAAGTACAACCGCAATTCATCAATCAAACGCTTGACCGTGGCAGGTGAGCATTCAAGCCTTGCTTCGAGTGTTTTCCTTGAAACGGGGAATCGACAATTAGTTAATATTTGATGTAATTTGTATATACGCTGCAGGTGATCCATACGGGACTTACTTTTTATTTTTATAATTACCGCATAATTATTGAATACTCAAAACAACCTGTTTACGCGCATTAACGAGGCTTTGCTCCTGTGACGCCACAAGATAATGAATAGCACAATAGTCTATCATCATACTGCCGCCATTGTGCAAATGTATCACCCGATTGTCATTTTATAGCGTTTGTCATGACTCAGAGCAAGGTAGCTGGAATTCAATGATTCCTGTATGCCATATCTATTTTCATGGCCATCACTTGAAATGGCTCAATATTCATAGAGACGGCCAGGTGCGTTCAGGCAACAAGCATGGCGAGGATAAATTGACAAAGTCAGGTTAGAAGATGAGAGTGATCTATCCGCTTCTCACCTGCTGCTGCAAGGAATAAAACAACTGTCCTTCTCTCAGAATTTTAGTCTGAAGCCGTTCATCAGTGAGCTTGTCCCAGTGCAGCAGATCCACCTTGAACACGAGAGGCAAGTCATCGATTGCGTTCCATAATTTGCTGAAAGTATCGTCATTCATGGTCGGGGCAATGACCGCCAGATCGATGTCTGAGCTGTCTTTGTAGGTGTTTTTGGCACGTGAGCCAAAAATAAGGACGCGTTCGATCTCGGAATAATGCCTGAATATCCGATGAAAATCAGCCACAATGGCAGGTGCCAATCCGAAAGTCATTGAATATTCGTCTGCCATGTCTTGGCCTCCGCCACCAGTTGCTGAAACACGGCCAGGCCTTGGGCAGTGATAGAGTAGTAAACCGGTTGCGCCAATGTTTGGTCATACATTTGACTGGTTAGGTTGCGCTTCGGTAAGTTTACTGCAAACGGTAAACGGTTTATTGAAATGATCTACTCGTTTTTATCAATTCATACGGATTATCCACAAATTTCGTGGATAAGGCTGTGGGTAACTGCTTTATGTCACAGAAGCGTAATGTTTATTCCGCGTGCTTTAAAAAGAGGCTAAAGGATTTGTCATTTTGGCCGAAAATCAAATAAAAGTACCTACTTTGATATACTCCCTTCTAACCCGGAGAGTTTCACCAGTCACTCTCCGGTTTTTTTATTTCGTCCAGCAGTTCATTGTAAAGCCAGTTAATATCTCTACTGCGACTCGCTGTGAGGTTAGCTACAAGCTCAAAATGCTCATTTATCAGAAATAAGCTCTGCCTTTCTCGCCTGTTTTTGCCTATCCTCGATACTCTTGGATACGTTTTTCAACCGCCTGCTAGAAAATCAATTGGATCCAGGTTAATTTACTGCCCCCGTCGTAGTTAATGCTTATATCTTTTGCGAACTTCTGCGCATAAGGCAGACCCCTAACACATAGCCGGTGGCCACATCAATAAAGAAGCGAGCCCTTCTCAATCTCCTGTTTCCGCTTTAAATACTCATCGCGGGTCATCTTACCTGCCTTGAAGTCTGCTTCCAGCTTATCCAGCTGGTCCTTGTGCTTGTACTCATAGGCGCCCCCAGCCGCGCCTGCACCAGCCAACAGCCAGCAGCCAGTCAAAGGGCTTAGCGCCAGCAAGATAACGATTAATCTGAGTAGTTTATGCATCATGATTCCTCCATATGTGAAATGTCGTTCAGGTGAGCTTGGCCTCAGCCGTGAGATTGAGCATTTCCGCTTTTTGTGTCTCAAATTTTGATACTACTCTCTCACTACCACCTGTCGATTAGCACTTGTCATTAGGGAAAATAAATATTCTTTAGTAATATTTTTACCTCAACAGTTTATCGAGTTACTTGGATGGATAAAATACGTGTAAACACGTAGGCAGGCATAAGCGGAAAAAATAGCCATAATAGCCGATGGAGTGAGATAGCCTGAGTGGCCATAAAAAACACATTTCGAGGTTATTTACTCCTACTTGGTATCCACATTTTTCGGGGATAAGATTGTGGATAACCACCTTATGTTGAGGAGGCATCATATTTATTCAGGCTGCCTCAAAAATAGGCAAAGAGTATAGACTAACGGACCTAGTGGCTGATTTAGATTATCCTTGTAAGCACACATAAGAATGCCACTTGAATTATTCAAGCTGCAATGCATGACATTTACGCATAAGGCAGCATGACCGGCAGTAGAATTCATACCCTAATGCAAGCAAGGAACCTCCATTGTCTGAAGGGGCTAATACCTCGCACTACGCGGTTATCAAGAAGAATTTCTGGTAGAGATGCTGATGCCCTATGTCGCTGTAATTCCAGCTCTAAATCAAACACGATGCGAAGGCGAGCCGCAGACACTATCCATCATACGGCAATGTGAAGTCGATAAAGTCAGTTTTGATATAGAAATGGAATAAGGTAACCTCATTCTCGTATGATAGTGCCAAGAGAGATCAAATAAGCGGACAATAATGCAACGCATACAATTGAATAGTAAGTGGGGTAAGTCCAAATTTTATTATCCACAATTTTCGTGGATAAGGCTGTGGGTAATTGACTTATATCATAGAAAGATAATGTTTATTTCAGATGCTGCAAAAAGATGCTAAAGTAAAAGCTCCTTGGTCGCAATTCCTCATCCTGGCAGCAAAATTTGTTAGCAGTCGAAAGTGTCTAGTGAAACAATATTAGGCAGCTAGTGCTGTCATCGTGTCTGAAACTTCAAATTGCTGGTTTCCAGTATAAGGGAAAATATCATGACAACCATTAAGCAGAAGATAGTTCCACATCTATGGTTCGACAAGGAAGCCAAAGAAGCTGCCGAATTTTACACGTCTATTTTCAAGAACTCTCGGATCAAGCGCACTACCACGCTTCACAATATGCCTTCGGGAACAGTCGATGTCGTAACCTTCGAGCTCTTCGGACAAGAGTTCATGGCGATCAGTGCAGGCCCACTTTTCAAATTCAACGAGTCGCTATCGTTTATCGTCAAGTGTGATACACAGGAAGAAATTGATTTCTACTGGCAAAGACTTGCCAGCGAAGGTGGGCAGGAAGTCGAGTGTGGATGGCTTAAAGATAAATATGGCTTGTCATGGCAGATCGTTCCTGCTGTTATGGATGAAATGATGCAATCACAAGATCCTGCGAGATTGACGCGCGTTACCCAAGCATTTCTCAAAATGAAGAAATTTGACATCGCGGCTTTACAAAGAGCATATGACGGAAAATAACTCCATTTTCCCATTTCCAAATTAAAACTGACTTTGGCAGTTTCACTTTGCCGTATGATTGATATTGATACTGTCTGCGGCTCGCCTTCGAGCCATTTTTGATTTGGAAATGGAATGATTGCCTGACTTGGGTTAAATTCAGGCCATCAATGGCAAATTTCTTCCATTAGCGCTGCGACAATCGCGCGTACCACGCTCGTTTATTCTGCGCAGTGAGATTCTCCCGTTTTATTCATTTGCCACAAATGTCCATTCCCGCCATTGCCCAAGTAACGTAAAATACAAACCCAGGCGTATGGGGCGTTGTTCCTCCATCTGTTGCAGTAAATTGGCGTAGCGTTCCAGTTGCGGGCGATAGCGCAGCTGCTCATTATCGAGAAAGGCTTCGATATCTCCCCCCTTGTGAATACCTGTTTTATAATCAATAATCCAACGGGTTCCTGTGGTATCGATAAAAGTTCTATCTATGACGATATGATCGATTCCCTCTTTGCGCACACCGCTCAACGCCCATTCACAACGTGCCTCGGCATGTTGGCCGCTTAGAATCCAGCGCGCTCTCTCGTCCTGCCATAATCGCTTAAGCGCGGTGGACAGTTGGGTTAGTGCCTGATCAAAATGGTTCTGCGTGACGCCCATTTGCAGCAATAATGCGCGACCCGCACGCTCCAGGGGGGACACATCCTGCGGCGCAAAATGTTCGATACCGATAGTGCCGATATGCTGTAACAATCGGTGGATCGCTGTACCGACCCGCCGCGCGGTTTCACTCGTCCAATCAAATTCAACTGATTCTTCCGGATTATGATAAGCAGCCGCAATGGCCACTTTGATCGCCTCGGGCGGCGCCGGCAGACTCCATTCAGTCGCTAACCGCAACCGCTTGCTGGAGTAGAACGGAGCTTCGGTCATTCCTTCTTGCGCGGTATTTTCCGCGGCTTCTTTCGTCAGCGTGTTAGCCTCCTGCAACAAAGCCTGAAAATGGGCCGCAGCAACCGGCCATAAACGCGCCAGCAAGCTGTTCGATGGGGGTGCCTTGATTTCCCTATTCTCGGGCAGCTCTGGCTGACTCACATGTCCGAACAGATGCAGTTGATGTTTGGCGCGCGTGGCGGCAACATAGAGCAAACGACCATCTTCCCACTCACCTTTTACTTGGTCCAATTTGCGTAAGTAAGCAGTAATCGGATTGGCCTCATCACCTACCGCATGGATCGGTGCCAGCAGCAATGCTGGCTCGCCTGATTTCAATTGGTGTTTCATCCAGTACAGTAATCTGGCTTCCTCATTTTTACCTCTGTGACCCAGGCCGGGTAGGATGACGGTGTCAAATTCGAGCCCTTTCGCCTTATGAATGGTCATCAGTTGTAACGAATTATCCGCCGCTACATCGGGCAAGGCATAGAGCTGCTCGACATGCTCACTGAGGAGCTCGATATCCGGCGGTTGACCTGTTTCCTCCAGCTTTTCCAGCAATTGAAAATAAACTTCCGCATCATCCAGATCAGTTTCATCTGTCACACAGGCCGGCCCGCCCAGGGCAAGCCAGGTCCCTTCCACATTCTGGCGCAACGAGCGTTTCGCCTGCTGAGCAATCGCACTCTCAAGGATAGGCAATACACGGCTCAGTCGCTGTTGGCCATCCTCACTCAGTTGGCTATCACCACTAAGCTGCATAAGCCGGGGAACATGCCGCAGCTGGTCAATAATAGTTTTCTGCCAATCCTGGCCCGCCAACACATATAAATCCTGCAGAGTCAGTCCACACCAGGGTGCGCGCAATATCGCCAACCAGGCAATACGATCGCCATGGTGCAGCAAGGCGCGGGTTAACGCGAGTAAGTCCTGAACCACAGGACGATGAGTAAGCTGTTCGATTTCAACTGCCTGAAAGGACAGTCCTGCCCGTTTCAGATGAACAATAATCTGCATGAGATGACTACGGTTGCGCACTAGAACGGCGGTCGTCCCATTCGGGTAAATCTCTTTAGCCCGCTGCACTATCGATACAATCTGTTGCGCTTCAGCAGAACCATCACGTTGCAGCGAGGGATAAAAAATCACTGGTTCTTTGGCTGAAGTCGCATGAAAGGCGACTGACGGCGCATACGAAACGGCACTCAAAGTCATGTCATCCTTCTCTGGCAAAATAAGAGGGAAATGCTGATTGATCCAATGGACGATGCCTTGCTGAGAACGGAAATTGACCGATAAGCGCAGGAATTCCAGCGGAATTTGGCCAAACGCTCCACGATCACGAATTTCGAGAAATAACCCGACCTCGGCTTGCCGGAAGCGATAGATGGACTGCATCGGATCACCCACCAGAAACAAGGTGCGCCCATCGTTCACTTGCCAGCCGGCGGTCAATCGCGCCAGCAATTCTGCCTGGTTGAAGGAGGTGTCCTGAAATTCATCTACCAGCAAATGCTGGATACGATAGTCCAGCGCCAGTGCTAGATCGGTCGGGGCATCAGGTTCTCCCAGCGCCTGAATTGCAGCCAGGGTCAGCGCTGGGAAATCAACCTGCCCCATTTGCCGGAAAGTGATTTCGAGATAACCTGCTGTCAATCTAAGCAATTTGAATAATGCTTGCAGCGTCTCCCACTCTTCTTCCTGGTATTGATAGGCAGGAAGCTCTCGCAGCTGTGCCAGATGCTGAATAAATTTACTTTCAGCTGCCAATGCTTCCAGCAAAGCTTCCATGCGCCGCTTCATGTCGCGACAGTGCGCTTTTTCTTCTGGGTTATTTCCCTGAGGGGGAGGAAAGCCTTCATTTTTACTGATTCTCTTCCGTAATTCTCCTTTACTCGTCAGCAGCAAGCTGGCCAGTCCTTTCCATTGCGACAGATCATCAATTTGCGCACCTGGTAACATATGCATGTTCTGGCAATCCGTAATGGCAGAAGCGCTCTTTTCGCCTTCAAGCTGATTGGCAGCAAATCTTGCCAATGTCACCATTTCCTCCTTAGCCGTTGCCGGAATATGATCGACCAATCGCCGCAAGGCATCGACCACAAGTTCAGCCAGTGCCCCTTCCAGCTGATCACGCATGAGCCCGGCATGATTGGGATCGGCAAGAAAAGACAACCATTGATCCCGGCGTGCGAGCATGCTGGCCAGCAGTTGCTGTAGTTTGTCTAGTTGGTTATCGAGATGTTCAATCAGATGAGCAATCGCATGCGACCATTCATCCCCCGTTTCCACTGCTTCAATCGTTTGCCTGGCCGCCTGTTGATAAAGTTCTGTTGCATCCTCAGCAATGGAGGGTAGCGCACCTAGTTTGGAAAGAATAGGCATTTGGCTAACCAGTCTGGCGCATAAGGAATCGATCGTCTGGATGCGTAAACGGGCAGGATTTTCCAGTAATTGCCACTCATTGGCTCCATCATGCGCCAGTACGCGCTGGGCCAGCTGCCAAGTTTGATGTGCATACTGATCCTGCGGTGGCAGCGGATTTTGAGCATCCGTTAGCGCCTGCAGAATGCGCTGCCGCATTTCACTCGCTGCCTTGCGGGTAAAAGTAATCGCCACGATTTCTTCCGGCGCGTCGACTCTTTCCAGCAGCACCAGGAATCGCTGGGTCAATAAACCGGTTTTACCTGAGCCAGCGGGTGCCTGCACAATAAAGGAGTGTTGCGGATCAAGCGCTCGCAACCGCTCAGCCTGATCAGCCACACCTGGCTGCCTTGTCATCCCTCATTCTCCTCTTCTTCAATATTCACTTCACCTGACTGAGCTAATTCAGTGATACGGCATAATGGCTGCAAGGCGCAATAGGTGCAAGTGGCAGGGTATCGCTTGGGATTAACGGCAGCTTCTCCACGACAAAAACTGTCGCTGAGCCTTTCCAAGGCTTCTCGCCAATAATTCAGTAGTTGTGACCAGTCACTGATCTCACGATTCTGACTAAATTTTTCGTATGATTTCACCTCTGGCAAGAGGCCCTCTTCAATCGTGATTCCGCTGAATGCCATCCGCCCGGCTCGTATCTGGGCAAAGGCGATGCCTGCGAGATCATTGGGAAAAACCAGGCTATATAGCGGCAGTTGCGGCTCATCGGGCGGATCGCCAAACCATTGACTGGCTTTAGCCCGGCCTGTCTTGTAGTCTATGATCAATTGATGACCCGATTCAATCTCATCGATGCGGTCAATTTTAAGCTGAATGCTGAGGGCACCCACCGTCAATTCATATTTTCTTTCTCTGGCAATCACACGAAAAGGCAAACGCTCTTTTTCTAACGCTAGCCACGCCATTATTTGCCGATGCAAGCGCTTGATTTCCATCTCGCGGAAACGTTGGCTAAATGTTTGCGGATAATGCGGAGCCGTCATGTGAATGACTTCATGCACCTGATCCAGTACCAGTTCATTCAACGCAGTATCTGCTAATGTTATCAGCTGTTCATGTGAATCAAGTTTCTCCCACACTTTCTCCATGATTCGATGTAACACATTGCCACGGGTCATGGCGCTCAAGCCAAATTGGATTTGCCCAAGCGGTCGCGCGCCCAACCGCAGTTCTGCAAATGCGCGAAAAGGACAGGCGGCCTGCAGCTTGAAAATGTAACTGCCACCTTTGGTTGCTGTCTGCTCCAGCACAGGAGCAGGATCGTGTAACAATTCACTCAACTGAAGATGATTATGAATCATTTCACGCCATGAGGTCATCTTACTCGCTGCCAGTGCACTCGCTGCAAAAGCGGGATAACCCTTGATCAAAGGGCTGGCGCGTAGCTCCTCGTCACCATTGCGCTGTGGATAGCTTAGCACGACCTGATCAGCGCTCGTCACAATGCGCTGCATGAACAACCGGGTCATTAATAACTCACGCTGTTCACTCGAATGCGGCAATGCATGATTGCGCTGTAACAGCAAGGGGATAAAAGGATTAGGCTGCGGCGATGCTGGCCAGATGCCATCATGTAACCCCATCATCCATAAATAATCAAACTGAAGGCTATGGGCTTCAAGCGGTCCAAGTACTTGAACCGGGGCAACCCCTGTCTGAGGTTGAAAAATACGCTCTCTTGCCATCTGCCAAAGCTGACTTAACGCATCGGGTAATGAGATCTCCCCCCTTACCCAATCGAGCGTGGCCAATTCTGCTAACAACGTACGCCATGCTTCCAATGTCTGATACTCTTCACTCGATAAGGAATAATCCTCCAGCCAACCAATCGTCCTGAGCAAGTGGTCGAAATGCCGCACCCACTGTTCGGGGTGCTCTCTACGTGAGCAGGTGGATAGCCATCCTTTCAGCATCTCGAGCTTTTTCGCCAGCATCGGGCAGGCATAACTGTGGCTGGTGTGTGAAGCATAATACGCCAAGGTACCAATCGATATGCTGGACTCACCTGTTTCACGCAATTGGACATCGAGCAAAGCGCGTGCACTCGACTCCTGCGCCCACCCGCCAATAAAGGGTGAGTGAAGTAATTGGCTGATATCTGACAAACTGATCGCAGGCTTCAACAGATCAAGCAGCTTCAATGCGGTCGTCACCAGTGGAAAGGTAGCCAATGGCTTGCCAAGTGAGATATTGTAGGGACGTTCCTGTTGCGGATATCCCGGATGGAAGGTCGAGGGTATCAGGATTTCATCCAATGCGTGCACGATGATTTCCCGCATATCGGACAGGTCTGGTGCGACAATACCGATTTGTGCCGCGGGATTATCTTCCAGTCTCTGCCTTACCCAGCGCGCCATAAGCTTTGCTTCCTGCCGACGGTCGGTACAGGCTAGCTGTGCAATCTCACTGATCCTTGGGTTTAGTTGTAACCACTGCACGTGGCAGCCTGATCGATTGAATATTTCCAGCAAAGCTAATTGCTGAGGATTCAGTTCATCAAAACCGATCAGGACTAATTCAGCTGGCGGCAGTAATATTCCCTGCTCAAAGTATTGCTGCAGCTTGTCTGGCAAGCAGCTAGCAGATAGCCAACCTTTCTGCTGACAGGTACGTTGAAATAGCAATTGCCACTTCCAGAATAACCTGCTGTCCTCGTTATACTGGAAAATCGACTCGTTTTGCGGCAAATGCCATTCCCACAGTAATTGCCAGGCTTTTTGCACCTGCACGGCAGTTTTACCCATCGGCTGGAATGGCAGATCTGAGCTAAGCAGCTCTTGCCAAAGGGCGCGTTCCTGCTGCGGCGCGAGCAATTGTCCAGCTTCAGGAACCTCCCCAGAGATCAACGATTCCTCCCAGAAACGCTGTAGCCAACCATGCCATGGCAGAATGTCCGGTGTCGGCCATACTTTCGCGTCCTTGAGGATGGCTGCCTGATCAAACTGCTGACGAAACACATGAGCCAGACGCTGGTTTCCGGTAATCACGGTAATGCCCTGACTTAATTTAACGAGGATATCCTCACTATCCGCTAGCTGTAGATTAGGTTGATATAATTTCATGTGCTCCAGATTACTCCTCTACTACTTCTTTTGGTATAAATTTACCATCATCTGTTGACTGTTCATATCTATCTGAAATAGGTAGAATTGCGAATCAGAAACAGAAACACTTTTATTTAGAAGAGAAAGAAGGATATCAGGAGAACGAATGAACAAAAAATTAATCGGCAGCATGTTTCTTGCAATGACGTTACTATGGGCAGCTCAGGCACAATCTGAGGAAACAGAATCAGCAGAATCTTCTCAAGAAACTGCTTCCTCTCCCCAAGAAGCTGCTTCATCCTCTCAAGAAGCTGCTCCATCCTCTGAAGAAACTGCTGCGCCAAAAGCAGCTGAATCGTTGCCAAGCGGCTTAGGGTGGCGAGTGGTCCGCGTGTTGGAAATAGGATCTTCAGGTAAATTTGTGCATATGGTACTGGTCGATCTGAATAAAGAAATGGATAAAACGGTTTATAGCGCTGCCATCAATCAGATTTGCGGCAAAGCAACTGAATTCTGCCGGATAAGATTCTGGACTCAGGAACGCTCCATCCCTGAGAAAGTGACACCGACAGCCGAGCAGCTCAAACAGCAGAAAGCTGAGTTCCTATTCAATAAAGCAGCCGGTATCCGCCAGACAACCTGGTCTTGCGCTGTCAATCCTGATAGAACTCAGTGTGTAAAATATTAATAACAGCTAACCCCACATCGTGTTCTTTTGGCAATGTGGGGTAGCGATTATCCGGCAGTATAACTCGCTAGCTAATTGACAAGCTTAGTTGATAATTAGATATGCAACGCACGTTTATCTACTGCTAAAGCGGCTTCATGTAATACCTCAGATAACGAAGGATGCGCATGAATGATGCGGGCAATATCTTCGCTGCTGGCAGCAAATTCCATCGCAACCACGGCTTCTGCAATCATTTCAGAAACATAAGGGCCGATCATATGTATGCCCAGGATGCGGTCTGTATCAGCATCAGCAAGCACCTTGACAAAACCACTGGTTTCTCCCAAGGCACGTGCGCGCCCATTGGCCATAAAGGGAAATTGTCCGGCGCGATAAGCAATACCGGCTGATTTAAGTTCCTGCTCTGTTTTCCCTACCCAGGCGATTTCCGGCGAGGTATAGATTACCCATGGAATAATATCCAGATTAACTTTAGCAGACTCGTTGGCATGACCTTGCTTAGTGGAAGCAATCATTTCTGCCACAGCCACGCCTTCTTCTGAAGCTTTATGTGCCAGCATAGGACCTCTGACCACATCGCCAACGGCATATACTTTTGACAGACTAGTGCAGCAGTGCTCATCGACTTCAATATAACCTCGTTCATTTATTTTTAACCCAATCTCGTCTGTAGCTAGACCAACTGTATTGGGAACTCGGCCAATTGCGACAATCAATTTATCGACTTCCAGTTTTTGCGGATCAGCTTTAGCGTCAGCATAATCAACCACTATCTGCTGCTCCTCCACCTGGATCGATTTGATCTTGACGCCCGTCTGAATAATTAAACCAAGCTCACGTGTAAAGATTTTCTGTGCTTCCTTGGCAATATGTTCATCTGCGGCCATGAGAAAATTTGGCTGCGCTTCCAGCACGGTCACTTCCGAGCCCAGCCGACGCCATACGCTGCCCATCTCGAGGCCAATCACGCCTGCGCCAATGACACCGAGACGTTTGGGTACTTCTGTTAGCGCCAGCGCACCGCTATTATCCAGTATGCGATGATTATCTACTTCGATGAAGGGCAATTGGCGGGGTGTTGAACCGGTTGCAATGATGATGTATTCAGCCTGGATTTCTTCGACCTCAGAATTATTCTTTACCTGAATTTTCCAGAGACCATTCTCCTGTTTAAGCAAAGTTCCCCTGCCATGCAAAGAAGTCACCTTATTCTTCTTGAACAGCATGGCAATCCCGCCGGTAAAAGCTTTCACAATTTTATTTTTGCGCGCAATCATCACCGATACATCCATGGACAAACCTTCCAGATGAATGCCATGATCAATAAATTTATGCGCAGCACGTGCATAGTTCTCGGAAGATTCCAGTAACGCCTTGGATGGAATACACCCTACGTTAAGACAAGTGCCTCCCAGACTCGCTACGCCTTGCTCATTTTTCCATTCATCAATACAAACAGTATTAAGACCCAACTGAGCACAACGGATAGCCGCCACATAACCGCCCGGACCTGCGCCAATTACAGCTACATCGAAAGATTTAGTCATGAATCACCTTATAAAAATGAGTCGTTATAAACGAAGGAAAATTCGTCATGAGAAACTATCGTTTCAGTGACAATGCCTTCCACACGGCAATCTATCAAGAAGGTACCTTTGAGGTTGATTCAATTAAAATAGCAATTGCTGGCCGTCTATTCCAATTTCATTGATTTCCCTGGCAGCCAGCATGAAATTTGCATCGTTATGGAGCGCGATCATTGATGGCACATGACGTCGTCCACGCATACGTGCTAACCGCGCCACACTTGCAGCAGAAATTTCCCATTGCAATGTTTCCAGCAATTGATCAGTCGCCTGAAAATCATTGCATACCAGTACCATATCGCACCCTGCTTGTAATGCTGCCTCAGCACGCTCAGTAATGCTGCCATATCCTTTCGTGCCTTGCATGCTCAAATCATCACTAAAAATACAGCCATCAAACCCCAAATTATTGCGCAAAATATTTTTTAGCCAGAAGTGGGAGAAGCCGGCAGGATGTCTATCCATTTCGGGGTAGATGACATGGGCTGCCATGATGCCTGCCAGACCAAAACCAATCATCTGACGAAATGGAATCAGATCATCCAGCTCGATATCGGCAAAGGTACGGCCATCCACAGCGATCTCAAAATGCGTATCTGCCTGACTATGTCCATGCCCCGGGAAATGCTTACCGACGGCCACCATGCCTGCTGATTTCAACCCCAGCATTAAGCTATGCGCCAGCTCAGCAATGGCTTGCGGGATGCGATGGAAAGCGCGATCACTAATCACACTACTTTGCCCAAAATCGACATCAAGTACCGGAGTAAAACTCAAATCAATACCACATGCAGATAATTCAGCTGCCAGCACATACCCTGCTTGCTGTGTCAGATGACGCGCCCGGCGGGGAGATTTGTCCCATATCCTTCCCAGCTCGCGCATCGCGGGGAGTGGAGTAAAATCTTTGCGGAAACGTTGTACCCTGCCACCTTCATGATCGACAGCAATGAGTAACGGTGGGGTTCTGAGTGCGTGAATCTCGGCCGCTAAGGAGGTCAACTGCTCAACTGAATCATAATTACGGGTGAACAAGATAACGCCCCCCGTGAGGGGATGAAGTAGTCTTGCTTTATCTTCGGGCGATAATTGAGTGCTCGTAATATCGAGCATCACAGGACCCAGCGACATCATGCCTTCTCCAGGATGACAAAGGCACTGGCCAGATTCAATTCATCGCTAAGGGAAAGATGATGCCCAATGATTCCTTCACGCTGGATCAATTCGGCCAATTCAGGGTGAAAGCGAAAATACGGCTGGCCAAGAGGGGTATGGGCAACCGATATATTGTTTAACGTGACAGGAGATCGCAAGCCAGTACCCATTGCCTTGGAAAGCGCTTCTTTGGCTGCAAAGCGTTTTGCTAAAAACATCACTGGCTTAGCATCCTTAATATAATCAGACCATTCATGCTCGGCTAACAACCTACGCGCAAAACGTTCGCCATATTTTTCCAGTGATTGAGCAATACGGGAAGGCTCGACGATGTCGGTACCGATGCCATAGATCATTGACTGGCTTCCTGGATGAGTTGCTTCATTTCCTTAACCGCTTGGGCTAAGCCAACAAATAATGCATGCGACACAATCGCGTGCCCGATGTTGAGTTCTGAAAGACCATGTATCGCGGCAATTGGCTGGGTATTTTGGTAATGCAATCCATGACCAGCATTGACTTTTAATCCTCGACTCAGACCATGGGCAACAGCGGTGCAAATCTTTTCCAGCTCGCATTGTTGCATATCATTATTGTTAGCATCAGCATAATGACCTGTATGAATTTCGATTACCGGCGCACCGGCTCTAGCCGCAGCCTCTATCTGCTCATACTCCGCATCAATGAATAATGATGTACGAATACCAGCATCCGTTAACTTACTACAAGCCTGTTTCACCTGTTCGAAGTGTCGTACCACATCCAGTCCCCCTTCCGTCGTCAATTCCTCACGGCGCTCTGGAACGAGACACACATCATGTGGCTTGATACGGCAGGCAAAGGCAATCATCTCTTCAGTCACGGCACTTTCCAGATTCATTCGGGTTTGAAGTCGCTCGCGCAAAACTTCCACATCCCGATCCTGAATATGTCTTCGATCCTCACGCAAGTGGAGCGTAATCGCATCTGCTCCTGCAGACTCAGCAACGAATGCTGCTTCCACTGGGCTTGGATAGGCCGTTCCGCGCGCCTGGCGCAATGTCGCGACATGATCAATATTCACACCCAAAGCAATCATGATGGTTACGTACCTGTAAACAAAAATCGAGAAGCTTTCCTGTTACTGTTAGCTCCATGCGTGCATGTATTGTTTTTATTAATCATTTAGCTTCTTCAATCTTATTCATACCCTAAACTCTTCAATGTATTGATATCATCAGCCCAGCCATTTTTTACCTTAACCCATACTTCAAGATAGACCTTGCTGCCAAATAATTTTTCCATATCTTGCCGCGCCTGGGTAGCAATTATTTTAAGTTTTTCACCATTCTTGCCAATAACGATGGCTTTCTGATTGGATTTTTCCACTAGAATACAGGCAAAAATTCTGCGCAGATTTCCTTCTACTGTAAATTGATCTATGCGCACCGTCGACGAGTAAGGTATCTCTTCCCCCATTAAACGAAATAATTTCTCACGTATCATCTCAGCTGCAAGAAAGCGCTCACTGCGATCACTAATTTCATCTTCGCCAAACAAAGGCGGGCTTTCTGGCAAATAAGGCCGGACCATATCGATAAGTTCAGTCAGTTGTATTCCTCTCGCCGCACTGACTGGAATGATGCCAGCAAAGTTAAATTCCTTAGCCATACTTTCTATGAATGGCAGTAATTGAGTTTTCTGAGCCAATTGATCTACTTTATTAATTACAAGGATAACTGGTCGGTCGGCGGGTAAGAGTTTTAATACCCCTTTATCACATTCATCAAATCGTATTGCTTCGATCACGAAGAGAATGATATCAACTTCGCGTATGCTTTGAATGACCGTTCGGTTCATTATTTGATTAAGCTGGCTGCTATGGCGTGTCTGGAAACCGGGTGTATCTACAAAAATAAATTGAGATTGCTCATCGGTTAAAATACCATTGATCCGATGGCGCGTGGTCTGGGCCTTTTTAGAAGTAATACTGATTTTTTGTTGGATTAAATGGTTAAGTAAAGTTGATTTACCGACATTAGGACGTCCAACAATGGCAACATAACCAGTTCTGAAATGAGGGGAAGCCATAAATGGGGATATTTCTATTTTATTTAGCGTTATGTTGGTTTGGTAATAGCTTGAATTCGTAAATCACTTGGTCCCTAAAACTACCCTTATAAAGTGGGTAGTTTAAAGGCATGAGTACGAATAAAATGGTTCAAAGCTGGGGAGGACTTAGAAAAAATAAAAGTTATATAGGCGCTCCTGGTAATGGAAGCATTGGCGACTATTAATATTGAACGATTAATTCATACGCCTGTTTTGCAGCTTCCTGCTCAGCCCGGCGGCGGCTTGTTCCTTCGCCAACAGCTCGAACATTAAACTTTGCAATGGCGCATTCCACTCTAAATTTCTGCCGATGTGCTTCTCCGCTTGTAGCGATGACAGTATATTCCGGCAAGGCTACCCTGCGACTCTGCAGATATTCCTGCAGCATCGTTTTGGGATCTTTACCTAAAGTTTCCAGATCTAAATCTTGTAATAAAGGCTTGTAAAGATTGTTAACAAAATTTTCTACTTCAATGAACCCACCTTCCAGGTAAATGGCGCCTATCACTGCTTCCAGCGCGTTGGCAAGAATTGAGGGTCGGTAATGTCCTCCACTTTTTCGTTCTCCTTCACCCAGCCTGATTAAATCACCTAATCCAAGTGCCGATGCCAGCTCAAATAATGCCTGTTGGTTAACAAGATTAGCGCGGAGCCTGGATAAATTTCCTTCTGGTAAGAGCGGAAACTCTTTGAACAGTAAGGCTGACACTGCACAATTCAATGCGCTATCTCCAAGAAACTCAAGGCGCTCGTTATTCGGATAACCAAAGCTGCGATGGGTTAATGCTTCTTGCAACAATTCCGGTTGCTTAAAAACATAGCCGATTTTGTGAAAGAAATTGCTCTGATCTTTTACCGGGAAATTTTGTGGACGATGCATATTTAAGCCATGTGAACTCATCGATTGCTAGCAGCAGTAAAATCAATAGATAACGAAATATTAGCAAATAAAGGGGTTTTAACGGAATAGCTTACACCCAAAACTGTTTGTCCCCCTACTTTACTAATTTGAATATCGTGACTATTGACAGCGGTAATTTGATCGATAACGGCACGCTTACCGAATGATTGGCGTATTTCCCCAGGATGAGCATTCTGCAAACCTGGGTCACTGGCTATGGCAATCAACGCTCGCTTGATAGCAGCATATTCCATATAGGAGGGAAGTAATTTCATTCCTAGAAGCGCAAATATCACGACTACAGCTGACCAGATTAGCATTCCAGAAAGACTGATACCTTGTTGTTGCTTTCTCATTACATGGCGCATCTTCCTTACTCCAAGTCCGCTCCCGCATTCATTAGTTTATTGACAAGCCAATTCGACTTAAATCACTAAAATTCCACCAAACCATAAAAGCTTTCCCCACAATATTTTTCTCTGGAACAAAACCCCAATAACGGCTATCGCTACTGCCATCACGATTATCCCCTAACGTAAAATAATTTCCCTCTGGCACTTTACAAGTAAATCCTTTCATATCAAATGCGCAATTCTCTCTGAAGGGAAAATAATGTACGCTGGATAACAGCATATGGGGCATCTCTTGATTGATAAGTATGCTATAACTTTTATCGTCTATAAGTTCCTTAAAACGCTGGGTGTATACATAAGCCAAACCTGATTCAATATATTTGTAATCTCCATTCAACTCTCTTTCTACTGGCACACCATTAATGCTGAGTTTTTTATTACGATACGTAACCGTATCTCCAGGTAAACCAATTACTCGTTTAATATAATCTATCGATGGATCTTCCGGATAACGGAATACCATCACCTCTCCGCGCTTGGGTTGATTCATTTCAATGATCTTGTGATTGATTACGGGCAATCTGATCCCGTAGGTAAACTTGTTTACCAGGATAAAATCTCCCACTAGTAAAGTAGGAATCATCGAACCCGAAGGTATTTTGAAAGGCTCCACCAGAAAAGAGCGGAGACAAAAAACAATCAGGATGATGGGAAAAAAACTTTTAGGATATTCCACCCACCAAGGCTCTGTGGCACCCGCTGCGCGTTTGTGTTTCAAAAAGAGGGAATCGAGCAACCAGATACAGCCAGTCACAACTAGTAAAATTAATAATACTAAAGGAAAATTCATTTCATTTCCCCTCATGAGCTAGCAAGCATATAACATAATGGGGAGGGCAAATTTTCATGTTTATCACTCAATTAATTTGATTTTTCAGCAGTTAATTATTTACCAACCTGCAGAATGGCCAAAAATGCCGCCTGGGGAATCTCTACATTACCGACGCGTTTCATACGTTTTTTTCCTGCCTTCTGCTTCTCAAGCAGTTTACGTTTGCGCGTGATATCTCCACCATAACATTTGGCCAAAACATTCTTACGCAACGCTTTAACATTTTCTCTTGCCACGACATGGGCCCCAATAGCTGCCTGCACCGCGATATCAAACATTTGTCGGGGAATAAGCTCACGCATTTTTTGTGCTAATTCACGACCTCTTTGTTGGCTGCTAGCACGATGCACGATTAATGACAATGCATCCACTTTTTCACTATTGATCAATATATCGAGTTTCACCAAATCGGCGGCGCGAAATTCTTTGAATTCATAATCCAGCGAAGCATAACCTCGACTAACCGATTTGAGTCTATCAAAAAAATCCATGACAACTTCATTTAGCGGCATTTCATAAACAAGCATTACTTGCCTGCCCATATATTGCATATTTCTCTGAACCCCACGCTTACCGGTGCATAACGACATAACAGTACCCACATATTCTTCTGGCACTAATATCGTTGTGGTAATGATCGGTTCTCGAATCTCTTCAATTTTAGAGAGGTCGGGCATTTTGGATGGATTCTCAATTTCAATCACTGTCCCATCACGCAACGCAACCTGATAAATAACGGTTGGCGCAGTGGTGATAAGATCCATATCATATTCCCGCTCCAGCCTCTCCTGAACAATATCTAAATGGAGTAAACCTAGAAAGCCACAACGGAAACCAAAGCCAAGCGCTTGAGACGTCTCGGGTTCAAACTGTAGCGATGAATCATTCAATTGCAGTTTTTCTAATGCAGCGCGTAAGGCATCATATTGATTGGATTCGACCGGATAAAGCCCGGCAAATACTTGTGGCTTGATTTCTTTAAATCCAACCAAAGGTTCAGCGGCAGGATTATCAGCCAAGGTGACGGTATCACCTACCTTGGCTGATTTCAATTCCTTAATACCAGAGATAACGAAACCCACTTCACCCGCACTCAGCGAATCACGATTTTCTGCTTTAGGTAAAAATATCCCCACTTGTTCACATAGGTAAGCCGCGTGGCTAGCCATGAGCATGATTTTGTTGCCGGCTTTCAATACGCCATCGACCACCCGTACCAATATGACAACACCTACATAATTATCAAACCACGAGTCAATAATGAGTGCTTTCAATGGTGCATTTGGGTCTCCCTTAGGGGCGGGGATACGCTTAACCACTACTTCCAGCATATCCTGTATGCCTTGACCTGTCTTAGCACTCACGCGCAAAGCATCTGTTGCCTCTATCCCGATGATATCTTCTATTTCTGCAATCACTCGGTCTGGGTCAGCTGCAGGCAAATCAATCTTGTTCAAAACCGGTATCACCTCGACGCCCTGCTCGATTGCGGTATAGCAATTCGCTACCGTTTGAGCTTCTACTCCCTGGGAAGCATCTACGACCAATAAAGCTCCTTCACAGGCAGCTAAGGAGCGGGACACTTCATAAGAGAAATCGACATGACCCGGTGTATCAATCAAATTCAGCAGAAAAGTCTGACCATTACGTGCCTGGTATTTTAAAGCAACTGTCTGCGCTTTAATGGTAATGCCGCGTTCACGCTCTAACTCCATAGAGTCGAGCACTTGCTCTTCCATCTCTCGATCAGATAAACCACCACAAAACTGTATGATGCGATCAGCTAATGTAGATTTACCGTGATCGATATGCGCGATAATAGAAAAATTGCGAATGTGTTGCATTCGATTGGGATTTTAAATGTCAGTCGGGAATGTTTGCTGGTGCTCAATGCAGATGTAATTTACTTGTAAATAAAATAGTCGCTATTACTAACCGACAGCATTCTATCGAATTTTAGCAAAATAAGCATCTAATGCAGCTTCATCAAGGTAATAATGGCAGATTTCGTCTTGTTTATCATTTGCTGACACCAATACTGGAATTCGCTCATTATACTGATTTACCAGCTGAGGATCGCTATCGATATCAATCACTTCAAATTGAAACTCGATTTGCTTCTGTAATTTTTGTAATGCTGCAATCATTTCCTGACAAAGATGACAATCCCTCCGACCATACACAATCAGCTTTTTTCTATCCATAAAATTAACGGTATATACGCTTTTAATTATCGAGTTTCATCGTAATGAAAGTAGTCATATCGCCTCTTTTTATCAATAGCGCAATATTTCGCCCTTTCTCAACCTTGCTAAGCAACTGATTAAACTGTTTGACGGTTGTGACATCCTGGCTATTAAAACCGAGAATAATGTCACCCTGGCGTATACCAGCACGATTTGCAATGCCACCTTGTACTTCCTCAACCAGCAAACCATTCTCGATACCCAATTGTTTCTTTTGTTTATCAGAGAGCTCACTCAGAGCCAACCCGAGTGGATTCGAAGTATCAGGGGCCTTACTTTGCTTGCGGCTGCGATCACCTTCATCTGAAGGCATTTCCCCTACCAAAACAGTTAAATTCTTAGTGGCACCGTCCCGCCAGACTTGCACAGGTACTTTAGATTTAGGTTTAGTGTTTCCGACAAGACGCGGCAGATCACTGGAAACAGCAATATCTTTGCCGTCAAATTTCAAAATAACATCTTTCACTTCGATACCTGCTTTGTCTGCTGGACCATCTTTTTCTACAGAAACAACCAGTGCTCCGCGTGCTTGAGATAAGCCAAAGGATTCAGCCAGCTCTTCAGTCATCTCCTGAATCATAATGCCTATTTTCCCGCGTGAGACTTTCCCATGTTCCTTAAGTTGAGTGGCTATCTCTGTTGCCACGTTGATCGGAATAGCGAAAGACAACCCCATAAAACCACCTGTTCGGCTATAAATCTGCGAGTTGATACCGACTACCTCGCCCGTCATATTAAAAAGGGGACCACCAGAATTACCGGGATTAATCGCCACATCGGTCTGGATAAAGGGAACATAGCTTTCCTGCGCAAGCGAGCGGCCTTTCGCGCTGACTATCCCTGCAGTTACACTATTTTCGAAACCAAAAGGAGAGCCAATGGCAATGACCCACTCCCCTACCTTGAGCTTTTCCGGATCACCCTGAGTTACCACAGGCAAGTCTTTCGCATCAATCTTGATAAGCGCGACGTCAGTTTTACGGTCCGTACCAATAACCTGTGCATTAAATTCTCTTTTATCGGTTAGTCTGACATTAATCTGATTGGCAGCTTCGACGACATGCGCATTTGTTAGAATATATCCATCCTTACTTATAATGAAACCAGACCCTAACGATTTGGATTCATACTTCTTAGGACCTGAGAATGGGTGCATATACCTGCGAAAAAATTCGTAGAAAGGGGAATCTTCTGGAATATTAGGAATTTCAGGAAAAATCTGATTTCCTGTAATCTGTTGTGTTTGTACTGTACTAATATTTACCACTGCTTCTCCATATTGCTCAACCAGACCTGTGAAATCAGGCAGCTCCTTTGAATGCACAAAACCGATGGAACAAAATATCAGGAAGCACAGTAGAACAATTTTTGGCATATTTTTTCTTGATAAAAAAAATGGGTAAAATACTGAAAACATAATAATCAAATAGAGGAGCAATTAAATCTTACCAATAACAAACGATAACAGCTATTTGTTTGGTCGAAATCAACGAAACCTTCGATCAAACAAATAGCCTGCGGACTATCCATAAAATTTCAATCCTGAAAGCTTACCCCACACCTTATCTGGATTTCTCTTCCCTGCTTTCAACCTGATGTACACCCGTTATGGGTGCTTGCATCTTCGTATGCGGTGAAAGTTCTCTATGGATCAATGAATAATCACCTGGATGGTGAAGCGTAAATGGAAGCGAAAAGGCTGGGGAAGGCTGGAAAGCTACCGGATGATCAACTTGAACAACTGCCTTATTATTCACTTTCTCGGTAACAAGCACTTCTTGCTGAACATCTGCTATTTGCATCACTAACCAGCCACTTACTAAGGCAGCACAGGATGCAGCAGCTGAAAGTGTAACAAATTTCCGCTTGTGTGCTTGTGATACACGCGGCATAAACAAGGTTGGTTCGATTATTAAGCGTTCACTTACTCGACTCGCCACATTGATGTGGAATGATACTGCTGGCTGTCGCAGTGCTTCACCGATCATATGATAGGTTTCCCAATCATTCAATAAATCATGCTTTTTCTTTAACTCTGTAATCACTTCATCAGCATCCACCGGCTCCAATTCACCGTCCATCAGCTCTGACATTTTATTTTTCATAAAACCACCCCTTCATTACCACCTCTTGTCTTTACTTGTTCCTAATAAAGGCCGCAGTTTTTCAGCTATGGCCTCACGTGCACGAAATATACGAGAGCGAACTGTTCCAATGGGGCAGTTCATAATACTCGCAATCTCTTCATAACTTAAACCTTCAATTTCCCTCAGAACAATTGCCGTCCTTAATTCCTCAGGTAATGCGTCTAATGATTGATTAACCGTTTGAGCAATTTGTTTGGTCATCAGTTCACTTTCTGGTGTACTGACTTCTCGTAATCTACCTGCTTCTTCAAAATTCTCTGCTTCTTCATTATCAAATTCGCTAACAGTCGTGGGCACTTTTCTTCCTTGGGATACAAGAAAGTTTTTGGCTGTATTGATACCAATACGATATAGCCAGGTATAAAAAGCGCTTTCACCACGAAATGATGGTAAAGCACGATATGCCTTAATAAAAGTTTCCTGGGCGACATCTTCAACCTCAGCAGCATCACGAATAAACTGTGATAACAAACGTGCCAGCTTTCTCTGATATTTGATCACCAGTAAATCAAAAGCATGCTTATCGCCATGTTGGACGCGCTCAACCAATTGTTGATCGATTTCACGATCACCCATGCTGTTTTTTTCCCCGAAATTAAAAATAGATAACAATTGAACCCTCAATAAAGTATACATTGTTCGGGGATCTGCCGTGAACTATCCGAAGCCGGAATAAAGACAATAAAGCAGCTTGATTAGTTCACTGCTTTTATTAATAAGCATTGCAACGAAGTCAACGAAACTTTAGTTATTGAGTTATGATTAAATAAAATAGCTTCAGTTTACAAATAAATTAAAATAACCCATGCAACAATATCATTTTGATACGCTGATCATCGGCAGTGGCCTGGCCGGGCTTACACTCGCGCTCAATTTAGCACAAAATCAGAAGGTAGCCATTGTCACTAAACGATCATTACAGGATAGCTCCAGTACTTGGGCACAAGGCGGGATTGCTGCTGTACTTTCAATGGAGGATTCTGCTGATGCTCACATTCGCGATACATTAGTGGCTGGTGCCGGCTTATGTGATGAGGCAATTACCCGCTGTGTCGTTGAAAACGGACCACCAGCTATCAAATGGCTCATTTCTCAAGGGGTCAACTTTACACGTGATAGCAATAATGAAACCGGCTATCACCTCACCCGAGAAGGTGGGCATAGTGTACGGCGAGTTATTCACATCAATGATGCCACCGGTAAAGCAGTACAATCTACACTCAGCACAAAAATTCGCACCCACCCGAACATTGCCATACTCGAGCACCATATTGCAGTTGACCTGATCACAAGTTCTAAATTGACTCATCATCCTGATAATCAGAATGACCGCTGTTATGGTGCTTATGTATTAGATATCAAAGCAGATACAATTCACACCATTTCTGCCCACAACACGGTATTAGCAACAGGGGGAGCAGGAAAAGTCTATCTCTATACAACCAATCCCGATACCGCCACAGGTGACGGCATCGCTATGGGATGGCGTGCAGGCTGCAGGATAGCCAATATGGAATTCATCCAATTTCACCCTACCTGCCTTTATCATCCCCATGCTAAATCTTTCCTGATTAGTGAAGCCGTTAGAGGTGAAGGCGGACTATTAAAACTTCCTAATGGGGAACGCTTTATGCCGTGGCATGATAAACGTGCGGAACTGGCACCACGCGATATTGTGGCACGTGCTATTGATTTTGAAATGAAAAAAAGAGGTCTTGATTGCGTCTATCTGGATATTTCTCATAAATCATCCGATTTTCTCAAGCAGCACTTTCCTACTATTTATACTCGATGCCACGAATTAGGAATTGATATTACACGCCAACCCATTCCAGTCGTTCCCGCTGCACATTACACATGTGGCGGTATCGTTGTTGACCGGAAAGGCAAAACTGATCTAGGCAACTTATATGCCATAGGCGAGACTGCTCATACTGGATTACATGGTGCTAACCGGTTAGCCAGTAATTCTTTATTAGAGTGTTTAGTATTCGGCCAGGCTGCAGCCGAGGATATTCTCAGTCTATCACCTGTCCCTCCCATCTCACTTCCCAAATGGGATGAAAGTCGCGTGACAGATGCAGATGAGGAAATCGTCATTTCACATAACTGGGACGAGCTACGCCGCTTCATGTGGAGTTACGTGGGAATTGTACGAACCAATAAACGCCTGCAACGTGCTCAACACCGCATAAACCTGCTACGGGAAGAAATCAATGAGTACTATACTAATTTTCGCGTGACAGGCGATTTGTTAGAATTACGTAACTTAGTTACAACGGCTGATTTGATTGTGCAAAGTGCCATGCTTCGCCATGAGAGCCGTGGCTTGCACTACAGCCTTGATTATCCAAATCTATTACCGCAAGCCCAGAATACAATCTTAAGACGAAAAGAATTTGAATTGGCTTCAGAAAATTCGGTACCCATATAGTCAATAAGCACAACAAATCTAGGATTTGTCGTTTACTTCTGATACTTTTATCAGAAAGATTCCCTTGCCGGTATAATGAGCTGTAGTTTAAGGCTCATATCTTCATTATTAGATAAGAAACACAGACAGACTCTAGCAGGCTGTTAGAAAATATTTTCGAGGCAGTCAATAATAAACAAAAACAGATCAAAGAAGCCAAGTTTATACCTACTAAATGAGCATTTTGAGCCTGTTTTTAACGCCGCAGCGGCAACATTGATAGCTTTATAGCAACTTAATCTATGAGATAGTATAGAGGATAGAAGTATTGAGAAGCACGATAGATTCTGTTACGCCAGAAACGGATGATAAACCGGATATTACCCCTCAAGCAGAGCTACGTCACAATCCCACATCCTTTCTTAAATTGATCTTGCTCGGGTTTTCGATAGTAGGATTACCCTTAATCGCTGCGCTAATCTACAGCGCCATACGTATTGATCAGCTTGCCGAGCAGAGCCGCCAAACCATCTATCAGGCCACAGAAATTACTCATGGCAGCAGTATCTTGATTGATGAAATTATCGTGATGGAGCGGAGTGTACAGCACGCGCATATTTTGGAAGACATATCCTTACTCGAAGGTTATTTTCAGGCACATACCAATTTTGAAAAAACGGCGATAAAGCTTATGGAAGCTTCTCCCTACCTGGAACAACAGCTTTTATTGGAAAAATTACAATTATTAGAGGCAACTATTTTTCGTGAAATACTGACTTCATATAATACTCCTCAGAATCTTCGAGATTTACTCAACCAGTTTGCTAATCTGCTTATCCTTGCACAGAATTTCTCTACAGAAAATTATCGGATAATTGGACAGAAAATAAATGAAATGAGTGAGATGGCTTTACGTACTCGCACTTTGGTTGAGTGGGAATTACTCATTCTGATCCCATTTGTTATTTTGCTCGCCCTCGCTTTCTCAGTATTCATAGCACGACCGCTTCGTCAGCTTGACGAAGCAATTTATAATATGGGCCAAGGTAAATTATCTAGCGCAGTAAGAATTGCTGGTCCTGAAAATTTAAAATACCTGGGTTCTCGCCTAGATTGGATGCGTCGCCGCTTGCTCAAATTGGAAGAACAGAAAATACAATTTCTACGACAAGTCTCCCATGAACTTAAAACACCCCTCTCCGCTATTCGTGAGGGAACAAACCTCCTTGCAGAAGGAGTAACTGGCGATCTTAATAAAAAACAGAAACAAATTGTTGATATTCTCCAAACCAGCAGCATCCAATTGCAGAAACGTATCGAAGATTTATTAAGTTTTAGTGCCCTTCAGGCAGACAAAGTGGCACTGATTAAACAGCGCACAAATCTTGCTCATATCATCACCACTGTCTTGAAGGATCAGAATCTGTCTATCATGAGTAGAAAGATAAAAATCGATTTAACATGCCCAGATCTCATGCTCGAATGCGACAAACAGAAAGTTGGTATTATAATTGATAATCTTTTATCAAATGCCATAAAATTCTCTCCACAAGACAGTTGCATCAAGATCTCTGCGATACAAATGGATCAAACTATCCAACTCGATGTCATCGACTATGGTAGCGGGATTGATATCACCGATGAGGATAAAATTTTTGAACCCTTTTATCGGGGGCGTAGCAAACCTAATAGCCATATCAGAGGAACCGGGCTTGGCTTGTCAATTGCCAGGGAATATGCACTTGCACACGGTGGGAATATTAAACTTGTTAAACATGGCGGTCAGGGAGCGCATTTCTGCCTAATCCTGCCTATTCAAGATCCTGAGGTTCAGCCATGAATGTTGCTTCAAAGTCGTTATTATTTTCTATATTTTTTTTTGTATTAGTTGGGTGTACAACAGCGACTACTTATCCATCACCAGACCCTGCTGACAAACCAGTCTCCGAGCAAGATAAATTAGATCAATATGATACATTAGATGAATTGATGTTGTATTATGGTCAGCTGCAAAAAAAGAATGCTGCTCAACTAGTCGCGGAATACAACTCTACCAAGAAACATTTTAATAGAAAAAATTCCGATGCGAAGAGTCGTCTAAAATATGTTTTACTTATCAGTTTACCCAAAACATCTTTTACAAATATTCAGGCTGCGCTCGATTTACTGAATAATTGGCCACAAGATATTACAATGTCGACTAACGTAGCTAATTTCAGGAAATTACTCATATCGCTACTCAGAGAACAGCAAATTGCAAGAACTGATGCGAAAAATTTTTCTCAAAAATTAAAAGCTTCAGATGAGCAAATACAAGCATTGGAAGAACACATTCAAACATTGCAAAATAGAATAGATGCGATAAAGAACATGGAAAAGCATCCAATCCGTAGAATAACACCCTGAATGAAAACATATGGTACCGTCTAAAAAAATCTTAATTGTCGATGACGACTCAGACCTTCTTGAATTACTCTCGATACGTTTAACGGCTGCAGGATTTGAAACCATTGTAGCTACCAGTGCAGAAGCCGCATTAAACTGCCTCGATATCACACGGCCCCATCTCGTCATCAGTGACATGCAAATGAGCGGAATGGATGGTATGGCTTTGTTTGAACATATTCATCAAGCCAACCCAACGCTACCGGTCATTATTCTGACAGCATATGGCACGATCCCGGATGCGGTCGCCGCAGTTCAGCGTGGTATTTTTGGTTATCTCACCAAACCCTATGATCCAAAAACCTTGCTCGATCAAATAGATCAGGCTCTCAGACTTACATGCAATAGCGGAAATAATGAATCCTGTGAGGAATCACGAGTTGCATGGCGTAAAAGCATCATTACCCAAAATGCTGAAATGGAAGATATTCTGACCAAAGTAGAACGCGTTGCGGAAGGAAATGCGAGCGTGCTACTTCTTGGAGAAAGTGGTGTTGGCAAAGAATTATTTGCACGTGCTATTCATCAAGCATCCAAGCGTTGCCGCCAACCTTTTGTTACTATCAATTGCGCAGCCATCCCTGAGCAATTACTGGAATCAGAGTTATTTGGACATGTCAAAGGGGCTTTTACCGGCGCTATCCGGGACCATAAAGGTCTGTTTCAATTAGCCGAAGGGGGCACATTGTTCCTTGATGAAATTGGTGATATGCCGCTGCTACTGCAAGTAAAGTTACTGCATGCCCTGCAAGAAAGGATCATCAGACCCGTCGGGTCTACGCAGCCAATCCCAATTGATGTCCGGATTATTTCTGCTACTCACCGTGATCTCAAAGCTGAGATTACGGCAGGAAATTTTCGTGAGGATCTGTATTACCGGCTCTATGTGGTTGGTTTAACAATTCCCTCATTAGCTCAACGCCGTGAAGATATTCCCTTGCTGGCTAATCATTTTCTTCGTACCTTTGCTGAAAAATACGAGAAAGAAATCAATGGTTTTTCGCCGGAAGCAACCAATCTTTTGCTCAGTGCTTCATGGCCGGGTAATGTTCGACAATTAATGAATATCATAGAACAAAGCGTCGTCCTGAGCGCGAACCCTCTTATTTCATATCAACTGGTCTATGATGCGATGCATCAGGAGGAAGCGCAACTCGTATCATTTGAAGAAGCACGCAAACAGTTTGAAAGAAATTATCTGGTACGTTTACTAAAAATCACTGCAGGCAACGTAACGCAAGCAGCCAGATTAGCCAAACGTAATCGAACAGAATTTTATAAACTTCTTCAGAGACATCAACTGGATTTTACTCTTTATAAACCAAAAGAAAAAAGCAAAGAGTTTTGTTAAGTATTCTCCGAGAAGCAATATCACAATCACATGAGCAAAGAAATCGCGCTATAACCCATTTACATCGTATAAAAAAATCATGATTGCTGTTATTCCATTTCTAAATCAAACCTGACTTTGCCGGCTTCTCTTTGCCGTATTATGGACATTGTCCGCGGCTCGTCTTCGCGTCATTTATAATTCAGAAATGGAATGACAAGCCATCTTGATAACTTGTTTATTTTTCTAGCGCAGGAAACTTGGCAACAATCTCAATCTCGCCATTCCCGCGCTTGACTTTGAGTGGCAACCACGTACCTGGCGCCTGACGTTTGACCACAGCAATGAGGTCTCCCATTTCCATCACTGATAATCCTGCGATCTCAGTGATGATATCGTTTTCCAGCATATTAGCTTTCTCGGCAATACTGCCTCTTTCAACCTCCAGAACACGCGCTCCGCCATCCTGTGAAGCTATCTCATAACGAATACCCAGTCGCTGGCGCAAAGGTGTAGTTTCCGCACTAGCCGGGCTAACGCCAAACACGGCATCAGCATAATCTGCCACTAATTGTTGACATGGTTTGTTTGTATCCCATGGTAATAATGAAGTAATTTTTGTTATCCCCAGATCTTTCAATTGATGAGGAACACCGAAACCATGCATGATATGACCCGATCCCATAATAGCAACCACTAGCGGACTTTTCCCTTGACCCTGCGTGCTAAATACCCCATGAATTTCATGAGCCATTGCCCGGTCCCATAATTGCTGACCAATAACGAATCGTAAGAAATCAGGATCATAACGACTATTCCTTTCCTTTTTCTTATCTTTACGATCATGTGCCTCATATATGGGTAACAAAAAATCAAGGTATCCGGCACTAGGAGGTGCTGGACGCGTTACGCCTTCACGCTCATTCTCGGGAATACTGTCAAAGCCTTTCTCAGCTACCTGCTTTCTGAGTTTGGTATCAATATTAAGCGCTCGCATCGGAATACGATTCATGCGTGCAAAATGAAATAATGGCAGATAAAGACTGGCATCTGTTCTCCATACCGTATCCCATTCTGAAGCTTTCAGGAAAGCAGCTTCAGATAACTCACCCGCCACCCATTGATCGAGTACTCTCTGGACTCGACGTGGGAACATTTCGAAACCAATCACCATATCAGGACGAGCAGTATACAACGCTGCCAGCATTTGTAATTGCCAACGATGGTGCTCCCGATTAACATGGGTTTCACCTAGTAAAATGACCGATTGATTTGCTGCACGCTTAATAATATCGGATAAGTCAGTCTTACCCTTCCCTGGGATAACCCACTGCGCTACCGGCACACATTCCCGCACAGAATCACTGCCAAGAGATTCAGGTTTTTGAGCAGGAATGATTTGTGCTGGCAAATTTTCGGAATGTACTGCCCACACTAACAACATTATGCTTACCAATCCGCTTCGGATGCTAACTTTCCACTTAGTCATGTTATCGATTATTCTTAAAAGTATTGATGATCTAGAGAATCACGTAGGTGTACCCCAGGAAGATTAAAGACCGCGCATGATAGGTTATACACACTTACCCTACCCATTTACGCGCATTTCTGAACATCCTCATCCAAGGAGAATCTTCTGGCCAGGTATCGACATGCCAGGAATGCTGAACGGTACGAAAAACCCGTTCAGGATGCGGCATCAGAATGGTAAACCGACCATCGGTCGAAGTCATCCCGGCTATTCCTTGCGGTGAACCATTAGGATTAAATGGATACCGCTCAGTCGCCGTACCGTAGTGATCAACAAAGCGTAATGGAACATAGGATAATGCTGATTCCAATTGCTGATTATGGCTGAAGGCTGCATAGCCTTCTCCATGTGCTACCTGGATCGGTAAACAACTCCCAACCATGCCATCAAAGAAAAGGGAGGGATTCTTTGGGATCTCAACCATAACAAAGCGCGCTTCAAATTGCTCAGATAGATTACGTTCGAAATGCGGCCAATGATCGGTACCTGGAATAATTTCATGCAAATTGCTCATCATCTGGCAGCCATTGCATACCCCCAGTGCAAAAGTATCACTACGCTCAAAAAAAGATTCAAATTCATTGCGCACATGTGCATTAAACAAGATAGATTTCGCCCACCCCTCACCAGCCCCAAGCACATCACCATAAGAAAATCCGCCACAGGCGGCAAACCCCTTATAGTCGCTCAATGAAACGCGCCCTGTAATGATATCGCTCATATGCACATCAACAGCCTCAAACCCGGCACGATCAAAGGCGGCCGCCATTTCAACATGACCATTTACCCCTTGCTCACGCAGAACGGCCATCTTGGGTCGGATACCGGCTTGGATAAAGGGTGCTGCAATATCCTCTTCGATATCAAAAGTCAGTTCCGCGCTCAAGCCAGGGTCAGAAGTATCAAGGATACGATCAAATTCTTGTTGTGCGCATACGGGATTGTCACGCAGTTTCTGCATCTGGTAAGTTGTTTCTGACCAGGCACGCTGCAAATTAACCCGTTTGTCTTGAAAAATGATTTTATTGTTAAGCAAGAAACGGATCTCATCCTGTTCATTGGGGTTACCCAGCACAAAGCTCTCATCACGTAGGCCAGCTTCTGACAGGATTTGTAGCACTGTTTCAACATGTTGTTTTTTTATCTGAATCACTGCCCCCAATTCTTCATTAAATAAAGCCGCCATCGCGCTTTCCAAAGATCTGCCAGGCAGCATCTCCGACTTAATTTCATAACCGGTATCTTTAGCCAATGAATCAAGGCACAACGGGTCCAGGTTGATCGTCATGCCCACATGACCAGCAAAAGTCATCTCGCACAAAGTCACAAACAATCCACCATCTGAACGGTCATGGTAAGCTAGAATTTGATCCGCACAATTCAGTTCTTGTATGATCGAAAACAAACGTTTAAGTTTTTCTATTTCTGCAATAGTCGATATATCTGGGACAATATTGCCCAATTGCCCATAAACTTGCGCCAATGCCGAACCACCCAAGCGGTTTCTCCTGCTTCCTAGATCAATTAGAATAAGCTCGGTTTCACCACAATCAGTACGTAATTGCGGGGTAAGCGTTTTGCGCACATCACGCACTCTTGCAAAAGCAGAAATAATCAATGAGAGAGGCGCAATCACCTCTTTTTGTTGACTGCCTTTATTTCCATTTGATTCCTGCCAGGCGGTTTTCATGGACATCGAATCTTTGCCAACCGGAATACTAATCCCCAGCTGAGGACATAACTCCATCGCCACAGCATGAACAGCGTCATAGAGTGCAGCATCCTCACCTGCGTGCCCGGCAGCTGCCATCCAGTTAGCAGACAGTTTGATCTCGCTCAGATCGTTTATCGCAGCAGCAGCCATATTAGTGATGGCTTCTGCTACTGCCATCCGCGCAGAGGCCGCTGGATCAATCAATGCCAGAGGTGCGCGCTCACCAAGCGCAAATGCCTCGCCAAGATAAGTCTGATAGCCCATGGCTGTCACTGCGACATCTGCCACTGGTATTTGCCACGGTCCCACCATCTGATCACGCGCGGTCATTCCACCCACACTACGGTCACCAATCGTGATCAAAAAAGTTTTATCTGCGACAGCAGGCAATCTTAAAACCCGATAAGCAGCTTCTTGCAAGGGTATCTCAGTCAGATCAAATGGAGGAAACACGCTACTAATATGCGAGACGATACGCGTCATTTTGGGCGGTTTACCTAATAATACCGAAAGCGGCATATTTATCGGCAAGATGCTGGATTTCTCATCATTAACAATTAGTTGCTGCTGAATAATCGCTTCGCCTACCACGGCATAAGGGCATCGTTCTCGTTCACAAATTGTCTGGAACAAAGTCAGTGATTCCCGTCTAATAGCAAGCACATAGCGCTCCTGCGCTTCATTACACCAAATCTGCATCGGCGACATACCGGATTCTTCCAAAGGAATTGCACGTAAATCAAAATGCCCTCCGCAACCAGCTCCATGAACAAGTTCGGGCAAAGCATTGGATAAGCCGCCTGCACCGACATCATGAATCGAAAGAATGGGATTAGGCTGCCCACTGCGCTCCAGCTGCCAGCACCGATCGATTACTTCCTGCGCACGACGTTGCATTTCGGCATTACCACGCTGTACCGAATCAAAATCCAGGTCTTCCGTATTAGTGCCGGTATCCATACTGGAAGCAGCCCCACCCCCGAGCCCAATCAGCATGCCCGGTCCGCCCAGTTGAATCAGTAAGGCATCTTTTGAGAAATCCTGCTTTGCGGTATGTCGTTCAGAAATCTGTCCAATGCCGCCAGCCAGCATGATAGGCTTGTGATAGCCCCGCATCTCACCGGCGACTTGCGCTTCGAATGTGCGAAAATAGCCTGCAAGATTAGGTCTGCCAAATTCATTATTAAACGCAGCACCACCAATAGGCCCAGTTAACATAATTTCCAGAGCTGAGGCAATACGTACAGGCTTGCCATAGCCATTTTGCCCCTGCCATGTTTCCCAAGGCTGAATAAAATCCGGAATACGCAAATTGGACACAGAGAAACCGGTTAATCCAGCTTTGGGTTTGGCACCTCGCCCGGTTGCTCCCTCATCCCGAATTTCTCCTCCCACCCCTGTTGCGGCTCCTGGAAAAGGAGAAATTGCTGTCGGATGATTATGGGTTTCCACTTTTATGAGCAGATGAGTAGGCTCTAGTGCATAGCCATAAGCGTGATTTTTTCCGGGATAGAAGCGATGGATGGTTGCCCCTTCGATAATGGCAGCATTATCAGCATAGGCCACAATGGTGCCTTGTGGACGCTGTTGATGGGTATGACGTATCATTGAAAACAGTGATTGGTTTTTTTGTTCGCCATCAATAATCCAGTCTGCATTAAAAATTTTATGCCGGCAATGTTCTGAGTTTGCCTGGGCAAACATCATTAACTCCACATCGGTAGGATTACGCCTGACATGAAGAAAATAATCCAGGAGATAATCAATTTCATCAGGAGATAAGGCTAACCCCATTGCTTGATTAGCCTTAACCAGAGCCGTCTTGTCTTCTTTGAAGATATTGATTTCTTTAAGCAGTGCCGGTTCCACATGATGGAACAAAGCCACTGCTTCAGACAAAGAATAAAAAACCGCTTCAGTCATGCGATCATATAGAATTGCCTCGATTGCACGCCTGTTCTCTTTAGAAAACGCCGCTTCATGCTGGACATAAAATGCAATCCCTCGCTCTACTCTTTCAATCACATCGACTCCACAATGATGAACAATGTCCGTTGCCTTAGATGACCAGGGTGAAATGGTACCGGGGCGCGGTACAACTAACAAAAACTCACCTTTCGGTACAGGCGGTTGTCGCGCTGGATCAATGCCAAGTAACTTCTGCAGAATATTGAGTTCATTTTGCTTCAAATCGCGTTTTATTTTACAAAAATACCAATACTCAGCGTCAATAACCGAAATTTCGGGTACGATGGATTTGATCAGATCAGATAATTTTTGTAATCGAAAGTGAGATAGCGCCTTATGGCCTCGAAATTGCAACATCAATCAAAATTATAGTAAGTTAAATTAAGAATAATTATTTTACACGAGAAGACACCCAATCAGATGAATAACCCGATCCCTCTCTATTCCACTGCTGACATTCGTGAAATCGAACAGCTTGCTGCCGCTCGACCTAATCCTCCGAATCTCATGGAAAAAGCTGGATTAGCGGCTGCTCATATCACCAAAAATAAACTGCTCAGTAACGATAAAAGCAACCTCCTGGTGCTAGCCGGACCAGGCAATAATGGAGGAGATGCCTTTGTGACGGCACGCTATTTGCGCGCATGGGGTTTTCAGGTCACTACTATTTTTACTGGTGACCCCTCTAAATTATCGCAAGATGCCAAGCAGGCTTTACAAAACTGGCTGAACGCAGGAGGAGAATTACATAACGATATCCCCTCTTCCGGTTCGTGGCATGTCATCATCGACGGATTATTCGGCATTGGCCTGAACCCTGATAAATATCCATTAGATGAAAAATATCAGCGCCTGATCGCAGCCGTTAACCATATGAATTTACCCGTACTTGCGCTCGATATTCCCAGTGGCCTCAGTGCCGATAACGGAATCGCACCGAGTACTGCCATCAAAGCAACGATCACGGCTACTTTCATTGGTCTGAAGCCAGGCCTTCTGACGCATGATGGCTGCGAATATGCCGGAGAAATCATTTTATGTGATCTGGATCTCGACGCAGTCTCTATGAAAAGTCCACAATCATGGCTACTGGATCAATCCCTGATAAAAACTTTATTGCCTGCTCCCCGCCCAGCTAACAGTCATAAAGGCATCTTTGGCAGCGTGGGGATCATAGGAGGAGCATCAGGCATGGTCGGGGCGGCGCTATTAGCAGGCTCAGCCGCACTTAAATTGGGAGCCGGGCGAGTCTACCTTGGCCTGCTTGCCAATCAACCGTCAACTGTCGACCCAGCACAGCCAGAGCTCATGCTGCGTCCAGTGGACGAGCTATTCGAGCTTGATCATCTCACTTGTCTGATCGTGGGTCCTGGACTCGGAAAGGAAATCTCGGCCTGTCTTTGCCTGGAAGAAACTTTGCAGACTTCCTTACCCGTGGTTTTGGACGCAGACGCCCTCAATCTGATTGCACACCATTCCGAGCTCGCGAGCGCATTACGTAGCCGCCATGCGCCCTCTCTTCTCACGCCGCATGCTGCTGAAGCAGCACGGCTGCTCGGTACCGATATTGCCACCGTTCAGAACCACCGTATGCAAGCAGCAGAGGATCTAGCCAGGAATTTCAATTGTTCAGTTGTGCTGAAAGGGGCAGGAAGCATCTGTGCATTTCCAAACGGTCATTGTTATTTTAATGCCAGTGGCAACCCTGGCTTAAGCAGCGCGGGAACAGGTGATGTGCTTTCCGGCATGACCGGCGCGCTACTCGCTCAGGGGTTAACTTCAGAGAACGCATTACTACTGGCTGTTTATCTGCATGGTGCAGCAGCGGATGCCCTGCTTGAAACTCTGGCTGGTCCAATAGGGATGACAGCATCGGAAATTATTGATTCAGCTCGTCATCTCTTGAATCAGTGGGTATATGGCCATCATGCTCGCTTCAGATATTCTCATGCGTATAGCATTTATTGATCATTTAATTTCCGTACTCACTGAAAAAAAATAAAATCTCATATTTTTACATAAAAGATATTACTGACGACGCCAGGTTGTCCCCTGCACACTATCTTCCAGAATAATGCCTGCGGCTGCCAGTTGTTTACGGATATTGTCAGCTTGAACAAAATCTCGGTTCTTGCGCGCGTCTAAACGCTGCTGAATCATTTGTTCAATCGCTTCCTGAGAAAACAAATTTTTTTCTGCTGAATGTAAGTTTTGGAGATAAGCTTGCGGATTCTGCTGCAACAAACCTAAGGTGCCACCTAATGCTTTAAGCAGGACTGCAAGCTGAGCATTATTCGTTCGATTGATCTCCCCGGCAAGATCAAACAGGACAGCGATAGCTTCGGCTGTATTGAAATCGTCGTTCATCGCTGCCTTGAATCGTTCAGCATACGACTCATCCCAGTTTATTTCGGTGGATGGCAAGCTATACTCTTTCAAAGCGATATAAAGCCGATCAAGCGCATTCCTGGCATCATTGAGATGCTCATCTGAATAATTAAGGGGGCTTCGATAATGCGCACGTAAAATGAAGAAACGTACAACTTCCGGTTGATAGCGCGCGAGCACTTCCCGTACTGTAAAAAAGTTACCCAATGATTTGGACATCTTTTCGTTATCAACACGTACAAAGCCATTATGCATCCAATAGTTAACGTAAGCATGATCGTGTGCACCTTCGCTTTGCGCTATTTCATTCTCATGATGTGGAAATTGTAGATCCTGACCACCGCCATGAATATCAAAGTGTTCACCCAGATAATGCTCACTCATCGCTGAACATTCAATATGCCAGCCCGGCCGTCCTTTCCCCCAGGGAGAGTCCCAGCAAGGTTCACCGGCTTTAGCAGCTTTCCATAGCACAAAATCCAATGGATCTTTTTTATTGAAATCGATGTCTACACGTTCACCCGCACGTAGATCTTCGAGTGATTTGCCAGAAAGTTTTCCATAATGCGGAAATTGATGAACTGAATAAAACACGTCGCCATTAGCTGCAACATACGCAAGCCCCTTCTGAATGAGGGTGAGTATCATGCCAATCATATCCTCGATACATTGAGTAGCACGAGGTTCGTATGTAGGCTGAGCAACGCCCAACCGCGCGGCATCTTCATACATGGCATCGATATAACGTTGGGTCAAGGTATTGATAGTTTCACCATTTTCCTGCGCACGTTTTATGATTTTGTCGTCGATATCAGTGATATTACGCACATAGGTTACCTTGAAACCCATTACTTCTAGCCAGCGCACAACCGTATCAAAAACCACCAGGACACGAGCATGACCCAAATGACAGTAATCATATACTGTCATCCCGCACACATACATTCTGACTTCACCAGGTTTAATCGGGACAAATTTCTCTTTTTTACGAGTTAGGGTGTTATAAATTTTAAGCATCGCAATGAATGAATAAGCGAATGAATGATTGTGAGGGGAACGATCTTCTTGGTAGAATCCGTTAATTATAGAATTTTATCCTTAAAATAAAAGATAAAGCTCCATCTTACCTCATAGCAAAACCGGGGAATTGTAACACAAGGGAAGGATTACTTTTTGAACCGGCGTATGCACTCCACTCATTGAATAGGAATGACACCATGACCCGATTTCTCATTGTCATGTTACTGATGATCAGTACAACACTTTTTGCTGCTCCGCCAAAAATCAGAATAAATACCAATCTAGGCCCCATCATCGTGGAACTTTATCCTGAGAAAGCGCCTAAAACAGTAGAGAATTTTTTAAATTACGTCAATGAAGGTTTTTATAATGGCACGATATTTCATCGTGTTATCGCAAACTTTATGATCCAGGGAGGAGGATTCGATCAATCGCTCACCCAGAAGCCAACAAAACAACCTATTGAGAACGAGGCTGCTAACGGATTAAAAAATGAAATCGGCACCATAGCTATGGCAAGAACCAATCAACCGCACTCAGCAACCGCCCAATTCTTTATCAATGTTGCGAATAATTCATTTCTCAATCATACTGCCCCAACCATACAAGGATATGGTTACACAGTATTTGGCAAAGTGACTGAAGGTATGGAAGTCGTCAATAAAATAGCCACGACACCGACAGGACCAAAGGGAATGTTTGCGAGCGATGTGCCGAAAAATACTATTGTTATCGAATCTATCGAACTTCTCTCAGATTCTCCTGATCATTAACTCAATTAGGAATAAACATGATAAAGCTACATACTAATTATGGAGTCATTGGAATAGAGCTTGATAGCGACAAAGCTCCCATTACCGCGCAAAATTTCCTGAATTACGTTAATAATGGACACTATGACAATACATTATTTCATCGCGTCATAGATGGGTTTATGATCCAGGGTGGTGGCTACGAGCCGGGCATGAAACAAAAAAAAACCCTGGCTCCTATCAAGAATGAAGCTGCCAATGGTCTTAAAAATGATGCCTATACTATAGCCATGGCGAGGACATCCGATGTGGATTCAGCCACCTCTCAGTTTTTTATTAACGTTAACGATAATAATTTCCTTAATTATACTGCCCCTACCACTCAGGGTTTTGGCTATTGTGTCTTTGGTAAAGTAGTCGAAGGAAAGGATGTCGTTGATAAAATCAAGAAAGTAAAAACAGGGAACAATGCTGGGCACCAGAATGTGCCACTGGAGGACGTCATCATCACAAAAGCTGAAATCTGCTAACTTTGGATCAAGATAATAACCCCCGCGCCAGATCTGCTTTAATATCTTGCGGGGATTCGAGACCTACAGCAATACGCAATAACCCACCCGTAATTCCTGCTGCATCACGCGCTTCTTGGCTGATTCGACCATGTGTAGTTGTAGCAGGATGGGTCAATGTGCTCTTAGTATCACCCAGATTAGCCGTGATCGAAATTAATCTTGCACTATCTATGACGCGCCACGCAGCTTCTTTTCCACCTTCTACCTCAAAGGTGACAATGCCTCCTCCTCCAGCTGTTTGCTGACGCCTGGCCAGTTCATACTGTGGATGAGACGACAGCCCCGGATAAAAAACACGCGTTACGTTCTTTTGCTTTTCTAGCCAGTGCGCAATTTCCATGGCATGCGCACAATGTGCATCCATTCTGATTTTGAGCGTCTCCAGTCCTTTCAGAATAACCCATGCATTAAATGCACTCAATGTGGGCCCGGCTGTACGTAGAAAACTAAAAATACCGCCGTCCATCAGCAAATCGCGTTTACCCAGTACCGCTCCACCGAGTACTCTGCCTTGGCCGTCCAGATACTTCGTTGCAGAATGGACCACTAGATCAGCACCCAACTCCAAAGGTTTCTGTAATATAGGCGTACAAAAACAATTATCTACCACCAACCATGCATTCGCTTGCTTGGCAACTGCTGACAATGCCGAGATATCGGAGATCTCAGTCAATGGATTGGAAGGCGTTTCCAGGAATAACAGCTTGGTATTCACCTTGACTGCCGAGCGCCATTCATCAATATCGGTAGCAGACACAAAAGTCGTTTGAATGTTGAAGCGATTGAGGATATTGGAAAAGAGATTAACCGTTGCGCCGAATAAACTACGCGAGGCAATAATATGATCTCCAGCTGACAGTAATCCCATCACACAGGCAAGTATGGCTGACATGCCGGAAGATGTCGCCACGCATGCTTCAGCTCCTTCCAATGCAGCAAGTCGCTCTTGCATGGCCGTGACGGTAGGATTGGTAAAGCGCGAGTAAATATTTCCGGATTCTTCGCCTGAGAAACGTGCAGCTGCCTGAGCTGCACTTTCAAAAACAAAGCTGGAAGTAAGATAGATTGCCTCAGAATGCTCATTGAATTGGCTGCGATGAATTCCTGTATGTAGTGCTAACGTTTCTGGCTCTAAATCATCCAACATCCCGATTTTTCTCCAAATTTAATTTGTTTGCTTGTTATCCGGAAGCAATAATTAATGATCCTGCTCAGTCAGTTTTTTTCTATTAATCCGTCAATATCAGCCCCAGATCAAGCTGAGTACTATATCTATTAGATCGAGATACTTTTAAACCAGAATTACGCTGCGATTCAATCCTGGCTAAATATTCTGGGGTAACATCCTTAGTTATATAATCCCCATCAAAGCAAGAACTTTCAAAGTTCTTCACGAGCGAATCTACCGATGATATCGCCTTTTTGAGAGACTCAAGATCCTGGTAGACAAGACCATCCGCCCCGATCTCGCGGCAAATCTCATCATTATCGCGGCCGGTTGCAATTAATTCTTGCCGGGTCGGCATATCAATCCCATAAACATTCGGGAAACGAACGGGAGGTGCTGCTGATGCAAAATATACCTTATGCGCCCCCGCTTCTTGCGCCATTTGTACGATCTCTCGACTGGTCGTTCCTCTGACGATGGAATCATCTACCAACAATACATTCTTTCCACGAAACTCAATACTGATTGCATTGAGCTTCTGGCGGACAGACCTACGTCGATGTTGCTGACCCGGCATAATAAAAGTTCTACCGATATAACGATTTTTAACAAAGCCTTCACGAAAATCGATGCCAAGACAATTAGCGAGTTGTAGGGCACTTGGGCGGCTTGAGTCCGGGATGGGAATCACGACATCGATATCAAGGTGCCGCATCGTTTTTTTTATTTTATCCCCAAGACTGCTCCCCATATTGAGCCGACTTTCGTATACGGAAATACCATCCATGATGGAATCCGGGCGTGCCAGATAAACATACTCAAATATACATGGATTAAGATCAGGGTTGACTGCGCACTGTTTACTATAGAAATTGCTTTTATCATCAATAAAAATTGCTTCTCCTGGCTCCACATCACGAATCAGTTTGAAGCCTAATGTATCGAGGGCCACGCTTTCGGATGCTACCATATACTCTATCCCATGATCTGTTTCTGTTTTACCAAAAACTAAAGGGCGAATGCCATAGGGGTCACGAAAAGCCAGCAAGCCAGAGCCAGCAATCATTGCGATTACTGCGTAGGCACCTTGACAACGGCGATGGACACCAGAAACTGCAGCAAAAATGGTAGCAGGATCTAACTGATAGCTTGAAGCACATTCCTGTAATTCATGCGCCAACACATTCAGTAACACTTCTGAATCAGAATGCGTATTGACATGGCGTCGATCTGATTGAAATAATTGCTTATCAAGCTCTGCTGCATTAGTCAAATTACCATTATGCCCCAACACAATCCCGAAGGGTGAATTGACATAGAACGGCTGCGCCTCAGCTGCCGATTCTGCAGAACCAGCGGTTGGATAGCGCACATGAGCAATTCCCATATTACCTGGTAGAGCACGCATGTTACGCGTGCGGAAAACATCTCTTACCATACCCAACCCTTTATGCATATGGAAAGTGTTTTCCTGCGCTGTCACAATACCCGCCGCATCCTGCCCACGGTGCTGTAACATTAACAAACCATCATAAAGTATCTGGTTGACTGGTGATTGAGTAACTATACCGAGAATTCCACACATAATTAACCTCGGAATAAGCTTGTTGAACTACAAAAAAAAGAAAATAAGCTCTTCATAATGAATCTGAAAGGCTCCCAATGGATGTATTTCTCTGAGCAATAGGTTTATCTATTTCATCCCCGCAATCCGTATCGATCATTTATTAAAACTTATATACTCTTTGAGATTTTGTGGCAACCACTGAATTGCTTGTGTCGCTATCTTCTCCAGTGGCTCTCTCAGTAAAGCTTGTTGCCAGAAAGATTGTTGCGGCAAAGCAGTAAAACCTGCCGCTATTATTATAAATAAGACAATTAACACTCCGCGCGCAAAACCAAATACTGCCCCCAGAATTCTATCGATCAAACCAAGGCCGACACTACTGACCAATTTGGATAACAGCAGTGAAATCACCATTACTACTATTAGAGCTGCAAAAAAGGTCATCACAAATACAATCAACATACGCAGAGAGCCATCTTCAATGGTCTGAGGTAAGAGTGGTTCAAAATTTGCCGCATAATGGCTTGCTATGAAAAAAGCTATGATCCAGCCAAGTAATGACACTACTTCACGTACCACACCACGAGTAATACTAATAAGGACAGAAATGAAAACTATACCTAAAACTATATAATCAAAAATGGTCATTTACTATCACTTTAAGATAAGATGAATCAGTCCAAATTATCTACTGGTTACCACGCCACTCAACCCCATTTTCTTCAATTTTTCATATCCCTCTTCTGCTGCCTTCCGTGTTGGGAAAGGGCCGACACGCACACGAACCATTTCATTTCCACCTACTTTTATTGTTTCAATATAAGCGTCAACGCCGCTAGCCGCAAGATTCTGTTGCTGCTGCTTCGCCTTGGTTGGATCAGCAAATGCGCCCAGCTGTATTACAAATTTTCCCTCCACCTTATTAGGAGACTCTGTTTTTGCTGTTTGTACAGATTCTGGTTTTGCAGCTTGAATAGATTCTGGTTTTGCAGCTTGAATAGATTCTGGTTTTGCAGCTTGAACCTTGGGAGATTCTGGTCTTGCAGCTTGAATTGAGGATTTATTAGTTTGAGTTACAGGTTTATTAAATCGAGGTTTGGAAGAAGGTATCGGAATACGTGAAACACTATATCCCTCCGTCGATTCATCATCTGATTGTGGAAATTCTGGCACGCTGAATGGCAAGAGTTCTCCCGATCCCGTACCTGCGTTGCTATCCTGATCGATGGGTTCCCCAGGCGTCATCCACGGAATGGATTCACTTACCACATCTTCTGACGGAATTAGAATATCAACTTCTTGCTGCTCTTGTTTCGGCTCACTGTCAAGAATCATAGGTAAAAATACCACAGATAGAATCACCAATGTGACCGCCCCTACTAAACGTCTGCGCGCACGTTTTCTTAGCAATGCTTCTTCTTCACTAACATTCTTGACCATCTGAAGTTACCTTTTGATCATTTATAACTTAGCTCTTCTGTAATACCCCTAATACAGCACTCACTGTATAAAACGAGCCAAAGACACATATTCTATCATTCTCGGCCGCATGCTCACGAGCAAAAACATAAGCTGCTGACGCATTTGGAAAAACATGAATCTTATCTTTATCTGTTATTCCTACTTTTTTTAGCGCTTGAATGATTTCATCAGCAGAGGCACCACGGGAAGTATGCGTACTTGCTATCAGCCAAGTGTTTACGCACATTTTCAAAGCCAGCACAACGGAAGCGATATCCTTGTCTTTTAACATGCCAATAACGCCATAAGTATACTGATGAAAACCTAAAGCGCCAAGATTATCAGCTAGTACTCGTGCAGCCGCAGGATTATGCGCCACATCTAAAATTGTCATCGGTTTTCCTGGTAAAACCTGAAATCTGCCCGGCAAAGTTATTTCTAACAGCCCTCGTCGAATGTCATTTGCAGTAACTGGCAGTTTGTCTCTGAGCATATCCAATGCAGTCAAACAGACACTGGCATTTTTTAGCTGATAACTTCCACGTAAAGCTGGATAAGGTAAGGAAGAATAGCTACTTCTTGGTCCCTTGTAATTCCATTGAATCATATCGGCCTTATAATCAAAATCCTCACCCATGCAACTCAATTTTGCACCAATGGTAGTTATCTGTTTACGTACGCCTTCTGGAAGATTTGTCTCACCACAGATAGCAATTTTATCCTTTCTAAAAATCCCTACCTTTTCAATTCCGATTTCTTCCCGTGTGCTGCCGAGATAATCCATATGATCTAAATCAATATTAGTTAATATGGCACAATCTGCATCGAACACGTTGACAGCATCCAAACGCCCTCCTAACCCTACTTCCAGAATCGCGACATCCACTTTTAATTGAGCAAAAAGATACATTGCTGCCAGTGTTCCAAACTCAAAATAAGTCAGAGAAAGGTTACAGCGAGATCTGGCGGCTTCTATGACATCAAAAGCGCAACAAAGCTCCTCATCTGAAACCGCTCTTTGCTCAATACGAATACGCTCGTTATATTCCAGCAAATGAGGAGAGGTATAACATCCCACGCGATATCCCGCACAACTCAGAATTGACTCGAGCATGGTACAGACTGAACCTTTCCCATTAGTACCTCCGACCGCTATGAGCGGAAATCTCGGAATAAGGTCCGCAGTGTCTTTCACTTGCCTTACTCGATCCAATCCCATATCGATCGCTTTGGGATGGAGATGTTCAAGATACAGCAGCCAATCAATTAGCGAGGTAGGCTTTGCGGTTTTTTCCGCCATCGAGATATCTCAACAAACCAAAAATAGTTGCATAGCAGTAAGACGAGGCTATCAATTAATTAGATCAGATATTAATATAATGGCTTATCAAATTTCGTTCTAATCATGAGAGGCAGTTACAGTTAACTGAGAGACAGAAGCTGGTATGCGCATTAATAACGTGCACAAATTGACCAGTTTATCGCGTATCTCTCTACGATCGACAATAAGGTCTATTGCACCATGCTCCAGTAAAAACTCGGCTCGTTGGAAACCATCAGGAAGCGTCTGGCGCACTGTTTGCTCAATCACGCGTGGTCCTGCAAAACCAATCAATGCTCCCGGTTCAGCAATAACGATATCCCCAATAAAAGCAAAACTTGCTGAAACACCGCCCATAGTTGGGTCAGTCAAAACTGAAATAAAAGGCAATCTTTCCTTATTGAGTTGTGTAAGCGCTGCTGATGTCTTTGCCATCTGCATCAGCGAAAACAATCCTTCCTGCATGCGTGCCCCCCCACTCGCAGCAAAACATACAAAAGGCAGATGTTGCTCGATACAAACTTGTACACCACGGACAAAGCGCTCACCAACGACCGAGCCCATGGAGCCTCCCATAAAACCAAACTCGAAAGCGGCCACAACCACTGGCACGGCTCTGATGCTTCCTCGCATGACTACAAGCGCATCATCTTCATTTGTACTCTCATTAGCTTGAGTCAATCGATCAATATAACGCTTGCTATCTTTAAATTTGAGGGGATCCTGTGGCGCTATTTCTGCTCCAATTTCACTACGTTCCTCTGGATCCAGCAGCATATCAATTCGTTTTCTAGCAGAAATACGATTGTGATAACTGCACTTAGGGCAAACATCTAGATTTTTAACCAGATCGGTGTAATACAATACTGCCTCACAAGAAGCGCACTTACTCCATAATCCTCCCGGTACCGCCTTCTTTTCACCATTTTCTTTACGCTTGATTTTGGGCGGGATAATACGTTGGAACCAGCTCATAGCTTGCCAGCATTCACAATTTGAGATGAATTTGCGCTGTTGACTTCGTCAAGCGCTACACGTAAGGATTTTACTAAATCATTGATATTATCCAACAAAGCAGAACGAGTGGAATTTTCAATTTCTTCGATAATACGACTCCCTACCACCACTGCATCGGCTAGCTCAGAAACTGCCCTTGCTGCCACGCTATCCCGTATCCCAAATCCAACTCCAATCGGAATAGAGATGAGTGAGCGCACCTCTGCCAGTTTATTGCTTACATCGACTAAATTAAGATGCGAGGCCCCTGTGACGCCTTTTAGTGACACATAATAAACATAGCCTTTTGCCAGTTTTGCTACTTTCTCCACCCGTCTTTTAGGTGTCGTCGGTGACAATAAAAAAATCGGATCGATCTTTTGCTCTTGGAGTTGTTGCACCCATTTTTCACATTCCTCAGGCGGATAATCAACAATTAAGACACCATCCACGCCGGCTTCCTTGGCTGTCAGCGCAAAATTGCCATGTCCCATCGCCTCGACTGGATTAGCATAACCCATTAATACTACGGGCGTAACTGAATCCGTTTTTCTAAATTCGGCTACCATGGTCAATACATCTGCTAAACCAATGTGATAGTGCAGCGCCCTTTCAGAGGAACGCTGAATGGTCGGACCATCTGCCATCGGATCAGAAAAGGGTACCCCTAATTCAATAATATCAGCCCCTGCTTGCACCAGCGCATGCATCAACATAACCGTCATTTCCGGTTCTGGATCACCTGCAGTAATAAATGGAATCAGTGCTTTTTTATTTTGCGCTTTGAGGATAGAAAAAGTTGATGTGATACGGTTCATCTTTAAATAAATATAAGTCAGTCAATGCAAAGCGAACATTGCTTTTGGATTAGGCATCTTATTATTGCGCATCTCGGATCTCTTCACTAAGCTAAGGAAGATTTTATTCAAATACTATCCCGGACTGCTGCGCAACAGTAATCATATCTTTGTCACCCCGTCCTGATAGATTAACCAACAGCAATTGATCTTTCCCAAGGGTAGGCGCAAGTTTAGCCGCATAAGCTAAGGCATGGCTTGATTCAAGTGCCGGGATAATTCCTTCAAATCGGCATAAAGCATGAAATGCTGATAGTGCCTCGTCATCCGTTATAGCTACATATTCGGCTCGACCCCAGTCTTTGAGCCATGAATGTTCAGGGCCTACACCAGGATAATCCAATCCAGCAGAAATAGAGTGAGTTTCAATGATCTGACCATTGTCATCCTGGATCAAGTAAGTACGATTGCCATGCAGGACACCTGGCCTGCCGGTTACCAAGGTGGCAGCGTGCTGGTGGGTATTAATTCCCTTACCTGCAGCTTCTACACCTATCATGCGCACATTGTTATCCTGTATATAAGGATAAAATAAACCAATAGCATTTGATCCGCCTCCTACACAGGCAATCAATGCATCGGGTTGGCGCCCGTATTCCTCTTCCATTTGCACTCTGGCTTCTCGCCCAATGACAGCTTGAAAATCTCGCACCATCATTGGATAGGGATGGGGACCAGCAACCGTGCCAATGATGTAATAAGTATTTTCAACATTGGTCACCCAGTCTCGCATCGCTTCATTTAACGCGTCCTTAAGCGTACGGGAACCAGACTCAACCGGAATGACTGTCGCACCCAGCAACTTCATTCGATAAACATTCGTTGCCTGACGTTTCACATCCTCCGAGCCCATGTAAACGATGCATTCCATGCCATAACGTGCAGCAACTGTCGCACTTGCTACCCCGTGTTGACCCGCACCTGTCTCAGCAATCACTCGAGTTTTGCCCATGCGTTTTGCTAGCAATGCTTGTCCTACGGTATTGTTTATCTTATGGGCACCGGTATGATTCAGATCTTCCCGCTTGAGCAGGATTTGGGCGCCACCAAGATGAGCTGACCAACGCTTGGCATGATAAATCGGGCTAGGTCGTCCGACGTAATGCTTAAGTTCATGAGTGAATTCTGCCTGGAAATCGGCCTCATCGCGAAAATGCTGATACTGAGCAAGCAATTCATCCAGTGCCGCAATAAGTGTTTCTGCTACAAATGTACCACCATACGGACCAAAATGTCCGTGTTTATCAGGAAGATCATAAATCTTCACAATTCTTGACTCCTTGCATAAAAGCAGAAATTTTATTCACATCCTTAATGCCTTTTCTGGCTTCTACCCCACTGGATACATCGACGGCCCATGGTCGAACTTGCCTAATCGCATTCACCACATTATCAGAATTAAGGCCGCCTGAAAGCACGAGTGGCAGAGGAAAATCCGTTGGAATCAAACTCCAGTCAAACACCTGACCAGTTCCACCTGGCATTCCTGCCGTATAAGCATCTAGTAATAATCCTTTGGCATTCTGGTAAAGCTCTGCGTATTGTAACAAATTCATCTCCCTCCTGACACGCAAAGCTTTAATATAAGGCAATTTAAATTGATTACAGAACTCAGGCGTCTCTTCCCCATGAAACTGGAGTAAACTCAGTCCAGCTGTGATGGATGTTTCCTCTACCCATTCTGGAGACGGATCAACATAAACACCGACTACATTCACAAAAGGCGGTAAACGCACTACAATCTCACGTGCCTGGGCAGGCGAAATAAAACGTGTACTCTGGCGCCAGAAAACGAATCCAATCGCATCTGCTCCGTGCTGTACCGCTACGAGTGCATCTTCAACACGTGTTATACCACAAATCTTTACCCGAACCGACACAAAACACTCACTCCATCAATAACATATAAATATCCTATTTCTTATTCCATTTCCAAATTAAACATGACGCGCACGCGAATCGCAGACAGCATCAATAATACGGCAAAAGAAATCGATAAAATCAGATTTAATTTAAAAATGGTATGACCTATCCAGGTAATTTAATCATGCTTGATATCTCAAGCAAATTCTATACTTTTATCAGAGACCTATTTGCATTTAGCATCATAGTGGCAAGTGGCGATTGATAGAAAGAAGGCAAATTCCATCTGGCATCGTAGCTAATCCCTGCCAAGTATAACCCATAAGGAGAAAATGTAGGTGCAGCAAGGGTTCGATCACGATTTTGTAGTAATAGCTGCATCCATCCAGGAGGATATCTACCATGACCAATATATATCAAGCTACCTACAATATTACGCACCATATGATGCAAAAACCCATTAGCACGAAATTCGAATATAAAAAAATGGTCATTTTGCGTAATCTCTAGCATGGTTAAGTTTCGTACTGGATCTTTCGCTTGACATTCGGCAGTACGAAAAGCACTAAAATCATGCTCACCCAATAACATGGCTGCCGCCTCTTGCATTTTCTCAAGCTCTAGCGGTTTATGAAACCACCCTACTTTCCTTTGAGATACCCCAGGCCGAATGGGATGGTTCAGCAAATAATAAAGATAACGCCGTTCGATAGCACAATAACGTGCATGAAATGTTTCATCCATCTCTGCTGCCCACAATACAGCGATATCATCAGGTAATAATGCATTAACCCCTCGTACCCATGCACTCATAGGTCTCTGAACGGGTGTTTCAAAATGAACCACTTGATATAGTGCATGAACGCCCGCATCTGTTCTACCTGCCGCAACGACGCCGACTCGACAATTTGCAATTCTGGAGATTGCTGTCTCCAGCTCCCTCTGAATTGAGATACAAGCAGGCTGGCTTTGCCACCCATAATATCGCTCCCCGCTATATTCCAGAATTAAGGCTACTCTCACAAGAATTCAACAATTACACTAATGTAACGATACCACTGAGTTGGAAAATTTTAGATTCTCTGAATAAGAAGTGCCCTTCTTATATATTGGATTAATTTCAAGATTCATAGCCATCTCATGGCTGGATATAGCCTGAGCCTGCTCTTTTGTACCAAACATTTCTGCCTCATTCACATTTTAAGGGCGGTCTATTGGCGTAAGCGTAGAGTTATTACCATTATTTTCCACATCAAATTTAGTTTCAGAACCCTGTTTAGCAGATATCTCTTCTGATAGATCAAGTGCCATTTTGCCACGATCATGATTTGAATCATCACCCCGATCAATGACAAAGCCTTCGCTTAAGTTTTTGCCAGAGAAGATCCCAGAAGCAGATTCAGATAAATGGCCTTTCAATTCTTCAGATTTTAGAAATTTAGGATCTTGAGAAAATTCAGAAGTCATTTCTCCTTTTGTGGCAGCCTGCATCTCACTCGATATCATTGTCTGCGTTGACGCTGATTTTGCCATGGGTGAAGCTCTCACGCTACTCTTGGTAGTTTCTTCGGGATAGTCAAAAGCATCATCATCCATGCTATGGCTTCTGCCCCTACTTCGGCGAAGCATGGATATACTCAGCCAACTCGTGAGCAAAATTACAAGCGCTCCCGCTGCTAGCTCCAAATCATCTGAAACAAAGCCTACAATTTGATCCAATAAGGTAGCCTCTATTAATTCAGAAGAATGAGGAACTAAAACCTGGTTAACAGTTTGCTCGGCAGACGGCGTAGATATCACCGTTTTAGAGGGTTCTAAGCGCTTTATATCATGTATTGGCGCGATATCTCTTGAATCATTAGGTGTTGTTTCGGCTGTGACTGGTTCAGCCAGTGTCGGTGTTAACGCTGCCGCTGCCTGGGTTTGAGCATCTGTCATGCCTGTGCCTTTAATCTCGAGCAAACGTTGCAATCTTTCAATATTCTGTTCCAATAAAGCAACTCGTTCATTGACCTCTTTCAAAGCACGATCTTTGGCAATGGCATCTTCTTCCATCATTCGTAAATAATCTTGCCCAGCGCTATTTTTTTCCCCATTAAGGCTTTCAGCCTGGCGACTTTCAAGTTGTTCACCCTTTGAAAGCATCAAAACTTCTTCAGGCGGTATCTTTTTAACTGCATGGTTTTTTTCTTCTGGAACAGTCGCAGATATCCTTGTTGCTGCGGATGGTGTTACTTCTTCCTTTGGCCTTGATGAGAAACCCATCGCTGCACCAGCCAGCTTTTGGCGGTTAACATGCCAGTTTGCAGCTTGAGTTCCAATCTCACGCGTTGCCTCTACCTGGCTAACAGTTAAAATTTCATTTTGATCAGGAATACGCAGAATTGCCCCGACTTTCAGCAAATTCATATCTTTCCCAAAAAAAGCATTCTGATTTGCCTGATAAAGTGCAATCAGCATTTGATTAAGATCAACCCCTTCAGGTGTAACTTTCTTAGCAATTCTGGTCAAGGTTTCTCCTCGCGCAACAGGGCCATAAGTGACTCTTCCCTGCTTATTTGAGGTCGATGAGTTTGCTCGGTCAGTTATTGACTTCTGCCCAGTCTTAATTTGTGGCTGGATCACTTCAGCGGATGTTAGGGCAGTTTTGGACAAACCAGGCGTATGTTGGATTATTTGATTAACTGGCGTAGCTGTTTGCGTGTCGGCGGGATCAAGCAAAACAGTATACTCACGCAATAAACGCCCTGATAATCCGTTAAGCTCTATCAGTAAACTCACGAATGGTTCATCGACTAGCTGTGGCGAAGTAATCTGAATATAAGGCTGGCCATTGACGCGTTTCTCTATGGAAACACTCAAGGAGGAATGATAAGGTGCATAAGGCACACCTGCCTGACGAAAAACTTCAGGCGAGGCCAAACGCGCACTTAAAGATGGGATCTCATCTTTAGCTACAGAAACGAGTTCTATCTCCGCTTTAAATGGCTGCCCCAGAAATGAACCGTGAGTTAATTTCCCCAAACCAGCCGTATAAGCCAACCAAGGAAATATCAATAAAAGTATTAACCAACATGCCTTAAAATGAATATTATTCAAATAGATACCCTTTCATTTCTTGGAACAGGATACATGCTGCCACAACCTCACTTACAAAAAATAAGGCCCATAGGGTTACTTTTTGCCTCATAGGCCAACTCAACCACTTCAAATGATCAGAGCAGATTAAAGAAACAATATACTTAATTTATTGAAAGATAATTATTTAGTTCTGGATTAGTATCCGCAACATCCTACGTAACGGCTCCGCTGCTCCCCACAGCAATTGATCGCCTACAGTGAAGGCGGAAAGATACTCTTCACCCATATTAAGTTTGCGCAACCGTCCAACATGAACATCCAGCTTACCGGTAACAGCAACTGGCGTGAGCTCCTTTGTTGTCCTTTCTCGCTCATTAGGAATGACTCGCACCCAATCGTTTGACTGAGCAATGACATCCTCGATTTCATCCAATGGAATGTTTTGCTTAAGTTTGATTGTCAATGCCTGACTATGACAGCGCATTGAGCCAATACGAACACAAATACCATCAACAGGCACAGGTTTATCAGTATGGCCCAGGATTTTATTCGTTTCAGCCTGACCTTTCCATTCTTCACGACTCTGCCCATGAGCCACTTCCTTGTCAATCCAGGGAATCAAGCTCCCTGCCAAAGGCACACCAAAATTCTCAACAGGAAATTCTTTGTCACGCAGTTTCTCGGCAACTTCGCGATCAATATCTAAAATGCTTGAGGCTGGATCACTTAACAGATCCTCAGCCACACGGTGGGTTTCGCCCATTTGCAGAAGTAATTCCCGCATGTTTTGAGCGCCTGCCCCCGAAGCCGCTTGATAAGTCATCGCACTCATCCAATCGACCATATTTTTTTCAAACAATCCACCCACTGCCATCAGCATCAAGCTAACAGTACAGTTACCCCCGATATAATTCTTTACACCCTCATGCAGGGCTTGCTTGATAACTGGCATATTGACAGGATCCAGAATGATTACAGCATCATCTTTCATTCTAAGAGTGGATGCTGCATCGATCCAATAACCTTTCCAACCTGATTCACGTAACTTACCAATAACCTCATTGGTATAATCGCCTCCTTGGCAGGAAACGATGACATCCATCTTCTTGAGTTCTGTCACATCCCTGGCATCCTTAAGGGGGGGAATATCTTTACCGATATCCGGTCCCTTTCCTCCTTTCTGAGAGGTCGTGAAAAATACCGGCTCTACCAATGAAAAATCATCTTCTTCACGCATGCGCTGCATGAGAACAGAACCTACCATACCACGCCAGCCTACAAAGCCCACTTGTTTCATTAGTTTTCTATAACCTTTACGCTGAATAGTCTTGCAATCTTAGAGATAATTCCTGATCATTAATTCTTGATTATTAATTAGTGATCAATGAGACAAATTACAACCTATAAACCTAAACCCCAATTAAAAAACCAGACAAGCTTGAGATCGCTGTCATTGACTGATCCATCTGCGTCCAACTTGTTCATAAATTTGCTAACACGGCATCACCCATCTCTCTCGTACCCACTTTTTTCATACCAGGCTCATAAATGTCACTAGTACGAAAGCCTTGCGCCAAGACTTTTCTAACGGCATGCTCAATACGCATGGCAACCTCTTCCTGAGCAAAGGAATAACGCAGCATCATGGCTATTGATAATATTGTTGCCAGAGGGTTAGCCAGGTCTTTTCCTGCGATGTCCGGTGCGGATCCATGAATCGGTTCATATAATCCCTTATTTCGATCATCGAGCGAGGCAGAAGGGAGCATACCTATTGACCCGGTCAGCATAGAAGCTTCATCAGATAAAATATCGCCAAACATATTGCCTGTGACGATCACATCAAATTGCTTGGGATCACGCACCAGTTGCATTGCTGCATTATCTACCAGCATATGGGAAAGTTTCACATCTGGGTATTCCTTACCCGTTTCAGTCACGACATCACGCCATAACTGAGTACACTCCAGCACATTCATTTTATCTACAGAACATAACCTGCCTTTTCGTTTGCGTGCTGCTTGAAAAGCGACATGAGCAATCCGGTTTATTTCCGCTTCGGTATAAATCATAGTATTAAAACCCACGCGCTGACCTTCTCGTCGCTCAATACCTCGTGGCTGGCCAAAATAAATATCTCCGGTCAATTCACGTACAATCAGGATATCCAAATTGGAGACAATTTCTGGTTTCAAACTCGAAACACTCGCTAGTTCGGGGTATAGAATAGCAGGCCGCAGATTAGCAAATAGATTTAGCTCTTTACGAATAGCAAGCAGCCCTTGTTCGGGGCGCTTCTCACGAGGCAGACCATCATATTTTGGACTCCCAACCGCTCCCAGCAGTACAGCATCTGCCTCTTTAACAAGCCTCCGGGTTATCTCCGGGAAAGGCTCACCAGCAGCATCCACTGCGCATCCACCCAGTAAACCAGGCTCCAGCTCAAGTTTTAACCCATCACTTCTCAGCGCCAATAAAATTCTTTCAGCCTGCCCAGTAATTTCTGGTCCAATCCCATCCCCTGCTAACACTGCAATTTTCATATTATTCTTTCCTGACACGGAAAATTCATTTCAAGCGAACAACCAAGGCTGCTTCTTTCGTCGCTTTTCCTCAAACTGTTTAATTTTATCAGCATGCTGCAAGGTCAAACCGATCTCATCCAATCCATTGATTAAACAATGTTTTCTAAATGGATCGATATCAAAACCATAGGTTTCATTAGTCGGCGTTATGACTGTCTGGGCAGAAAGATTAACAATCAGACAATAACCACTGATCGCTATTACTTCATTGATAAGCCGATTCACCACATTTGAATCGAGCACAATCGGTAATAACCCTATCTTGAAACAGTTATTATAAAAAATATCAGCGAAACTCGGCGCAATAATTACCTGAAAACCGTAATCCTGCAGTGCCCAAGGCGCATGCTCGCGACTTGAGCCACAACCAAAATTATCATGTGTAATTAATATTTCCGTTCCCTGATAACGAGGTTGATTAAGCACAAAATCAGGGTTTATTTTACGCTGCGATACATCCATCCCCGGTTCACCGTGATCAAGATAACGCCATTCATCAAATAAATACTGGCCAAAGCCAGAACGCTTGATCGACTTCAGGAATTGTTTAGGGATAATAGCATCCGTATCCACGTTTGCCCGATCCAGCGGGACCACCAACCCTTTACAATATTCAAATTTTTTCATATTTATATATTTATTGAGCAGCTTTCTCGATTGCCTCTCCCCCACTCTGGATATCCTTACCAAGTCCCTGCATGGTATGACAGCCAGTCAACTGCAGAGCCATCAACCATAATCCAATTGATACAGATATTATTTTCATTTGTATTTCCATAAACAAAAATAGAGTGTCCGGCTATTCATTCATTGCACCAACATCAGCAAAATGACCCGCTACTGCTGCTATGACAATACAGTATTCAAGTTTTTTCATATCTTTGATTATTGAGTAGATCTCTCGATTGCTTCTCCTCCACTCTGAATATCCTTACCCACCCCCCGTATGGTATGACAGCCAGCCAACTGCAGAGCAATCAACAATAATACAATTGATACAGATATCATTTTCATTTGTATTTTTCCTTAATAAAAATAAAGACTTAAGTTATTTATTCATCATACGAACATCAACAAAATGGCCTGCTACTGCTGCTGCTGCTGCCATGGCAGGGCTGACCAGATGTGTTCTGCCTCCCGGTCCCTGTCGTCCTTCAAAATTACGATTCGATGTTGAAGCACAACGCTCACCTGGCATAAGCCTGTCTTCATTCATCGCAAGGCACATGGAACAACCCGGTTCTCGCCACTCAAACCCTGCTTCCTGAAAAATTTTATCGATTCCTTCCTGCTCAGCTTGAGATTTTACCAAACCCGAGCCTGGAACCACGAGAGCTTGCTTGATATTAGGAGCAATGTGCCTGCCTTTCAATACGGAAGCAGCTTCTCGCAGATCTTCTATTCGTGCATTGGTGCATGAGCCAATAAAAATCTTGTCAAGGAAAATCTCACTGATTGAAGTATTAGGTGAAAGCCCCATGTATTTCAGAGCATTTTCCATATCGTGGCGCTTGACCGGGTCAACTACCATAGTAGGGTCCGGTACCATGCCATCAATTGAAGTCACCATCTCCGGAGAGGTTCCCCAGGTTACCTGAGGTTTGATCTGTTCTGCCTTAAGTTCTATTACCCGATCAAATACTGCTCCCTCATCGCTTTTTAAGATACGCCAATAGGTGACCGCTTGCTCCCATATCGCCCCTTTCGGTGCAAAAGGCCGGCCTTTAATGTATTCAATCGTGGTTTCATCCACCGCGATCATTCCTGCACGTGCACCTGCCTCAATTGACATATTGCAAAGCGTCATACGGCCTTCCATAGAAAGTGATCGTATAGCACTGCCTGCAAATTCAATCGCATATCCTGTACCACCTGCTGTACCGATCTCACCAACAATCGCCAGTGCAATATCTTTGGCCGTCACCCCATGCCCTAGTTTGCCTTCGACCAATATTTGCATTGACTTGGATTTTTTGGTCAACAAACACTGAGTGGCCAGTACATGCTCTACCTCGGATGTGCCGATACCAAAGGCAAGGCAGCCAAAGGCACCGTGCGTACTGGTATGCGAATCTCCACAGACTACCGTCATACCAGGTAACGTCGCACCCTGCTCTGGCCCAATGACGTGCACGATCCCTTGTCGCTGGTCATTCATTCGGAACTCAGTTATACCTAGCTCCTCGCAATTCTGATCCAAAGTATCGACTTGCAAGCGCGAGGTGGGATCGCTGATACCACCGCTCCGATCAGTGGTAGGAACATTATGATCTGCTACCGCCAGAATCGAATTCACTCGCCAGGGTTTGCGTCTAGCTAACTTCAATCCCTCAAATGCCTGAGGACTGGTTACTTCGTGTACCAGGTGACGATCAATATAAAGAATGACCATGCTGTCGGGCCCGTCTGATTCGGCGTGCACTACATGGCTGTCCCAGAGTTTGTCGTATAACGTCTTCATCTTACAATATTCCAAAATAATAAGTTCATTATCACATAAAGCAGTATTAAGCAGTAGGTTGTCATTCAAGCATTCATAAATTTAGCTATCTGATGAAGAGAACTTCCTTCCGACCGCATGAATGGTACAATTTTCCTGTTCATCATTCGCTTAAAATAATGAAATAAAGGATTGACCTATGTCTACCATTAAATCCATGCTGCATGAAGCACGTGTCTTCCCTCCTTTACCGGAATTTGTTGAACAGGCTAATCTGGCTAGTATGGAAGCGTATCAAGCGTTGTGTGCTGAAGCTAAAAAGGATTACCCCGGTTTCTGGAGTAAATTGGCGCAAAAACATATTCTGTGGCATAAACCTTTTACAAGTGTCCTAAATGACTCAGACCCTCCGTTTTATAAATGGTTTGAGGATGGTGAACTAAATATTTCATATAATTGTCTCGATCGGCACTTAACCAGCCAACCGGACAAATTAGCCATTATTTTTGAGGCTGATGATGGCAAGGTAAGCCGTTGCACCTACCGTGAACTCTACCAGCGCGTTTGTCAGTTTGCCAATGGTTTGAAAGCGCTTAATATCAGAAAAGGTGATCGCATTATCATTTATTTGCCAATGCGCATTGAAGCAATCATCGCTATGCAAGCTTGTGCGCGTATTGGTGTCATTCACTCGGTTGTTTTCGCTGGATTTTCTGCTAAAAGTCTACATGAACGCATCGTTGATGCAGGTGCAGTCGCTGTCATAACTGCAGATGAGCAAACGCGTGGTGGTAAACATTACCCGCTAAAAGCCACTGTCGATGAGGCCCTTAGTATGAACGGAACAGACTCGGTTAAATCAGTGATCGTTTATCAGCATACCGGGATGGATACGCCATGGCAGGCCGGTCGCGATATAGGGTGGCATGAGCTTACCCAGAACAAGCAAACTGACTGCGAGCCTGAATGGATCAATGCCGAGCACCCTTTATTTACCCTTTATACCTCTGGCTCCACGGGTAAACCCAAAGGCGTACAGCACTCATCAGCAGGCTATCTACTGGGTGTGATGGTAAGCATGCAATGGGTCTTTGATTATAAACCGACCGATATTTTTTGGTGTACCGCCGATGTTGGTTGGATTACCGGTCATAGCTATGTAACGTATGGACCATTGGCCATGGGCGCAACTCAAGTTGTCTTCGAGGGTGTACCTACTTATCCCGATGCTGGACGCTTTTGGAAAATTATACAAGATCATAAAGTAACCACCTTCTACACCGCGCCCACTGCTATTCGCTCTTTGATTAAGCTGGGAGTAGATTTACCGGGTCAATATGATTTATCCTCACTGCGCCTGCTCGGTTCTGTGGGTGAACCCATTAATCCCGAAGCCTGGATGTGGTATTACAATGTGGTCGGGCAATCTCGCTGTCCCATCGTAGATACCTGGTGGCAGACTGAGACTGGCTGTCACATGATCGCACCGGTCCCTGGTGCGGTTCCCCTCAAACCTGGATCATGCACATTCCCTTTACCTGGAATCAGTGCTGCAGTAATCGATGAAGCAGGTCATGAGGTTGAACAGGGAAAAGGGGGATTCCTCGTTATCAAACAACCATTTCCTTCGCAGATCCGCACATTATGGCGAGATCCTGAGCGTTTCAAGAAAACATACTTTCCTCAAGATATCGGTGAGGGTCATTTTTATCTGGCAGGTGACTCAGCACATCGTGATAACGATGGCTATTTCTGGATCATGGGACGTATCGACGATGTATTAAATGTATCGGGTCATCGTTTGGGAACCATGGAAATTGAGTCAGCGCTTGTGGCTAATCCGCTGGTTGCTGAAGCAGCGGTCGTAGGAAAACCACATGAAATTAAAGGAGAAGTCATAGTTGCATTTATTGTTCTAAAAGAAAAATGTCCTCATGGCGAGCAAGCTTCTAAAATAGCTAACTCACTCAGAGAATGGGTTGTACACGAAATCGGGCCGATCGCCAAACCCGAAGAAATTCGTTTTGGCGACAATCTGCCCAAAACACGTTCAGGCAAAATCATGCGCCGATTACTCCGCACGCTTGCCAGAGGAGAAGAAATTACTCAAGATACCTCTACACTCGAGAATCCTGCCATTCTTGATCAACTTAAACAACCCATCCTTTAAGTTAAACAAGTATTTTATTGTTCAACCCAGCTGTAGACATATTCCCGCAAAAAAATATGAATTTACCCAATATCATCGACTACGACTTTGGAATTACTGCCATCGATGCCCAATATCATCGACCCGGCCGAGCAGCTATTCACCTGATTGTCGAAAAGGGGGTTGCTGCCTTGATTGACACGGGGACTCAATTTTCTGTACCAGGTGTCATGCAGGTGCTACAAAACAAGCAGCTTGCTCCTGAGAATATCGCTTATGTGTTTCTTACACACATCCATCTTGATCATGCTGGTGGCGCAAGTGAATTCATGCGATTGCTGCCCAATGCCAAGCTGGTTGTCCACCCACGTGGTGCAAAATATATGATTAATCCTGCCAAATTAATTGCAGGGGTAATGGCAGTTTACGGGAAAGCAGAATTTAAACGTTTATATGGCGAAATTTTTCCTATCGACGAAAATCGTGTTCTTGAAGCCCCCGATAAAACGTGCATCGAGTTGAATGGTCGTCCTCTGTTGCTGCTTGACACACCTGGGCATGCCCGCCATCACTATTGTATTTTTGATAAAAGAAGTCAATCCTTTTTCACGGGGGATACCTTTGGCGTTTCTTATCGAGAACTTGATGTAGATGGACTGGAATTCGTTTTTCCAACTACGACTCCAGTACAGTTCGATCCGGACGCCGCCCATGCTTCATTAGAGCGGATCATGAGCTATCAGCCACAATATGCTTTTCTCACACACTACAGTCGTATCGGTCATTTGCCACATCATGCATTGCAAATGCATGATCTGATTGATGCGTTTGTCAATATCGCCCATCAAGCAGCTAACACAACAGCGGAACGGTATGAGTTTATTGTGCAAGCATTAAAAGACTTATTATGCCAACGGCTCGCCATGCATGGCTGCACTTGGCCGCCTACTGAGATTTATGAATTATTACGTGTCGATATCGAACTAAATGCCATGGGGCTGGAAACATGGCTAGATCAATCTGAGAAATCAAATAAACTATAAATATTCCAATATAATGATAGTTTTTTTAATATGATTCTGTGGGATCCCACGTTGATCTGTTTATTGTCAGACCTAAAATTTGATAGCCTATACTATCAAGCTTATTTATATAGCAAAAAATAGAGCAGGTTTTTCCTGTTGTTAATATTCCAGGTTCTGATTGGGGAGTAATGGATGAGTGAAATAAATGAGTTTATAGCTGACCTAGTAAATCATTTTTCTTTAAGTACCGTTACAGATAGAAGCTGGTTCGGAATTGCTTCAGTCTTCGGTTATTTTCATCCTCTCACCTTATTCGGTTTGAGCTTCATTCTACAAAAAAGAAATTAGAAAATCATTACCTAGATGACCTGCCTTTTACTTTCTTTGCTTTTTTACCTTACGAATTATTCCGCCAATCTACTGCTATATCCAAGGCCCAGGCAAATATCAGTGAGATGCAAGCCAGTCTAAAAGCATTCCTTAATAATTCAGATCTAAAGCATATGGAAAATTTAGCCGATAAAGAGGTAGCTGCCAGCATGTTGGAAGAGATGATGGGCAATCTCGATCAGAAAGAAAAAAAGAAGTATTACTTATTTCATTATTGACTGCTGAACATGAAAGGCAGCCATTACGCTTTCTTGAAGATAAATATAAATACTTTTCTGATGAAATCAAGTCAAGCATCAGCGAAGCAAAAAAAGAGATTGTTAATATGAGAGAGCCAGTCGGTAAAATATCGAGTGACATTCTGAAGCGGACTGATAGGGATATCAGCCTTCTTATTGAAAATAAAATACACTCTTTCCATCAAATAATTGATCATTCACTCAAGTCTTCCCAGCAAGGAATCAATTCTTTTGTTGAGAATGAACTTAAAACATACGGGAAAACATTCGTTACCCTTACTCAAAAAGGTGTTAGTGAACTAGGAAGTGAACTAAAAAATTACACTAACGAAGCGAAACAAAAAATGGCCAATCACATGAAATATGTGAACAATGAATTATTACAGAAACTCGATGCCACTCAAAAAAATCGATCAACTGGGAAATATGGTGAAAATATCAATCAGGACAACTTGGTTACCCACCTCAAATCACTGTTAGCTTCCATTGATTTGCTTCAAAAACAAAATAAGGTACACCTCGAATTTAGCGAATGTCTCAAAAGTGTAGAGTAGGTTGATTTGCTCGGTAAGGAAGAAGAATGCAAGAAGAATCTGTATACGAACATGAATGAATTAATCAGTAAGTTCCATTAATTTTATCAGGTTATATTCAAATTTTATCCTAATGAATGGATAAAACATCAATGAGTTTTTAAAAGCTCAACTACAACCCGGCTAATACTTAGCATGATTTAGCCAGAAAACTCAATTCACAAGTAGATAGAAAAATATTCTATAAATCATATATTGGAGAACATCAAATATGACTAAACACTTTACTTCGATGCTTCTTACCAGCCTAATCATTTATCTAATCCTTGGCTCAAACATCACGTTAGCCAAAACAGGTTATGCTGTACATTACAATGATAAATATCAAGGCAAGAAAACAGCTAATGGTGAAATTTTCAATCAGAGTGGTCTCACTGCAGCGCACAACGATTTTCCCTATGGCACACTCGTAAAAGTTACTAATCTGGAGAACAATCGCAGTATAGTCGTCAAAATAAATGATCGTTTAGCTCCTGACAACAGCAATGTTATCGATGTCACCAAGCGTGCAGCTGCGGAGTTAGGTTTCATAAAAAAAGGACGAGCTCATGTTAGCCTTGAAAAAGTCAAATAGAACAAGACAATTTTTGCATCTTGTTTATCGGTCAAAGCGCTGATAAGAGACTCAATAATATCATTATCCTATCCTGTACATACAATTCTGTTTTTTTTAATTATCATTGCGAGCCTCTCTATTTCCACTTGAATTGCTCAGTTGGATAGACGGCTGTGGAGTTTTACGGGTGTGGGGCAAGGCGCAAAGAGGCGAAATGATTGTTCCATTTCAAGGAGTAGCAACGCAGTCATGTGCTTGTAGAATCGTACAATCCAACCAGAGCGTAACCCCTAAAAATTGCGAGTCAATTTTACGTAAATTCTAGAATATTCATATATAGTGTCGGCCCGAAAACCCTCTTCTTCTATAATAAACATAGGGTTGCGTCTAATTCAAGAAAAGAAGATTGCTGAAAAAATGAGTGAAAGTGCCGTTATTAGGTGGTTTTGGCGTATTTTCAAGCAAAACAATTTCAAACTTCGATTCAAATCAGCGAAAATATTGTCGTCAAAGACAAACTTCGTTCAAGTGGAAATCAAATGCGCGTAACCCAAACTTCCCAGATGGAATTAGGTGAAATTGATGTATCCCACATCAAATTTGACTTGAGATCACGAGATGATATTCCGAGGATACTGCGCGGCTTACAGCACCTGTACCTGGATGAGGCATTGTGCCACAAAGTTTTTGCCTTACTGGAAAGTGAAATTGCCCCCAAGGTGGATAAGCACAATGGTCGTCCTGGCATGACCCTATGGAGTGTCCTGGTATGTGGCGTATTACGGCTGGACTTAAATGCTGATTATGACCGTCTGCACGAATTGGTCAACCAGCACAGGACCTTGCGCGCAATGTTGGGGCATAGTCTGTACGATGAAGACAAGCAATATGCCTATCAAACCCTGGTGGATAATGTCAGTTTGTTCACGCCAGAATTGCTGGACAGATTAAACCAGATCATCGTCGAGGGAGGGCATATCCTCATAAAAAAGGACGAAAGCGCCCTGCGTGGGCGGTGCGACTCCTTTGTGGTTGAAACCGATGTGCATTTTCTAACCGACATCAACTTATTGGGGGATGCCCTGCGCAAAGCGATTACGCTGACGGCGCGCTGGTGCGAAAGCCAGCACTTAAGCGACTGGCGGCAATATCGCTACAATCTACGTCAATTAAAACGACTTATGCGCAATGCACAGAGCAAGAAGCGCCGCAAAGCCGCAGACCAACAAAGCAACCTACAAACGATTCAAGCGTATCAGGCCTATATTGAGCAAGCCCAATGTTACGTGAAAAAAATTCAAACCACCTTAACCAAGCTGGCTACAACTGCTACGCGCGAGTTGCTGCAAAAGATTGAAATTGAAGACTACCTCCAACATGCCAAGCGCCAAATAGACCAAATTGAGCGTCGTGTTATCAAAGGCGAAATCATTCCTCACCAGGAAAAAGTATTCTCCATTTTTGAACCCCACACCGAATGGGTCAGTAAAGGCAAAGCCGGTGTGCCTGTCGAGTTAGGCGTCAAAGTGTGCATTCTGGAAGACCAGCATCAATTCATCTTGCACCATCACGTAATGGAAAGACAAACCGATGATCAAATTGCGGTAAACATGGTCACGCAAGCTAAAAAACGCTTTCCCATACTCAATGCCTGCAGCTTCGATAAAGGTTTTCATTCACCTGCTAACCAGGCTGAATTAGCCCAACATCTTGAGCAGGTTACGCTGCCCAAAAAAGGCAAACTATCCAAAGAGCGCAAAGCAATAGAACAAATGGAAGAATTTGTTAAAGCCCGTCGTGCGCACTCAGCAGTAGAGTCAGCAATCAATGCGCTGCAGGTGCACGGACTAGACAAATGCCCAGATCATGGCATGGGTGGTTTTAAACGTTACGTTGCACTGGCTATTGTCGCCAGAAATATCCGCCGAATAGGTAATATTCTATGGCAGCAGGATGTGGAGCGTGAGCGCAAAGCGATAAAACGTCATTTAAAGCACCAACAAGCAGCTTAAGCTCTCCCGCTAACGCAAAAAACCGCCTGATTGCGAGCAATCAGTGGTGAGTGCTGGGTAGAAACCGTATTTTTCATGCCATGCCTCACAAAAATACAATCAGAGGCTTTTTTGGATGTATGGTTTCGTTGCATTTTTACAAAGGCACTTAAAAATTAAGCAGATTACTGGTGAAAAAATGGGGTTTTCGGACTGGCACTATATAACAATTAACTGGGGAATCAAGGCTTAAAGCTGCTAAATTAAACATAACTTTAACGTGAGTTCGACATAAGAAAAGCTGTAAAAGGAACCTGAATTCTTTATCATAAAATGGTTTTGGAAAAGAGTTTCATCACGAGAGCAGTCAGATTCCCATGGATACTGCAACGGTTTTTTGTGCGAGTGACGAATTCTGTAAAGAGTTTGAGCTGCGGTCGAGCAGCCCTTGTCGGAGTCATCGCTAAAACAGCGTCATCGACGAGGGGAGCTGTGTCCAAGCGAAGTCATGACTATCATGGTGGGGTTTCATCTATCCGGTTATTGGACGTTTAAGCACTATTACCTGAATGACGTGTTGAGGTATGTGGTAGCGTAATCCTTATGTCGAACTCACGTTAACTTTACCCGCTTCGCACTATCGTATTATTTAGGGTGCCCTAAAGGTTCAGAGTTTTAAACAAGACAAGGCGAGAACAAAAAATGTTGATGCAACCTATCACTGATAGGCAAGCGAACATTGTTTGTGAACAATAAAGTATTGTGATGAGACGGGAGTAAGCAAGCAATTTGCGAAGCAGATGCTCGCAAATATGAATGTTTAGAGGTACCTTATATTGTCTACGCCCCCACCTTCGCCTCATTTCAAGCCTGGAAATGGCATTACTGTTCTTTGACCTATTATTTGCTTATACAATAAAATTCCTTCTGGAATACTCCTTATCTATATAAAATTATCCCAGCTTCATCATGAGGAAATATTAATGGAGAACAAAGAACGCACTACTTCTGAATTGCTCCAATTAATAGTAATACCAAATAGAAGCGAGAATATGAGTGTCGGTGACATCAAAAATTCTCTTCGTGAGCGAGGGTTTGGTATCTTACTTGCTCTTGCTGTTTTACCCATTTGCCTTCCTGTTCCTGTTCCCCCTGGCTATACCACTTTCTTTTCCATACCACTTTTTATTTTCTCAGTACAAATGATGTGGGGAGTAAAATCTCCTTGGTTGCCTGGATGGATCAATAAAAAAGAAATTAGCAGAAGAAGTCTGGAAAGATTAATTGAAAAAGTCACCCCATGGTTACGTAAAATTGAAAGCTATCTGCATGCAAGACTTACTTATATCAGCGTACACGCCTGGGAGCGAATTATTGGTATTTTTGCCTTTATATTTACCATTCCTATTGCCTTACCTATTCCTTTAATCAACGTTCTCCCTGGCTGGGGAATTCTCATCATGTCGCTAGGCTTACTTAATAAAGATGGATTAACTATCATTGTAGGTATGACAGTGGGCACGATCGGTATAGGAATAGCACTTATCATTCTTGCGCTTATATGGATGGGCGTGTCAGTACCCTCTTTTTATTAGTTGTAGGCCAAAGTAAGCAAAGTATTGCAAAAGCCAGACTTAGGAGAGCCGTTCGTTAGTTTCTCCAATTCCGTGTATGATCCAATTGCCAATACAATAATCGGCTAGCCACGGCTGGGAAAAAGATAGGAAGTTGTAGCAAGCGCATAAATATGGCAAGATGCCCTTTCGCATATAATGATGGCAAATGTAAAAATGACCTTATATCGCTATAAATTGCTGGTTTTAATATTTTTAGGGAATATATTAATTGGTTGTGCTTCGGTTGAAAATAATAAGCGAGACCCGCTAGAGTCGATGAACCGGGCAGTATTTGCATTTAATGAAAAGTTTGATGACTATGTAATGGAGCCTGTAGCAAAGGGCTATCGGGCAATTACTCCAGATCCTCTTGAAATGGTCATCGGCAATGTTTTATCTAATTTCAGTGATGTGGTAATTACTGCCAATGCGTTATTGCAACTGAAATTCGATGCCGCAGCAGCTAGCGCAACTCGAGTTGTCATTAATACAACATTTGGTATGTTTGGCATCATCGATATCGCAAGCGACATCAGCGCAGTCAGTGATATTAATCTCAGCAAGCGTAATGAGGATTTTGGTCAGACGCTCGGCCGTTACGGTATTGGTCCCGGGCCTTATTTTGTCATACCTTTCCTAGGTCCCAGCACAATACGCGATGCGATAGGGATTGCAGTGGATAGTTCGGTTTTCCACCCTATTTGGTCGGTATATCCTGATTTTGATTTTCTCACCGTTCGTTTACCCGCCTCGGCGGGATGGTCTGTTGATACGCGTGCCCAAATGCTAGATACGGATAAAACGCTTGAAGAAGCTGCACTAGATAAATATGAATTTGTACGTGATGCCTATCTGCAACGACGGAGAAATCTGGTTTACGATGGTAATCCTCCTGAAGAAGAAGGACTTGAAATTAACGGAAATAATGAAAGCATAGATGATGAAATTGAAGATGAGGATGTGATCGAGGATGGAGATAAGGAAAAGAAAAAAAATAACGAAGTAATCAAATAATCCGCAACAGAGAAAGACGAAGTGGTGTTAATAATCAAAAGTTATTTATGTCATAGCGTCGTTAATCCTAACAACCTCTCTCCTCTTAGAGTAACTTTTCTTCTATATTACTATTAGAGTGGAAAACGAGAGGATCCAATAATGGTTATCCTCTCGTTTACTTAAGACCTCAACTTGTTGCTTCACGTAATGCTGCAATCCGTTCGTCCAGTGGAGGATGTGACATAAATAAACGGCCAAATCGACTCCCTCGACCTGAGATACCAAGCGCTTCCATTCTGTCTGGTAAATGGGAGGGTTCATATTGTTGTTTCAGACGTTCCAGTGCAGCGATCATTTTATTGCGTCCCACTAACCTTGCGCTGCCTGCATCTGCCCGAAATTCACGCTGCCTGCTAAACCACATCACGATAATACTCGCAAGGATACCTAACAAAATTTCTGCAATGATACTTGTGATCATATAAGCAGGTCCGTGCTCCTCTTCAGTCCTGAAGACAACGCGATCTACTGCATGACCGATAATTCGGGCGAAAAAAATTACAAACGTGTTGACTACCCCCTGTATTAGCGTAAGCGTCACCATATCGCCATTGGCTACGTGGCTTACCTCATGTGCAAGGACAGCTTCGACTTCGTCTTGTTGCATTTTTTGCAGTAGCCCTGTGCTGACTGCTACCAGGGCATTATTTCGATTCATGCCAGTAGCAAAAGCATTGGCATCGGGTGAATCATAGATAGCGACTTCTGGCATGCCGATATCAGAGGCTTTTGCTTGTCGACGTACAGTTTCAACTAACCAATGCTCTGTAGCATTGGAAGGTATATCTATGACAACAGCACCTGTCATATTTTTTGCACTCCATTTAGACATGGCAAGCGAAATAAGCGAGCCTCCAAAGCCTATAACGGCAGCAAACGTAAGTAATGAACTATAATTTAATCCGCCACCTTGAGCTTCTAATATGCGATCAACACCCAATATCCTTAGCGTAATACTTAGCACAAATAAAATGGCTAGGTTGGTTGCAATGAATAAAAAAATACGTTTCATAAATAACGACCTGTCAGGGTTTATTAATAAATATTTGAATAGCCTACAAGGCAATGGTTCAATGTCTGCCTGTGTAGATTAAATTGAAATTATATTTTATAAGCATGAAAAAGAAATGGAAAGAAAGCAGCAAAATCAAAAACAGGCTCCAGTTAAGGTTGAGGTACAATTAAAAGAATATCTGATCATCCAATAAGAGGAACTTGAAAAATAATGAGGAAATTTCAGTGCAAAGTGTGTGGTTTTATTTATGACGAGTCGATGGGCGATCCAGATCATGGTATTCCAGCGGGAACCTGCTGGGAAGATATTCCTGAAAGCTGGGCTTGCCCCGAATGTGGCGTGGTTAAGGCTGATTTTGAAATGGTAGAAATGATATGAGTCATCAACCAGTTGTAATCATTGGCAGTGGTCTGGCAGGTTATGCTGTTGCTAGAGAGTTACGCAAACTGAATACAGAAATTCCGATAATTATGTTATCCGCTGATCATGGTGGATTTTATTCCAAACCGATGTTATCCAATGCATTGGCAACAGGCAAAACACCAGCATCGATCTTGACTTCGGATGCGGCACTCATGTCCAGTCAGTTAAAAATAACGATACGGCCGTTTACTCGCGTCAAAACCATTGATCAATCCGGTAGTAGCGTGCTCCTTGAGAATGGAGAAAGTTTATCTTATAGCCACCTGGTGCTGGCTGTAGGAGCTGATCCAATCCGCTTACCCTTGTCAGGGGATGCAGTGGAAGAAGTGCTATCCGTAAACGATCTCGATGATTACCGTCGTTTCCGTGAAGCGCTGAAAGATAAAAAAGAAATTGCTATTTTGGGTGCTGGATTGATCGGCTGTGAATTTGCCAATGATCTAGCGATCGCAGGTTATCAGGTACATGTTATTGATATTAGCGCACATCCATTGGGTAGGCTACTCCCCGAGGAAGCAGGTAAGTATCTACAGGATAAACTGGCAGCAGCAGGGATTAGATTTCATTTAAAATCCAAGGTACAGCATATTGAACGAGTGGGAAGTCGCTATCGTTTAATCTTCGAGAAAGGGCAGATAATCGAAGCAGATTTTGTCTTATCAGCAGTAGGTCTGCGCCCACGGACTCAACTCGCTGAAACAGCAGGCATTTATGTCAATCATGGTGTAGTAACCAATCGATATTTACAAACAGAGAATACCAATATCTTTGCATTGGGTGATTGTGCTGAGGTAGAAGGTAAGGTATTACCATTCGTAATGCCTATCAGCCATGCAGCTCGTGCCTTGGCAGCAACAGTGAGCGGTACGCCTACCCCTGTTCACTATCCGCCAATGCCGGTATTCGTTAAAACGCCGGCCTGTCCTATCGTTGTCTCTCCACCCGATCCAATTGTGATAGGTGAATGGCAGATTGATGCCAATGAGGACGGTGTTAAAGCTCTATTTCAGGACATGGCGGGCAGTCTTCATGGCTTTGCTTTATTAGGTGCGGCCACAAAAGAAAAAAATGCAATTACTCCTCAGTTACTGCCTATACTAGCGTGAGTCTAAAAATTATCATTGCTTTGTAAGGGAGATAGCTGCTTCCAGCTCTGAGGCGATAGCTGCATGTTTTCTGCAAATTCCTTGCCATTGTCAAAGGCTAAAGTGTCGCCTTTGTGCTGGTAAGGAGGTAGCAGATGGTTGATGCTTTCTGTTACCCCTTCAATCAGGCCGTCGTCATACCGCTATGCCGTAACAATGCCTCTATGCTGGGCTCCCGGCCCCGAAAAGCAATAAAGGATTCCAGTGCTGGACGACTACCCCCTACTGCCAAGATTTCATTCCTGAAACGCTCGCCAGTCTTGCTGGTAACTACCTGGCCCGTACCATTTTCTTCAAACAAACTGTAAGCATCGGCAGACAAAACTTCTGCCCATTTATAACTATAATAGCCCGCCGCATAGCCTCCAGCGAAAATATGCGAAAAACTGCTCGGGAAACGATTAAACGCAGGAGGAATAACCACGGCCATCTGACTACGGATGTCATCGAGTAATTGCAACACGGTTTTCTCTCCCTGGGGATCAAAATCATAATGCAGATGCATATCAAACAAGGCAAACTCAATCTGCCGCAGTGTCTGCATACCGCTCTGGAAGTTCTTGGCAGCCAGCATCTTTTCGAATAGCACTCTTGGCAGGGGCGCACCACTCTCAATATGAGCCGTCATATGAGTTAGCACTTCCCATTCCCAGCAAAAATTCTCCATGAATTGACTAGGTAGCTCAACCGCGTCCCATTCCACACCATTGATTCCGGAGACGCTCAGATCCTCAACCTGGGTCAACAAATGATGCAGGCCATGACCAAACTCATGGAATAACACGATGACTTCATCATGCGTAAATAAAGCAGGACGGATTTGCCCATTGATTGTCACTGGAGGAGAGAAATTGCAGGTCAGATAAGCCACAGGGATCTGGATAGCTGATTTTCCGGCTCCTGGTAATTCCATACGCCGTCGAGTAATCGCATCATCCATCCATGCCCCACCTCGCTTACTCGCGCGTGCATAAAGATCAATATAAAATTGGCCAATCAGCTCTCCCCTGGCATCATGGATATTGAAAAATTTAACATCAGAATGCCATAATTGAACATGGGAAGAAGGTGGTACCTGAGTAATGCTAATACCATAAAGCGCCTCCACTAGTTTAAACATACCGGGTAATACCTTATTTTCAGGAAAATATTGTTTGACTTCCTGATCAGAAAAGGCATAACGCTCCATACGTAATTTTTCACTGGCATAAGCCAGATCCCATGATTCGAGTTTTTCCAGCCCCAGTTTATCTGCAGCAAATTGCTTCAACTCCGTCAGATCGCGTTCTGCATAGGGTCGAGCCTTAGCCGCAAGTTCATTTAGAAAATCCAATACTTGCCTGGGTGATTCAGCCATTTTAGAGGCCAGAGAAACTTCTGCGTAGCAATCAAACCCCAGCATTTTGGCTTCTTCCTGCCGAAGTTGAAGAATTTTATTGATCAGCGGCATATTGTCCCAGTTAGATGTACCATGCGCAAGACTGTCAATCTCGCTCGCTCGGGTCACATAAGCACGGTACATATTCTCACGCAGCACCCGATTATCCGCATATTGCATAACGGGTAAATAGGAAGGGGCGTGCAAGGTGAATTTCCAGCCAGGTTTGGAAATACTCGCATCTTTCTCCGCAGCCTCTCTGGCCGCATGCAGCACATCGTCAGGAATACCTGAAAGCTCACTTTCATTTTCTATGAGTAGAATAAAGTCATTAGTGGCATCGAGCAGGTTATCACTAAATTTTGCAGAAAGTGCTGATAATTCTTCCTGAATTTGCATAAAGCGTGCTTTCTTCTCCCGGGGCAGCTCTGCGCCACCGAGTCGAAAATCACGTAATTCATTCTCAACGATCTTTTTCCGGGCGCGACTGAGACTGTCAAACTCCTCACTGCTCCGTAACTGCTTAAATTTCTCAAACAATGCCTGATCTTGCGATAACTCAGCATAATATTGAGTAATACGCGGCAAATTAGCATTGTATACTTCACGTAATTCTGCACTATTCATCACAGCGTTCAAGTGCGAAACTTGCCCCCATGCACGTGACAACCGTTCATTTGCATCAACCACGGGTTGCACAAAATCTTGCCAAGTAGGTAAAGTGGTCGTAGCACGAGCTTTGGCGACTACTTCTCGGCAATCATGCAGCAATTCTTCCACTGCAGGGGTAATGTGCTCCACTTTAATGTCTGCAAAACGAGGTAGTCCAGAAAAATCAAGTAAAGAATTCATGATAATAGTTGTCTAAAATTATTATTTTTGGATGCACATAAAAACATGTTTCATGACATCTTCTGCCTGGTTAAAAAATACTAAGAGATAAGGTAGAAAGCGTTGTAGTTACTCCTGATTATCCTAAATCCTAAGAAGAACCGAATAAGCGAGCGAGGCGAATAGATGCAAGACACTACCAAGCACAGAAACGAGTAAACCAGCTTGTGTATTTCGCTAAACCAAACATAGTATAAGTTTCAGCAAAATATCGTTTCGGCACAACCCCATTTTAAATAAATAGGCAAAAAAAGCGGGGACTGTGCAACGAAGCATGTGCCACAATATTCACCTATTCAGGCTTTCCATAAAAGACTGCCCGATGCTGCACTTGGTATTTCATTTGCTGATTTTCACCCTATTCTCTGAAAATTAACTTTCATACACAATATTACCATCGGTTAGCGTAAACTTTACCCGTCCAGGCAATTCTCTACCCAAGAATGGAGTGTTCTTACCCTGACTTTTAATCGTGGCAGCTGATACATGCCAATATTCTTCCGGATCGAAAATACATATATCTGCTGGTGCATCAAGCGTTAAATGTCCCGCATCAATACCCAATATTCTGGCAGGTGCCAATGTAACCGTATTTAATGCTTCAATCAGCGGGATATTCATACTTGCTGCCCACTTAAATGTCAGCGACAGTAACAATTCCAGACCCATTGCGCCAACTTCAGCTTGCCCAAATGGTAATAACTTGGCGTCTTCATCCACCGGTGCATGATCCGAGCAAATAGCATCAATAGTACCATCAATTAACCCTCTAGAGAGCGCGTCTCGATCATGTAAGCTTCGCAAGGGGGGAACAAGATGGCAATTAGTGTTAAAGAAATCAATATCCATCTCCGAAAGATGAACATGATTGATTGAGACATCACAAGTAACAGGCAATCCTTGCTGCTTGGCAGCCCGCACCAGGGACACCCCTTCTGCGCTGGAAATTCGGCAGAGATGGACTTTTACAGCAGCTTCACGTGCCAGATAAATGATATTCGATAAAGCAATCGTTTCAGCACAAACCGGAATGGGAGGCAAACCGAGGCGTGTTGCTATTTCACCATCATGTGCTACACCATTGTTTGCTAGACTGGCTTCCTGCGGACGCAACCAGACACTAAAACCGAAAGTCGATGCATATTGCATAGCCTGCATCAACACACGCAGATTGACCAGAGGAGCATCGGCATGACTGAAGGCAACACAACCTGCATCTCGCAATTCAGCCATCTCCGTTAAAAGCTCACCTTTAAGTTTTTGAGTAAGCGCTCCCACTGGATAAACATGAACCTGATCCAGATTTTTAGTTCGATGTTTCAGCATTTCAACCAGCCCGGGTTCATCTAGTGGTGGATCAGTATCGGGTGGACATGCCAGGCTGGTAACGCCTCCGGCTGCAGCCGCTTCCAATTCTGATTCCAAAGTGGCTTTGTACTCAAGCCCAGGCTCACGTAAACGCGCCGATAAGTCGACTAAACCCGGACACACAATCAATCCAGTAGCATCAATTACTCGACAAGCTTGAAAACCTGCAGGAATACTGTTTATTGAAGCAATTTTACCTGCAGCAATGCAAAGATCGCCGATCGTATCGACACCATTCTTCGGATCAACCAAGCGTCCATTCTTGATATGGATTTTCATAGTAATAACAAATTGTTATGCGCAAACGATCCAAATTTGAGATTCAATCCGAAGAACTCATCAATTTCCAGCGAGAATCGACATCACTGCCATTCGTACCGCAATGCCGAATGTCACTTGAGGCAGAATCACCGACTGTTTCCCATCAGCTACTGCCGAATCAATCTCGACTCCACGATTCATTGGTCCAGGGTGCATGACTATTGCATCCTGTTTAGCCAGTGATAATTTCTCCTGAGTAAGCCCATAATATTTAAAATATTCTTCAGTGCTGGGCAAGCTTGCTCCTAACATGCGCTCGTTTTGCAGGCGTAACATAATGATTACATCGATATCTTTCAAGCCCTGAGTTATATCATGGTAAATATGCACACCCAGGCGCTCCACCTTGCTAGGTAACAAAGTCTTGGGTGCAATGACGCGCACCTCAGGGACACCTAATGTAGTTAGCGCATGAATTTGTGAGCGTGCCACCCTCGAGTGCAAGATATCTCCAACAATCGCTACCCGAAGGTTATGAAAATTTTTTTTGTAACGGCGAATAGTAAACATATCCAGCAATGCTTGCGTAGGATGGGCATGACGCCCGTCACCGGCATTGATGACATGTATCTCCGATTGGACATGACCTGCTATCATATGCGCCGCACCACTTTGTGAATGGCGCACGACAAACATATCGGCATGCATGGCAGAAAGATTATTAACGGTATCCAGTAACGTCTCCCCTTTAGATTGCGCAGAAACCGCGATATTAAGATTGATTACATCTGCTGACAGTCGTTTGGCAGCAATCTCAAAAGTAGTCCGAGTACGCGTACTGGATTCAAAAAAAAGATTGAATACGGATTTCCCACGCAGCAGGGGAATTTTCTTGACTTCCCGCTCAGTGACACCCGCAAAAGATTCTGCTGTGTCCAAAATATGCAGCAAAATGGACACAGGCAATCCTTCGGTAGTAAGCAGATGCTGTAATTCACCGTGCTTGTTTAACTGAGGATTTCTGTTCATTTCTCTGAGAAACGGATATTGCGTAAGCTGAGGCTCAGTTTCCCATCAGCATCCTGCTTCAATTCAAGCATTTTGTCTGCTGGCAAGGATAATACCGCTCCAGCATATTGAGCGACAATAGGAAGCTCTCTGCCTCCTCGGTCAATAAGTGTCGCCAAGTGTATGCTTGCGGGTCGCCCATAATCAAAAATTTCATTCACAGCAGCTCGGATTGTCCTTCCCGTATAAAGCACATCATCGACCAAAATAATGTGACTGCCTTCAACTTCAAAAGGTAAATCCGATGGTTTAACTTGGGGATGCAAGCCGATCTTGCTGTAATCATCACGATAGAAAGATATGTCGAGAACACCGAGTGGTAGACTGAACCCTAATGCCTGATGCAACCGTTTTGCTACCCATGCTCCCCCTGTATGAATACCGATCATGGCAATACGCTCATCGACAACAGGACGTAGCTGCTCCGTCAAATCAGCCAGTAATTGCTCTGCATCAGGTAGTTGCATAGTTACCATCAAAAAATGATTGTAGAATATGCTGCGCTGCAATCTGATCCAGCATGGGTTTTTGTTTTTTTCCTTTAATACCCAACTCACCTAATGCAGATTTGGCAGTAATCGTCGTATAGCGCTCATCGACCAAGACCGATTTAATTCTGTAACGTCCTTCCAAACGACGTGCAAACCGTCGACTTAGTTGAGTAAGTTCATGCTCTGTTCCATCAGCATGTACTGGCAATCCAACTACCAGTAACACGGGCTGCCATGTTTCAATCAACTTGGCAATAGCCTCAAAACGTTGCCTGGTCATTTCCCCATGAATGGTCATAAGTGGATGTGCTAACCGCATCTCCTTTTCTCCGACAGCGACTCCAATACGTTTCTTTCCAAAATCAAAAGCCAGTACGGTACCCTTTGGTAACCTTCCCATCTCTGATACATTTTCAACCCCATGTACTGAGCTATTAATCGTTAAAGTCGCTTGAATGCAGTTATCCGAGTTAGGCATGCCCTACTTCATTTGATAAATTAGAAAAATTAATCCCCAGTGACTGCGCTGCTGCCGGCAATCTTTCTTCAAAAGACATCTCAAAAATGATATTAGAAGAAGCGGGAACAGTCAGCCAGGCATTTTGCGCCAACTCTTGTTCAATCTGCCCAGGCGCCCATCCAGAATAACCTAGCGAAACCAGCATTTGTTCAGGACCTTCGCAATTTGCTATCGCTTCTAAAATATCAACAGAAGAGGTCAATCCAACTGTTTGGTTGACAGCTAACGTAGATTTCCACTTTCCTATAGGCTGGTGTAACACAAATCCGCTGTCGATCTGGACGGGCCCACCAAACAATACAAATCGCTCTGTTGGGAACGAGTCTGTAAAAGGAATGCCAAGTTGCTCAAATAATTTCTCCACAGTAAGCTCTGTCGGACGATTAATTACGAGCCCAAGTGCGCCGTTTTCATTGTGTTCACAAATATAAGTAAGGGTTTTTGCAAAAAATGGATCGTTCAAATTAGGCATAGCAATCAGAAAATGATCTGTCAGGTTGATATTCTTCATAATAAAGACCTCTTTACTACCTATGCAAATTCGCAATTCACACGAGATGATCAATCTGAAACATAAAATGGCTGTTAATTCCTGCTCCTTCCCAATTCTGCTCTTCAAACCCAGTATGCTGTTTGTGTCATCACTTTCGAGCTCATTTTCATGAGTAGTTTTACTGGCAATGGTAATTCCTTGCCACCATGAGATAATGCCATCGTTGCATGGTTGGCTTCATCAATTTTCATTTGTTCAACAATAGCGCGACTTTTCAAATCCTGTCGAGGTAATCGCTGCAAATGCTCTGCAAGATGGGTTTCAACCTGATGCTCTGTTTCAGCTAGAAAACCGAGATTCCATTTATCACCAAGCAGTCCCGCAGCTAAACCAATAGTAAAAGAGCCGCCATACCATATTGGATTGAGTAAACTTTTACGACCGCCTAATTCAGCAATACGACGTTCTGTCCATGCCAAATGTTCAGTTTCCTCGCGTGCAGCCTGCGTCAATGCGTTTTGTACTTTTTGATTTCTTGCAGTCAGCGCTTGCCCTTGGTAAAGGGCCTGAGCACATATTTCCCCTACATGGTTAACGCGCATCAAGGCACATGATTCATTTTTCTCGTCGTCAGTTAAATCGTTTTCTGACAGATTTTTTCCCGGCACAGTACGTAATGTTTGAGCTGGCACTGTGAGTGTACGCAATGCATTATCAAAACCAATAATGAATTTGTCTATATTCAGCATGGCATCAACTCCAATTATCTTATAAGCAGATCAAATGATTTATTTTATTATTGTATACCTATTTGCCGGGCTAGCAACGTAACCGGGTGCAATACTTCCACTTTTTCCTCTTGATTGCTTAATCCACTCGCAAGATGTAACAAACAACCGATATTTGAGGTCACCAGATAGCTGGTTTCTACTGATTGAGCTAATGCCCTCATTTTATCGTTCAATAATACTTCTGCGATTTCTGGCTGATCAAGAAAATAGGTACCCGCAGCGCCACAACAGAAGTTATTGCCATCAAGCTCCAGGATTTCAATATCAGGAATACGCGCTAGCAGCTGATAAGGATAAATAGAGGCACGTAACCCATTTCGCATACTGCATGGATCATGCACTACGACTTTTTTTGGCAAAGCTCTGAGTTTCACTTCGCTCCAATCCTGCTCAGCTAGAAATTGATTGATATCCATTATCGGAGCTGAAAAATTTTTCCCCTGATGCTGTGAGCATGATTCTACCAGATGCGAACCACACCCAGATGCTGTACTGATGATTGCGTGTATGTTTAGCCCAGCAAATACTTTTCTGTTCCGCTCAATTAAATACGCTGCCTTGGTGAGGCGACCGCTGTGCTGGTACAACGCTCCACAGCAAGTTTGCGCACGCGGAACATATACTGTGTAGCCTAGGTGGTTAAGCACAAAAATTGCTGAAATACTCGTTTCGGCATCAACTAATCGTGCTACACAACCTAAAAACAAAGCCACCTCACCACGCTTCCTTCCCATTGCCGGATAAACTTCCTGCCACCTATGGAACGGAAAGCGAATCAAGGACAATTTTGATAATAGCAGGCCGAGTTTAGTCCCTTTTACCTTGCTTGATTGCTGCAATTTTTCCTGCAAGCCCACTGCCTGAAAAAGATGGATGAGTGGACGTAATAGATCAAAACGCTTTGTCTTATCAATAAATATTTTTTCTAACCAGCTTTTGAACCCGTTCTTTTTTCTTATTACCCTTTCTTCTGGCAAATCCGATAGGGAAGCTGTCAGCATGTCGCGCGCCTCATCAATCAACTGTCCATAAGCGACCTGACTGGGACAAGCAGCCTCACAAGCACGACAAGTCAAACATCGGTCTATGTGCTCAGCAAAACGCGCATTCATCGGGATACGCTGACTCGCCACCCCACTTATCATCGCAATACGTCCTCGCGGAGAATCCGCTTCCGACAACGTTAAGCGGTAGGTTGGGCAATGTGGCAAACAAAGTCCACAAGAAACACACCGATTTGCTTCCGCCAGTAAGCTGGAGCGAGAAGATTTAATTAGAGAATCATTCTTAGTATGCACGCTTAATTCCTCTAAATAATTGTGTTATGACTTTTTCCTGAAAAGAAAAAAGGAAAATAAATAACAATACATCTATTAAAAAATCATGTTAATCCAATAAGTTCTTTATTTTTTATTTTTATAGCTTGCTAAGTTACAGAAAATTACCATAAAATTGCTTGTTTTTAAGTTCGATTTGTTAATATACAATCAATATATGGTTATTATTCGACTGGCGCGCGGCGGCGCTAAAAAAAGGCCTTTTTTCAATATGGTAGTTACAGATTCTCGTTGCAGACGCGATGGCAGATTCATTGAACGTGTTGGTTTTTATAATCCCCGAGCAACCGGGAGCGAGGAAATGTTACGGATCCAAATGGATCGACTCACGCATTGGCAATCTCAAGGAGCTCAATTATCCAGCACAGTTACAAGACTGGTAAAACAATTTGGCGCCCAACAAAAAGAAGTCACACAAGAAAGCTAATCTCCATTGTTCAACTGAATCCATGGTAACCATGGGCCATATCACAGGCCCTTTTGGTATTCTAGGCTGGGTTAAGATCGTTCACTATACTGAAAATATCGAGAATTTGCTTGCCTATCCGGTATGGTGGTTAAGCAAAGGTGGCGATACTTGGTCAGCCATGAATGTAGCATCATACAATATCCATGATGACAAATTGATCGTTGCATTTGAAGGATGCCTTGATCGAACACAAGCAGCACAATTAAAAGGCATGCAGATAGCAGTACCTCGTGACCAATTACCCCATCTCGCTGAAGATGGCAAAGAAGGTTACTACTGGTCAGATCTGGTTGGAACACGTGTGTTTAATTTACAGGATGAAGCATTTGGGAGCGTAATTGGCTTATTAAGAACGGGAGCCAACGATGTATTACAGGTTCAATCTGCGAGCGGAGATCAAAAAGAAAGATTGATCCCTTTCATTGATCAGGTTATTGTCGATGTAAATTTAAAAGATCGCAGAATAACCATTGATTGGGGATTGGATTACTGACAGAGGGCAAAATCTTGTCATTTGAAATTGACGTCATTACGCTATTTCCTGACATGCTGGATGCTATTACAAAATATGGCATCACAAGTAGAGCAAGCAAGAATGAAATTTTTCGATTGCATACCTGGAATCCACGTCACTTTGCAAAAGATAATTATCGCACAGTAGATGATAGCCCGTACGGTGGAGGGCCAGGCATGGTAATGCTGGCACAACCTCTGGATGAGGCTATAACTCATGCCAGAACAAGGCAGCTAGCAGAAGGAATAAACGAAACAAAAGTCATTTATCTTTCTCCACAAGGTGAACTTCTTAATCATGAGAAAATTTTACAATTATCTAAATTACGGGGAATGATATTACTTTGTGGCCGTTATGAAGGGATTGATGAGCGAATAATCATGCGCCAGGTAGACGAAGAAATTTCAATTGGAAACTACGTTATTTCAGGGGGTGAACTGGCGGCAATGGTTTTGATTGATAGCATAGTGCGACAACTCCCTGGAGCATTGGGTAGCGCTGATTCAGCCAGCGAAGACTCTTTTGCCAACAATTTATTGGAATATCCGCAATATACACGACCGGAAATATATCGAGGAGATGCTGTACCTCCTATTTTGCTTTCAGGAGATCATGCCAAAATAAATCGCTGGCGATTGCAGCAGTCCCTTGGTAAAACATGGTTAAAGCGACCCGATTTATTGGATCTCAAATACAAGCAGGGCATTTCCAAGGAAGAAGAAAAATTATTGGAAGAATTTAAACAAACTAAAAATTTTAGAATAAACTAATCCCAAAAAATACTAGGAGATAACAATGAATTTGATTGAACAATTAGAGCGAGAAGAAATAGCACGTCTTGGCAAGATTATCCCGGATTTTTCTCCTGGTGATACAGTTATAGTCAATGTCAATGTGGTGGAAGGTGACCGCAAACGTGTTCAGGCATATGAGGGCGTGGTCATCGCCAAACGTAATCGTGGTCTTAATTCATCTTTCATTGTACGTAAAATCTCCAGTGGTGAAGGTGTCGAGCGCACTTTTCAGACCTATTCTCCTATTATTTCCAATATTGAAGTTAAACGTCGTGGGGATGTGCGTCGGGCAAAGCTTTATTATTTAAGAAGCCGTTCTGGCAAATCCGCGAGAATTCGCGAAAAACTTCCTACTCGTATTACAGCCAACAACGTGACAGAAGAATAAATTCTACTTCAAAATGATTGGTTATTAATAAGGCGGTAAGGCAAAGCTTTGACCGCCTTCCTTTTCTCTTTAGCAGAAAATAAAATTTTTCTTTATTACTCTAGTAATTTCTTCACATTTTCTGGTGGTCTGCCTAATATTGCCCTATCACCTCGCACTACAATAGGGCGTTGGATCAGATCCGGATTTTTCACCATCAGCTGCAACAATTCCTCATCAGTTGCAGATTCCGTACCACGAGCCATAGGTTCGTCTGTACGCAGAATATCACGTGCTGACATGTCCAGCTTATGCAGAAGCTCGCGCAATAATTCTATTGTCATAGGCTTTTCGTAATAATTGATATTATCAAATTCTTCACCATTCTCTTTCAGTAATGTCAAAGTAGCCCTGCACTTACTACAAGTAGGCTTCTGATAAATAGTTATTTTGTCAGTCATATTACCTTTATCTTTATAAGTTGTAGGCTACTAATGCAATATGATGATGCTAGATTAGATTTATTAGCCACAGAACTAGCTATTTAACACCACATTCTTTGGAAATAGCACTATAAGCAGCAGATGAACCTTTTAATCCAAATGTATCCGTGGTAGTTTTATCGCGTGCAGACATGCCTTTAATAACTAATGAGTTACCACTACGAATTGCATTGGTTAGCCTATTATCCGTTTCCTCATCAGGCGCCCAGGCTGTTTCATTTTGGGTAAATAGCTTAATATTCTGGTTACCCACGCTCACCGTTACTTCGCTATCCTTTTTGAATGGATAGCCGGCAACAAAACTGAAGACATTTTTACTTTTTTCTGCAGGTCGGTGTGTAATAAGCGCAAAAACATCACCTCGTTTATTATAATTTCCTTCTTGTTTTTTAGGTTTGCTCACCATATAACAAACCTTGTTATTACCTTCCAGATAAACATAAGCCGTCCAATCATTGAATTCATCAATTAGTTTGGGATCAGCTGCATAGACCAATCCGATCATCATGAGAGTAGCCAGCAAGGTAAATTGTTTTATAAAAGTCAGTCTCATTATATAAAAATCCTAAAAGTTATCAGCTGCGGCCTTTCGTCCAGCCATTGTGCTATTTACAGCCTTCCATTTTATATATGAAATAACCGTCTTTATTGATGGCTTCAACCACATCGTCAGGTGCGCTCTGACTATGACAAAATCTGCATTCCTTGTTAGTCACCACTGCATCTTCTTCTCCGATCGAAGCTAACCATTGTTTAGCATATTCAACCGCCTTTTTCTCATCCTTGACAGAGGTAAATACATCAAAATGCATGATATGCCCATCTTTAGCTCTGACATAAGTATCGTAAACATGAATTTCCATAACTACTCCTTTCTGAATAACTTAAATAAATTGTAAATTGATTAAAATTAATTAACATAAAAAGTACTCAAATTTCTTCACTTTGATCTTTTATGCACATTTTTTATTATGCCACCTTTCTGCGTGCCACAATAACACCATCACGCGTTGGATTGATAAAAGCATCAAACTCTGGATCATTAAAAATCAGCTCATTATGCGTGAGAATGGCTTCTGTCCACCCGGAAACAATGTCAGTAAAGTTTTCTATTGCAACACGTCCATGCCAAAGTACATTATCGGCAATGTATAAGCCACCTGGGCGAATTCGGTTTTTTGCCATTTGCCACACGTTAGGATACTCACCTTTATCCACATCGTTGTAGCAGATATCGAACACACCTTCTGTTTGCAAGAATATTTCCTGAGCATAGCCAACATGGAAATCTATCCTATCCCATAAACCGGCTGAGGATAAATATTGCTCAGCTTTTACCTTATTAGCAGCATTCCCATCAGTACATACTACCCTTCCTTCAGCACCGACTGCTCTTGCAAACCAATAAGCAGAATAACCATAACCACTGCCAAACTCAAACACACGCTTAGCATTAATCATTTTTGCCAGCACTTCCAAGGAAGTGCCTACTAATCGATCAACAATCGGAAAATTTTTCTGCTTAGCCAAGGCTTCCATTTCAATCAATACCGGATGATCCGTTTTTTTTACCAGGCTACGCATATATTGCTCGATCGCAGGATTTACTGGGAGCAAAATATCCGGGTTTTCTATTGTTGGAGACTGTATTTTTGCCATCATCTATCCTTCCTAAGCATAAGCATTTAAATCCAAACTAAAATTAGATCGCTATAAATTTTTATATTTTTAGCAGATTGTGTGTTCCGATGATTGGTCTCTGCCAGCAAACTATTATTGCCGTGATGACTAGCAAGATGATCGGTATCCTGTTGTAAAGTAAAAATGTATCTGTCAATCCTGCCAGGAATACATAACAAATCAATACCATCCCAAGCAAACTCAATTGGTGATTCTTCAATGTCTGAAACCAGCTCCAGAGGAGAAAAACAAGCGCAAAAATACCAAGCCCTCCCAAATGCATACCAATCTCTATCCAGTCATTATGGTAATGTGAAGTTTTCTGGAATTCAGGTAAATCTTTATATATCCCATTTTTGTAGGTATGTATGGTCTCTTCAAAATATATTTCCGGCATACCCGTCCCATACCCCAACAAAGGCCGCTTCGCAATGCCATGCACTCCGACATCCCATATTGCGAGACGATAACCTAAGCTAGTCGTATAGTCGCCTTGCAAAACTAAGTTAAGATCATTTTTTACAAGTTCTAATCTTTCCTGGAAGTCATTACTGCTCAGCGCAAATAAGAGAATCACAGTCATAAACAAAGCTAAAATACCGAGAAACTTTTTGCCTTGAGATCTATAACGTAAAAAAATCAAAAGTAATAGCGTCAATATTGTAGCTAACAATAATCCTCTTGCGCTCTGGTGAAATTGTAAAAAAAGCAGAAAAATTGCAATAGCCCAACATAAGAAGGTTATTTTCCTTGCCTGGCAGATACTCCCTAAGAATGCCATCAAAATAATTCCAATTCCTAACATGGCTGAAAAAGCAAGGTATGAGATCTCGAAAAAAGGCGCCCCTTTTTCTCCTGAAACGATCCACTGATAGCAGCCCGTCAATAACACACCTAAATAGCCGATTAAAAAAGCAGCCATCACCCAGGGTAATCGCTCTTTATTCAACAAAGAAAGAAAAGGAATAAATGTCAAAAGAATGAAATATTTCTTCCACTTATTCTGACCCACATCTGAATAATCACTCCAAAGCAATCCCAAGACTAATACACCACAAAATACCAGAATACCCAAGACTAAAGGTTCCTCAATCAGCCTGCCGAATTTCTGGAGCCCGCCATCAATAATCCATGCAGATGTGAGAAGGAAAAAAGCATAAAAAAGTGACCATTTCTGCCATAAAGCAATACAAAAGAAAGCTAGCGCGCATCTTGCAAAAATGTCACGCCAATTGCTTGCATGTATGTTCTCTCCCGGGCAAAATGAACTGATGAGATGTTCACGCATTTGAAATGTCAGTTGTTAATAAATAACTTTATTAAAGAGGAAATGCTCTCATACTTTGAAGCTCTCATACTTTGAAAATCTGTTTTCTTATAAAAATTCAAGGCTCGAATCGAGATTGAGTTTGACCAATACCACCTGAATGAGCTATTTTCCTTCAGCCTGTGATTCCAGCAATGTCACATAGTGAGGCAAAACATCAGTACCTGGCACATCTAGCATCTCTTTTATGAATTGTTGCCGATGCGATTCAATATAATGAGACTGATAGCCATTTGTAAGAAATTCATCGATTTTTTTATACACATCATCACGGCAACGCAATTCAGTCTCCGGCATATAGACTGCTGCAGCAGAACGCCCTGCATGTAAATAATCAGCAGCCAAGACAGGCTTACCTGTTCTAATTGCTTCATAGGCAACTGAAGTTGCCAGATCGATGATGACATCAGCCCATTGCAACAAATGGACGGAATGAATGTCATCTCCTATCATGGTTACATTTGTCAGACGCCGCAGTACAACATCCTTAGTCAAAGATTGTTTCCAGCCACCGCGCGTATGAGGCTTAATCGCCAATTCCACATCAGGAAATGCTGCGATCAATTGCACGACCTCACCCACTTCTTCCCAGAAAGTTGTGAAATTGGCTTTTCTAAGAAAAATGACAACTTTGAGTCGGTTATCAGAGCACTTTAACGGGGATGAAGGCATAAGCGTGGCCAGCTTGGTTAACCACTCTTCACAGTAGCGCGGTGAACCTAACACAATGAGCTTCTGATTATCAAGGAAAGGACGAAAACGCTTGGCACATAACTCATTCGGCACCACGACTTTATCAAACATGGCTGCTGCTGAAAATGACGTATCTGGCTTGAGTTGCCATTCGCCATGTCGTATCAATTGACTTGCATGAGGACTATCGCCATGCGGGAGCGAAACCGTTCCAAGCCCTTGGTTACGAGCGATACCCACCAGAGTCTCTACCCATTCGACACAAATTTCTGAATTTCTCTCGATCCAGTCAAATACCACCACCCCTTTTCTACCACCGGGAAAGCTTCTTTCCAGTAAATACCGGGTCGTATGCAACCAGGTCGCCTTGCGCCGCTTAGCATGATAAAGCCTGGCCAATCCCTTAACCAGTGGGCCAAAAAAAGATCGATATGAACTTCTAACGAGTAATAATGTTTGCAGACGCCATTTCGTAAATTCTACGAATGACAATAAATCACGCAGATGAGCAATTCGTACCCCCTCTAATTTTTTTAGAAATTCGATACGATAATCTCCATCAAATCGTTTCTTACCAATCATCACAATGTCGCAGGCATGACCTCGTTCCACCCATTTCACAATAACCGGCGTAATGTGATCGATATCGTTATAATGACGAAGGAAAAAAAGAGCTTTCATGCACGAAAATCAATTTAATTAAAATTTTAAGAAGAGATTTAAGAAATTTTATTTTTTTCAAATATAAAATAGGTCTCACCCCAGTTTTTATTCGCTTTTTGTTTCAACTCGAGCCCAGCCTGCTTCATGATGGTAATGGCCTCTTGTTGTTCTGCAGTCGTACCAAGTTCAACGATCACTGACTTAAGATTGGGGTGGCTTAATACTTTTTCTGCTGCCTTAAGAATAGGAATTTCTATCCCATCGACGTCAATCTTAATATAGTTTGGGTAAGGAAAACCCCACTTGCCACATAAATCATCCAAAGTTACTCCAAACATACCTTGAATATGTGAAGTAGGGACTTTCATCGTATCCAGCGATTCTTCTCCAAATTGGGAACGATTTCCACCCGGAATAAATTTAGGTACATACAATTTAGAGAATTCACTTTTGCCTGAGACTGCCACGCAATAAGCACTGATGTGATCTTTAAGATTGTTATAAAAAATATTTTTGTTGAGTGCGTAGTAATTATTGCTCTGCGGTTCGAATGCATAAATCTCAACTTCACGACCGTATTTTTTGGCAGGGTAAAGCGAATACTGACCTATATTGGCACCAATGTCGAAATAGCATGACCCTGGATCAAAATGATCAATCCAATCCAAGGTATCCGGTTCTTTAACCGTATAAGTTTTTGCTCGTTTGAGAATGCGCCAATGATCTATTGTGATCAGAATAGATAACCCTCTGACATTGATATTGGTATAGCCGCCTTTAATCCAATAAGCGCCTACTATCAGGTCTTTTAGAAAATTAATCGAAAAAACATATTTTATTGCAGTCCATAAGGATCGCATAAACTCATTGACCTCATCAAAATAAAATCTTGCTAATAACCTTAGTGACGCCCCGCGGCTGTCTCAAGTAATGCGACATAGCGAGACAATACTTCTGGTCCTGATACATCGAGCATTTCTCGCAGAAAATGTTGGCGATGTTCTTCAATGTAAAAATCATGACAGCCGTGAGAAAGAAAATTATTTATTTTTTCATATACATCATCCCGGCAACGTAATTCAGTCTCGGGCATGTAAACGGCGATGGCTGAGCGACCGGCATGAAGATAATCGGCAGCCAATACTGGCTTCTTGACTCTGACAGCTTCAAAGACTACGGAAGTAGCCAAATCAATACAAATATCTGCCCAGTTCATCAAATGAATGGAATGCACCTCATCGCCTGCAATGGTGACATTCGGTAATTGCTTCAGGGTTTTGTTTTTGGTCAAAGACTGTTTCCATCCACTGCGTGTGTGAGGTTTGATCGCAAGCTCCACCCCGGGAAAGGCGGCAATCAGGTGTACGACCTCATTCACCTCTTCCCAGAAGGTCGTAAAGTTTGCCTTTCTCAGAAACATGACTATCTTGAGACGACTATCGGAGCGAGTTAAAGGCGAAAGAGGCATCAGTTTTGCCAATTTGGCTAACCACTCTTCACTGTAGCGCGGTGACCCTAATATGGCGATCGAGCGCTCTTCCAGGAAAGGTCGGAAACGTTTTGCGCAAAGTTCATTTGGAACCACGAGTTTATCGAAGATCTGCGCTGTTGAGAATAAAGAATCAGGGCCAACATGCCACTCTCCTCGTCGGATAAGTTGATTGGCATGCGGACTATCACCGTGTGGCAATGAAACCGTACCTAATCCTCTTTCTCGCGCCATGGCAACCACAGTCTCAACCCACTCCACAGCAATCACGGAGTTTCGTTCAATCCAGTCAAAAGCAATCACACCCTTGTTGGAATGCTCAAAGCTGCGCGTTAGTAAATGCTCTGCAGTAGCTCGCCATAATGGCGCACGCCGCTTAGCATCGTAACTATCTGCCAACCAACGGATAAAAGGCCCGATAAATAAGCGGCGTAAATTACCCGTCAACAATAACATCTGCAAGCGCCATTTGAGAAATTGAACAGTTGAAAATATTTCGCGGATATGCGCAACCCTAACGCCTGACAGTTGACTTAAAAAGGAAATACGAAAATCATAGCGAAATCGCTTAGCCCCAATCAAAATGACATCACAGGTATGGCCCGCATCGATCCACTTGGAGATAACGGGGGTAATATGATCGATATCGTTATAATGACGAAGAAAAAAGAGAGCTTTCATACCTGTGTTATGATTACAAGCGTTTAAGATGAATAATCTATCTGCAATTTTTTATGAGTCAGATCAGAAATAATCAATATTCTGAGTATCAGGCAGTAGAAGTTATGCGAAAATCCATGTGAACAATTTTACACGTCCAGTTCCTTATTTACCAAAAAAGCAGCCAGGTTACTTTATTTTTGCAAGAGATTCGACTTCCTCCCAATCAATCTTCAGGACAAATGAGATAGTCTTTCATGGCTTAAACTTGACTTCCTCGCCTCTTAATCCCGATAAATAAATCATTACCAAGCATTAACTTATCATGAAAACAATCGCTATCATTCCCGCACGTATGGGCTCATCTCGCTTCCCAGGCAAGCCACTTGCCAAATTGCTCGGACGCACCATGTTAGAACATGTTTATAAACGCGTTGCTTTAAGTGATGCACTCGATGCAACTTATATTGCGACCTGTGATGAAGAAATTCAACAAACTGCAGAAGCTTTTGGTGCATCTGTCATCATGACTTCAGACAAGCATGAGCGTGCGAGTGATCGCGTTGCAGAAGCGATTGCTGGCCTGGATGCAGAACTCATTGTAATGGTCCAGGGCGATGAACCCATGACACACCCGCGCATGATTGATACTGCGGTCGCCCCGTTTCGTACCGATCCACAATTAGGTTGTGTCAATCTTGTTCGACGTATCGAAAACGAAGCTGATTTCTATGATGTCAATACTATTAAAGTCATCATGAATCAACGAGGAGATGCCTTGTACATGTCACGCCAGCCCATTCCTACATTGGCTAAATCAGGCTTTGCCTCAACTTCTGCTTATAAGCAGGTTTGTATCATTCCTTTTAGACGCGCCACGCTACTCCATTATACCCAATTACCGACCACGCCATTGGAGCAACTTGAATCAATTGATATGTTGCGTTTACTGGAACACAACATTCGAGTCAAGATGGTAGAAACCGAGTTCAACAGTCAAGCCGTCGACACTGAAGCCGATTTGGCACGTGTTTCCAAGCTGATGGAACCAGATCCATTGCTGAGCAGCTATTAACGATTTTCTTTAAGGACTTTTCATGCAATTAAAAGCAAAACTTGCACGCTCCGAGTTGACGATTGGTTCATGGATTACACTTGGGCATCCCGCTATTGCCGAAATTATGGCTTCAGCCGGCTTTGACTGGTTAGTGCTGGATATGGAGCATAGCGTGCTGGAATTAAGCGAAGTACAGACAATTATCCAGGTACTCGATGGTAAACACTGTCCGGCAATTGTCAGACTTACTTCCAATCATCCGGATCAGATTAAGCGCGTGATGGATGCAGGCGCAACGGGCATTATGGTGCCCATGATCAAATCTGCCGCAGATGCTCAAGCAGCAGTAGAAGCCGTGTATTATCCTCCGGAAGGAAAACGAGGAGTTGGATTAGCACGTGCGCAAGGTTATGGTGCTCTTTTTCATGAATATCGGCAGTGGTTGAAAAATAATGCAGTAATCATTGCCATGATTGAACATGTAGATGCTGTCTATCACATTGATTCGATTCTTTCGGTACCAGGGATAGATGCTTATATCATTGGTCCTTATGATTTATCTGGCTCAATGGGGCGGCCAGGTGAACTTGATCATCCACAAGTACACGATGCCATCCAGCAGATATTGGATGCCGGACATCGCCTGAGCAAACCAGGAGGCATTCATGTCATTGAGCCTGAGCCAGATGCATTACAACAACGTATTAACGCCGGTTTTAATTTTCTTGGCTACAGCCTCGATATCCGTATTCTTGATACACTCTGCCGCAATCACATGCAAACCATAAGATCCCAGCTATGAATAAAGTCGTCATTTCCACTTCTTCATTTGACATTGACAACAACCCATCCATCCAGCATTTGCTCAAAGCGGGATGGACGGTTATGACTAATCCTCATCGGCGCAAGTTAACTGAAGAAGAAATTATTGCATTATTAGATAAAGACACGGTGGGCTTGTTAGCAGGGATTGAACCCCTCACTGAACGTGTCTTTGCTGCTGCAAACCGCCTCAAGGTGATTTCGCGCTGCGGAACCGGTCTGGATAGCGTTGATTTAGCTGCCGCCAAACAGCGCAATATCGCTGTTTCTAATACTCCCCAAGCGCCAGCCCAGGCAGTTGCCGAACTGACACTCGGGCTGATGCTCGCCACACTCCGACAAATAAGCCAGACTGACCGGATGTTGCGCACTAGTGCATGGCCACGCACGCAAGGGCATTTACTGGCTGCTCAAACAGTGGGTATTGTCGGCCTGGGATATATTGGTCGACGTGTTGCGCGGCTATGTCAAGCTTTTGAAGCAGCCGTAATCGCGCACGACCCTTATCTTTTACCGCAAACGCCCGCTGGTGTCACGCTCATGCCGCTGGAGCAACTTTTGGCAGAAGCAGATATCATTAGTCTCCATCTCCCCTATAGCAGCGCTACCCATCATCTCATAGATGATGCTGCATTCAAACGGATGAAAAAAGGCGCTATCGTTATCAATGCGGCACGGGGCGGACTAGTTGATGAAATGGCGCTTCATGATGCATTGGTCTCAGGATATTTAGGGGGCGCTGCACTCGATGTATTCGAACAGGAACCATATCAAGGTCCTCTACTCCAATGCGACAATATTACGTTAACGTCGCATATTGGATCGCTTGCCAAAGAATCACGCTACCGCATGGAAGTGGAAGCAGCGGACAATTTATTGCATGACTTAGTCAACATAGGGTTAATTGATGGAAAATAAGTTAGCATCTGATGAAATTGCTGTCGTATTTGGTGCCAGTGGCTTTTTAGGTAGCCATGTCGCAGATGCGCTGTCGGAAGCAGGCTATCGGGTTCGCCTGTTTGATCGTTCCCCCTCCCCTTACCAAAGACCTGATCAGGAAATGATCGTTGGGGACCTCATGGATATTGAACAAGTAATCGAAGCGGCAAAAGGCGCGGCTGCTGTTTACAATTTTGCCGCTATCGCTGATATCGACGAAGCACATGATAAACCACTCGCCACCGCCACCATCAATGTGCTGGGGAACATGCATGTGCTGGAAGCAGCACGATCAGTGGGCGCGCGCCGTTTTATCTTTGCCAGCAGCGTGTATGTGTATTCTGAATCGGGCTCCTTTTATCGTGCCAGTAAACAAGCAGCCGAACGTTTCACCGAAACTTATCATGAACGTTATGGATTGGAATATACCATTTTGCGCTATGGCTCATTATATGGTCGGCGCTCCGATCTGCGTAATGGTATTTATCGTATGTTACATGAAGCGGTGCAAAAACATACGATCACCTATCACGGCAGTGGCAATGCCATGCGCGAATACATCCATGTCGAAGATGCTGCGCGCATGAGCGTGCAAGTGCTCGCTCCAGAGTTTGCCAATCGACACTTGATCCTGACAGGTCAGGAAAAACTGCGTATCCGCGACGTAATGACCATGATCTCTGAAATCATGCCATGGTCAGTTCAATTGCATTTTGAGGAAGCTAACGCTGTCCATCATTACGAGATCACGCCTTATGCCTTTCAGCCGCGCATCGGACGTAAACTGGTACTCAATGAACACGTCGATTTAGGCCAAGGGTTGCTGGACTGCCTCAGGGAAATTCACCAGCACATCCATCATGCGAATGAAGATGATGACGCCACTCCCTCCACCTCTGACAATAAAGCCTGAATATGCATATAAAAGACTGGCAAGCCATTATCTTTGATTTTGATGGTGTCATCGTTGAATCTGGTGATATCAAAACTCAGGCTTTTGCTGAGCTGTATCATTCTTACGGTGAGCAAATTGTCACTGAGGTAATACGCTACCATCAGCAAAACGGCGGCATGTCCCGTTACCACAAATTCCGTTATTTTCAGCAGCATTTGCTAGGTAAGCCCTCCTTGACAATGAAAGAAGAACAATCGCTTGATCAACGTTTTTCAAAACTTGTGATTGAAGCTGTTATCGCTAGCCAAGCTGTGCCAGGTTCTGAGGCATTGATTCAGAAGGCAGCTGCAACGATTCCTTTGTTTGTCGCTTCTGGCACACCGGAGAATGAACTTAAAACGATTGTTGAGCGACGTGGTCTATCACCTCACTTTACCGAGGTACGGGGCTCTCCACTCTCTAAACAGACCTTAATTGCAGAAATATTGACTAGCTATGCGCTCATTCCCGAACAGGTCCTGATGATTGGTGATGCCATGGCCGACTATCACGGCGCTACTATGAACGGAACAGCATTCCTGGGCCGTGTCCGCCCAGGTGACGAGAATCCTTTTCCCAGACAGGTCAAGATTGTTCCTGATTTGTGTGCACTCACACTATGATTGAACGTCGTTTCTATAACAGCATGCATGAGTTAAGTGCTTCTTTCGCTGATTTTGCTGCCTCGATTCTGCGCGATGCGCTCATGCAAAACAATAATGTAAGCTTGGTGGTACCCGGTGGGAAAACACCACGTGATTACCTGCCTGCACTCGCCCGTCAGGCCTTGCCATGGGAACGTGTCTATATTACGTTAAGCGATGAACGTTGGGTGGAAACCCAAGCAGATGCCTCCAATGAACGGCTGGTACGCAGCTATTTGCTAAAGGATAAGGCGGAGAAAGCTCATTTCATCGGATTGAAAACACCGCATGCTCACCCATCCGAAGCACTGGCTACGGTGCATGAACGACTCTGCCAGCTCCCGCGACCGTTTAATCTGACAGTCTTAGGATTGGGAGAAGATGGGCATATTGCCTCCCTGTTTCCTGGCATGACTCCCGATCAGGATACGCCCTATTTGTGCCAGGCAGCTGAACCACCGTTGGCACCGAGTTCGCGCATCAGTCTGGCCCTGCCGGTACTGGCCAGCAGCTGTCATATTGCGCTTGTCGTTACAAGTATTGCCAAACGACAATTACTCGATCGATTAATCAATCATCCTGATCCCTTTATTCCGTTTGTACAACTGGTACAGCAGTGTCAATCGCCGATCACTATTTTTGAAACCAATTAGCCGCTGCTCTTTTATGAAAAGTAGTTATGTCGATTTTCAGCGCCGAAAACTGCTCCGATATGGTTGCATCGGATTAGCCAGCCTGATGACTCACCATTTACTGGCTGTCAGCACCAGCAAAGCAGCCACATCAAGTCTAGCATCAATTGGGCCTCTGCAAGCCCCTGACCAAAATGGGGTTCGCCTACCCAAAGGCTATTCCTCTCGCATTGTTGCCTATTCCGGGCAAAATCTGTTTGGTTATCGATGGCACGCTGCACCTGATGGGGGCAACACCTTTGCTACCGATGAGGGTGGCTGGATTTATGTTTCCAATAGCGAAATGAAAAATAGGGCTGGCGGAGCAGGCGCACTTCACTTTGATCAAAATGGAAAGTTGATCAATGCCTATCCCATCCTGAAAAATACCCACTTTAATTGTGCCGGTGGAGCCACACCGTGGCAGACATGGCTCTCTTGTGAAGAAGTTAAACACGGTTTAGTTTGGGAATGTGATCCCTATGGAAAAAAACCAGCACAAGTCAGAAAAGCGCTCGGACGCTTCAGACATGAAGCCGTAGCTGTCGATACACGAAATAAACAGCTTTATCTTACCGAAGACGAGCCTGATGGTTGTTTCTATCGTTATACCTCCTATTCACTCAATGCTGCTGGCTACCCTGATCTGGAAGATGGTTTTCTGGAAGTAGCTGAAATACTGGGTGATCGTCAGAAAACGGTACGCTGGCATCGTCTACCTGATCCTGAGGCGATTAGAATTGCCACACGCAAACAAATCAAACAATGTAGCCGTTTTAATGGCGGTGAAGGAATCTGGTATCACCACGGCATCATTTTCTTCACAACCAAAGGCGATAATCGGGTATGGGCTTATGACACCCATACTCACCATCTTGATATCATTTATGATGCCGCCCGCTATACTTCACCCGCTTTGAGCGGTGTGGACAATATTATCGCCAATGCTGCCGGTGAACTGCTGGTCGCAGAGGATGGCGGAAATATGCAAATCGTGATTTTATCCGATAAAATAATCAAACCCTTGCTACAACTGGTCGGCCATGACCACTCAGAAATAGCAGGACCTGCTTTTAGTCCCGATGGATCACGCTTGTATTTCAGCTCGCAAAGAGGAAAAACCGGCCGTAATGAAAATGGAGTGACCTTTGAAATAACGTCTCCATGCTAGTAGGTTTCTGAAAAACATTGGAATCATATTCAAAACGCCGACGTTGTTCCAGTACTAACTCAGATAGGCGCTGCTCCCACCACGGCCGAAATCTTTTACAAAAATCGTCAATCGCACAAAAAATCGCTATAGTATCCATCGGAACCTACCTCCTCCCATGATGAAACCTTTTCCAAAATTGTTTCTTCATAGGAAATTCAGGTTCTTTTTACAGCTTTCCTTATGGTGAACTCACGCTACAAGACTGATACTTCAATCTTGAATCTATCTTTAAATAAGGAGAAGTTTATGAAACAGAATCACATTGTGTTACGTTCTCCATCAACAATCTCACGCAATACGCTCCTCGGACCTTCTAATCTACCTACTGCCGACGCATCCATGGGTGCGCCGTTGTTAGTAGAAATTGAACATATCGAACGCCAACAGGTTCATGCATTGACCGAGAAACGGGACGTGCTGGCCGTCGCTCCCTCTATTCCCATGAAGCTAATTGCCCCACTTGAAGCTACTGCGACTCCTGCCGCCGAAGATGTCACCTGGGGAGTAAAAGCTGTGGGAGCGGACACTTCTCCATTTAGTGGCAAAGGCATTACCGTGGCTGTCCTCGACACAGGCATCGATGCAAATCACCCTGCGTTTGCCGGAGTGGAAATTATCGAAAAAGATTTCACTGGCGAGGGTAACGGTGATCAGCATGGCCATGGCACCCATTGTGCTGGGACTATCTTTGGACGAACTACTGGAAGCCAGCGGATCGGTGTGGCAACTGGTGTTAGTAAAGCCTTGATTGGTAAAGTATTAGGGCAGAATGGAGGTTCGAGCGAATCCATCGTCAAGGCGATACAATGGGCGGTAGATAATGGTGCCAATGTGATTTCCATGTCACTGGGCATTGATTTCCCCGGACTCGTTAATGATTTGGTAACGCAAGGGTATCCGTCTGAATTAGCAACTTCCCGAGCATTGGAAGGCTACCGAGCCAATGTGCAGCTTTTTGATAGAGTAGCGTCCCTGCTCAGAGCTCAAAACGCTTTTGGACAGGCATCTGTGATCATAGCCGCAGCCGGCAACGAGAGTCGAAGGGACGTTAATCCTGATTTTGAGATCACTGTTTCTCCCCCCGCAATCTCGGAAGGTATCATTTCTGTTGCGGCCTTAGGGCAGGGAGAGCAAGGTTTAACAGTAGCCTATTTCTCAAATACCGGTGCTAATATTTCCGGGCCAGGTATGAATATCACTTCTGCCAAGCCAGGAGGAGGCTTCCAAGACATGAGTGGAACTAGTATGGCCACACCTCATGTCGCCGGCGTTGCAGCCCTTTGGGCTGAGCAAATTAAGAGCGTCGGTATTCTTACTCCCTTGTCATTAACAAGTCGACTTGTCGGTAGCGCGACCCTTCAAGGTTTACAAACCGGCCTGGATCCTTTTGATATCGGAATAGGTCTGGTTCGTGCTCCTCAAGCATAACCGCCCGATGAATTTCTGATAGTTTAATACTAACAAGCGTTTAACTCGAGGGGAAAGTTGTAGGCAGGCGATCTTTCTCCTCCTAATTTACAAATAAGCAGGAAGCGTAGTTTATTGTTCTTACGAAGAATTCAGGATGACCGAGAAAAAAATTTGTATTCTTTTCTGTGCCGGCACCACAACTTATGACCTACCCTTGTCTCTGGCCATCACTTCTCGCGATAAGTTTGCGAACATCTATTTTTAAAGAAATTATTGAATCATTATCAGTTTCTTTATTGCTACCTATATACAAAATCCTTTACCGATCCACAGTATTGTATTACTCGTGCTACTGAGAAGCATCACGTTGATCCGACTCGTGAGCTCCATGGTGATTTTGATGGCTTCGGATTTGGCTTGTATGGTGTTACTTGGCCTTCCTGTTCGCCTGCGTATAGTGTAACCGCACAGCCCTTGCTTCAGACGCATTTCGATAAGGACATAAATTCACCCCTTAGGATGTCGTCAAAAATAACTTCCAGAAATTGGATTAGAATGTTCATGCAGGATTATGGATAATAAAGCCAATTTATAATTGGTGAATGACAAATTGTGGCTATTTACGATAAAAGCATTGAACTGAAGATGCAGCGGTTGTTTCTGATGCTATCAGAAAAGGATCGGCGGCGGTATGCGGGGATTGAAGCGGCCAAGCTAGGGCACGGCGGTATTGAGTATGTGTCTGGGTTATTTGATATGGATCCCAAGACGGTGCGACGCGGTCTGGTAGAACTGGAGGTGAGTGAGGATCCTGCGCCGAGCCGGATCAGAAAAAAAAGGTGCGGGACGTAAAAATGCAATGGTTCACAAGCCTACCCTGGAAGAAAATTTCCTCAGGCTACTTGCGGAATTTACCGCCGGCGATCCGATGCGCGAAGGTGTCTTATGGACCAATCTATCACGTTGCGAGATTAGTCGCCGCCTGGCTGAAATGGGCACATCAGCAAGTCGGTATACGGTACGTAAATTATTAAAGAAACATGGTTTAGGACAGCGTAAAACGCGTAAGAAAAAAACGCTGGGAGCCCATCCTGATCGGGATGCCCAGTTTCAAAACATTGCCAGACTTAAGGCAGCGTATATGGCCAAGGAAGAGCCCGTGATCAGTATTGATTCCAAAAAGAAGGAATTGATTGGCAATTTCAGTCGAGAAGGTTACACCTATACACAGACGCCTGTAGATGCTTTGGATCATGATTTTCCCAGTGCCGGTGAAGGCAAATTGATTCCGCATGGCATCTATGATCTGGCGCGAAACGAAGGGCATATGAACCTAAATACCAGCCACGATACCAGTGAATTTTGTTGCGACAGTATTGCGCATTGGTGGAAACAGCAGGGTTGCCAGCACTATCCCAAGGCCCGGCGGTTGTTGCTTCTCTGTGATGGTGGCGGCAGTAACGCCGCCAATCGACATGTGTTCAAGGAAGCTTTGCAGGTACTTGCCAAACGGCTGGGACTGGAAATTCGTGTTGCCCACTATCCGCCTTACTGCTCAAAGTACAACCCTATTGAACACCGGTTGTTTTCGCACATTACGCGTGCCTGCCAGGGTGTGGTGTTTCATTCGGTCGCCATTGCCAAACAATTTATGGAGAAGACTAAAACCTGCAAGGGTTTAAAAGTAACCGTGGATATATTGACCGGGATTTACGTTACAGGAAAAAAGTGTGCAGAGAATTTTCTTGAAAATATGAGGATCATCTTTGATGACTATCTTCCTCGCTGGAACTACCGGGCAGTCCCACAAACAATCTGATTTCGGGAAGTTATTTTTAGCTAAATCCTAATCTTCCCGTCGCAATTGGGGAAACAAAATAACATCCCGAATACTGGGGCTATCGGTTAGCAACATGATCAACCGATCGATACCAATTCCCTCTCCTGCCGTTGGCGGCAGTCCATATTCCAGTGCCCGAATGTAATCCGCATCATAATGCATAGCTTCTGCATCGCCTGCTTCTTTAGCTTTGGCCTGCTCTAAGAAACGTGTGGCTTGATCCTCCGGATCATTCAATTCTGAAAAACCATTGGCAATTTCACGACCTGCGATATAAAGCTCGAAACGATCGGTAATTTCTGGGTTATGATCATTGCGCCGCGCCAGAGGAGAGACCTCTGCGGGATAATCGATAATAAAAGTAGGTTCGAATAATAGATGTTCTGTGGTTTCATCAAAGAGGGAAAGCTGTAATCCGCCTAGCCCATCCTTAGGATTATACGCAATGTTCAATTCCTCCATCCGACCAATCAGAAAAGTGCGATCATTCAGCTGAGCAGCGGTATATTCCGGGTAATGCTTTAGTATCGCCTCAGTGATGGTCATCCTGGCAAAGGGTCGTGAGAAATTGATTTCACGCTCCTGGTAGGTGAATCGGACTGTTCCGAGTACTTTCATCGCGACTTCCCTCAACATGGACTCAGTTAAATCCATCAAATAAACATAGTCCTGGTAGGCTTCATAAAATTCCAGCATGGTGAATTCAGGATTGTGCCGGGTAGAAATGCCTTCATTCCTGAAATTCCTATTAATCTCAAAAACTTTCTCCATCCCGCCGACTACCAGGCGCTTCAGGTAGAGCTCAGGCGCAATGCGCAGATAGAGCGCCATATCGAGTGCATTATGATGAGTGATGAAAGGTCGCGCAGACGCACCACCTGGAATAGCATGCATCATGGGTGTTTCTACTTCAAGATAGTGCCTCGCTACCAGAAACTCCCGAATAGCCTGGATCACTTTAGAGCGTATTGTGAAAACCTGACGTGTCTCTTCATTGCTCATTAAATCAAGATAACGTTGGCGGTATTTCTGCTCCTGATCAGCCAGACCATGAAATTTCTCCGGCAATGGACGCAAGGATTTAGTCAGCAGCTGCAAATGAGTGACGCGTACAGATAATTCGCCCGTTTTGGTTTTGAACAAAACCCCCTCAGCCCCCAAAATATCACCTAAATCGTAATGCTTGAACGCTTCATGCTCAGCCTGGCCGGTATGATCATTGGAAACATATAGCTGGATGCGTCCACTCATGTCTTGAATGATGGCAAAACTTGCTTTACCCATGACGCGCTTGAACATCATACGCCCTGCTACCTTCACTACAATTTGCTCTGTCTCCAATGCCTCCTTGCTATGCGCGTGATAGTGATGATGCAATTCTGAGGCTAGGCTATCGCGGTGAAAATCATTGGGAAAAGCATTACGGCTTTTGCGCAGCTCGGCCAGTTTAGCACGCCGTTCTGCAATAATATGGTTTTCGTCCTGGGAAATGGCAGATTGAGTTTCTTGAGTCATAACAATTTAAAATACTTGATAAAATTCGGTTCTGATCTGTTTAAGCAGCTTGCGCTGCGTTCATTTAACACATTTATTCTGGTTTTTGCAGGTCAAACACACTCTATAATAAGATGGCCTGTATTATAGTTCTTTTAATGATCGCATTCGCAACCCAATTAGAAAGATAAATTTGTGAACACCTTAACTATTTCTTCAAATTTCATTCGTAATATTATTGATGAGGATAACCGTAGCGGTAAATGGAATGGACGAGTAGAAACACGTTTTCCACCAGAACCCAATGGTTATCTCCATATTGGCCACGCCAAGAGCATCTGTCTCAATTTTGGCCTTGCTCGCGATTATGGTGGTGTCTGTCATTTGCGCTTTGATGATACTAATCCAGAAAAAGAAGCCCAAGAATACGTAGATGCCATCTGTGATTCTGTCAGATGGTTGGGTTTTGATTGGGGAGAGCATATTTATTATGCATCTGATTACTTTGAGAAACTATATGAATTCGCTGAATATCTGATAACAAAAGGTCAGGCGTATGTCGATAGCCAATCCGCAGAGGAAATCCGGCAATTGCGCGGCAGCTTGATTCAGCCAGGGCAAAATAGCCCTTATCGCGATCGCCCCGCAGCAGAAAGCCTGGATTTGTTCCGGCGCATGCGTGCAGGTGAATTCCCAGATGGCACACATGTATTACGCGCTAAAATTGACATGACTTCTCCCAACATTAATATGCGCGATCCGGTCATTTATCGTATTCGCCATATTCATCATCAGCGGACTGGTGATAAGTGGTGCATTTATCCCATGTATGATTTTACTCATTGCATCTCAGATGCACTTGAACATATCACCCATTCTCTTTGCACGTTGGAATTTGAAGACCATCGCCCACTGTATGATTGGGTGTTAGACCAGTTAGTTGAGCAAGTTCCCTGCCATCCCCAGCAAATCGAGTTTGCCCGGCTCAATCTCACTTATTGTGTGATGAGTAAACGCAAGCTGATTGAGCTGGTAGAAGGTCATTTCGTGGAGGGATGGGATGATCCCCGTATGAATACCCTGGCGGGTCTGCGTCGCCGTGGCTATACCCCGGCATCAATTCGCCTGTTTACTGAACGTATCGGCATCAGCAAAGCGGATTCCTGGATAGACATGACCGTTTTAGAAGATTGCCTGAGAGAAGATCTCAATGAGCATGCTTTACGCCGAATTGGCATATTAAAACCATTGAAACTCATCATTGATAATTTCCCGGAGGATCAGGAAGAAGCATGTTATGCACCGAATCATCCGCAAAAGCCAGAATGGGGTAAACGCATGTTGCCCCTGACCAAAACCGTTTATATTGAGCAGGATGATTTCATGGAAATTCCGAGCAAAGGCTATTTCCGCCTCTCACCTGGGGCAGAAGTTCGGTTACGCTATGCCTACCTGATAAAATGTGTCTCTGTGGTCAAAAATGACCAAGGCATGATAGAAGAAATACATTGCGTTTATGATCCAGCTACCAAAAGCGGCACAGCCGGCGCCGATATCCGCAAGGTCAAGGGAAATATTCACTGGTTATCTGCCAGGCATGCACAACCAGCAGAAACAAGAGTGTACGATCGGCTATTCAATCATCCCTACCCTGATACTGGCGACAAAGACTTTAAATCCTACTTGAATCCTCATTCAAAACAAACCATAACCGCCTTGGTTGAACCTTCGCTACTTGACGCACAAACTGAACAATGTTTCCAGTTTGAACGTCATGGCTATTTTGTGGCGGATCGCATGGAAACCCAACCTGGAAAACCGGTATTTAATCGCGCGGTTACTTTACGTGATACATGGGGAAAAATGGCTCAGGAGCAAGCGCCTATCACAGCTAAAGGGCGTTCTAAATAAATCTGAAGCAGACTATTGATTAACTGGCACCGCTCGCGGCTCCCCATCCACTATTATCAATGGGTCAATCACTGAAACCACCCTTCAGATATTAACCATTCTCATTTAAGAAATGCGATAGATTGTGCTATTGTCATGTTTTATGAGATTACTTTAACAGGGTAGCTGCATTAAGCGGATGCAGTTACTGTATTATTTTGATTTAGGAGAACTCAATGAAAAAATCTATCGCATCGCTGCTGTTATTGTTCACACTGGCATTCTTTTTTCCAACCGCAACAATGGCAGCTGATTACCCTATTCAAATTGGAGAAAAACTGGCTACTGGTGTCGCCAATGCAGTCACTGGTGTAGTAGAAATTCCTAAAACCATGATGATTAAGGGTCGTAGTCAAGGCGCTGCCTATGGCATGACGGCTGGTTTCTTTACTGGGCTTGTTCATGCAATAGGACGTTCTTTGTGTGGAGCACTCGATATTGCCACTTTTCTGATCCCAACTACACCCATACCGAATCCTGCCTATATATGGGATGATTTCAACAGAGAAACGACTTATTCCGCTTGGCGCATGCGCTAGGATATAACGTAATTTTTATATTATTTTTCCAGAATCCACTCTACAGCTGATTCTGGAGAAAATGCTATCCTTGCCGAATGTTATACCCACATCAGGCAGCAGCAGTAAATCAACTATTTCTCATGCTGCCACAGTGCCCATCGGACATGCTCACGTACTAATGGCGAAGGATCATGATTGCGCGCTTGCAGCGCCTCAATGACCGCCGGAGATGAGGGTGCATTGCCCAACCCAACTGCAATATTGCGCAACCATTGCTCATATCCGATGCGACGGATAGGGCTACCCGCAAGTTTTGATTCGAACTCTTCCTTGCTCCATTGAAACAATTCCACCAGTGAGATATCATCCAAACCATTACGCACGGCGAAATCGGCTTCTTGTGTAATTTTGGCAAATTTATTCCAAGGACAAACCAATTGACAGTCATCACAACCATAAACCCGATTGCCGATTAGCGTACGCAAAGCTTCAGGAATACTACCCTTAAGCTCAATAGTCAGATAAGAAATACATCGTCTTGCATCTAACTGGTAAGGCCCAATAATGGCCTGGGTAGGACAAATATCGATGCAGCGGGTACAGCTACCGCAATAGCTTTCAACCGGATCGTCTACAGGTAGCGGCAAATCAGTATACATTTCTCCGAGAAAAAAGTACGACCCCCCTTCTCTGGATAACAACAAAGTATGCTTGCCACGCCAGCCAAGGCCTGATTTCTTTGCCCACTCTACTTCCATTACTGGCGCACTATCGGTGAAAACTCGATAATTAAATGGACCTATTTTGCCCGAAATGTTATCAGCCAGTTTCTGCAGTCGTATACGCAGCACTTTATGATAATCACGCCCAACAGCATAGCGTGAAATAAATGCTTTGTTGCCATCCTCGAGAATACTCCAACCCTCCTTCACTGCTGGCGGAGTATAATTCATTCGTACAGAAATCACGCGCAGCGTGCCAGGTACTAGCTCTGCAGGGCGAGTTCGCTTGGTGCCATGTTTTACCATATAATCCATGTCACCATGGAAACCTTTATCCAACCATGCAGATAGTTCTGCTTCAACTGAAGACATGTTAGCATTAGCATCAGCAACACGCACATCTTGAAAACCAAGCTGTCTACCCCAATTTTTGATAGATTCTTTTAACAAAATAACATCTAGTGATGAATTTGTGGAGGTCTCTTCTTGCATAATCCTTTTCTTTCTGATCCCGGTTCAGAGCAATCTTTTATTTTACAGCTTGCCGATGAAACAGCAACGTTAGCGCTGGGTGAGAAGTTTGCTAATATATTGCATCCTGGTTTAATCGTTTTCCTTTGTGGCGACCTCGGAGCCGGGAAAACCACGCTAACACGCGGCATCTTGCACGCGATGGGTTATCAGGGGAAAGTGAAAAGTCCAACCTATAATTTGGTTGAGATCTATAAATTCTCTAGGCTATACTTGTATCACTTTGATTTTTATCGTTTCAACGATCCCATTGAGTGGGAAGAAGCCGGTTTCCGTGATTACTTTAATGAGAACACAATTTGTCTACTAGAGTGGCCAGAAAAAGCTGATAAATTATTACCAGATGCAGATATAAAGGTTTTTTTTCGATTTCATCAATCGGGTCGGGAAATTAAGATTCAGGCTGGAACTGAAAAAGGAAAACTATGCTTAAAACATTGGTAACCTCTGCAACTACTTCCCCTATCATTGCAGCTAGACTTCCTCAGGTTTTATTGCTAGCTTGTTTCTCATTAATATGCACGTTCATTACCTTATTTAGCCATAGCGCCTTCGCCAACACAAAGATTACTTCTACACGTCTTTGGGCAGGTCCAGAATATACCCGCCTGACGCTTGAATCCGATTTACCGATCAACTATACCCTCGATACATTAAATAATTCCAGAAGAATTATTCTGAATCTGGAAGGGGTAACGCTTACCCCTGCACTGGAAAGCCTGCCGGGAAAAGTTGATGCTAAAGATCCTTTTATTCGTGATGCGCGCGTAGAACGCTCAAGACCTCAGATGCTCCGCCTGATTATCGGACTAAAAATGAACGCTGCGCCTAAGACATTTACCCTTGATCCTATGGACGGATTTGGTCACCGCCTTGTCTTGGATATCTATCCGCCCGAACAGGCTGCCATATCTAATAAAAAAGAAGATCCCTTAATGGCACTGGTACAAGAATTTGAAACCAGGGTGCCGACGAAAAATAATAGTCACAAGCCGCCAGAAGGATTATCAACAAATCTTGATCGTAATGCCCGCAAGCCATCAAAAAATTATATCGTGGCGATTGATGCGGGGCATGGTGGTAAGGATCCCGGTGCAATTGGGCCGAGTGGTACCCGAGAAAAAGATGTCACTCTCGCTATTGCAAAAAAGCTTAAGGCCAGAATTGATAAGGAAGCCAACTTGCGTGCGGTATTAATCCGTGATAATGATTATTTTCTCCCCCTGGAAGAACGACGCACCAAAGCACGCCGCGCAAATGCTGATTTGTTTATCTCTATTCATGCGGATGCTGTCCCGAGGCTTCAAGTGCGCGGCTCTTCTGTCTATGCATTATCTGAAAATGGAGCAACTTCCACGACAGCAAACTGGTTAGCAAAAAAAGAAAATGAATCCGATTTAATCGGAGGAGTTAAGCTTGATAATAAGGATCACTATCTTAAAAAAACATTAATAGATTTATCGTTAAATGCGACTATCAATGATAGTATCAAGCTTGCCGGAAACGTACTATCTGCAATTGGTAATATCAATCCTCTCAACAAGAGGAATGTAGAACAAGCAGGCTTTGCCGTACTCAAATCACCGGATATTCCTTCCATTCTGGTGGAAACCGCATTTATCAGTAATCCAAATGAGGAAGAAAAATTAAGAAGTGAAACATACCAGGATAAAATGGCGAATGCGATCACTGCCGGAATTAAGCGCTATTTTTCTAGCAACTCAGGATTCGCACGCACTGAAGTCGCTCAGTCTGAGTAATGATTACCACACGCTGTATTTATTTCCACATTCTGTCAATCACTGCTATAAATAGAAAATAGCAATCCCAGAATGGGACAAATACTTGTGCCAATCAAAAAAACCAAGGATCATATCTTTACAGATGAACCAAATTCTCAACAAGAAGTTGATTCGTTCCAAGAAACTCTATGAGCGCTACCAGAAGATCACTTATGCCGGATGCTTCCCTCCGGCAATACCCAGAGAGGGTTGATTTAACAAGCCTGACTCATTTACGCATGAAAAAAAGGTGATTAGGTACATTTAGTCGTTATGACGCTTTTGCCAGAGCAAAAAAACTTTTAATCATGCAGCAAAAAATAAGAATAGCGATTGGATTACTTAATATTTTTTGTTATTTTAATTTTGTTTCTTTGTACTTAACATGTTTTCTTACCACTGGATCATATTTGGTAAGCTCTAGTTTTTCAGGTTTAGTGCGCTTGTTTTTGGTTGTGGTATAAAAATGACCTGTTCCAGCTGAAGATTCCAGTTTGATTTTTTCACGCATAATTACATTCCCATCTTAATTAAAGTAAAGGCTGTTACCTTATACACTAAACACACTAACTAAACGTTCCCGCCACGCGCACGCATTTTGGCAAGTACAGCATCAATTCCATTTTTATCAATAGTACGCAGTGCTGCATTGGTCAAGCGTAAGGTAATCCAACGTTTCTCACTTTCCACCCAGAATCGGCGGTGTTGTAAATTTGGCAGAAAACGACGTTTTGTTTTGTTATTAGCATGGGAAACATGATGACCAGTCATGGGCCTTTTACCAGTCACTTCGCATACTCGCGCCATGGTTACGTACTCCTCATTATAAAAACAAATAATTATATCCTGATTCAGATGAATTCTTCAATTCATATCAGACCCTGTTCAGCAAACGAAAGCGTGTCTCGACCACCGATAATGAAATGATCCAATACCTTGATGTCGACCAGTGCAAGCGCCTGTTTCAGCGATTGAGTCAGTATCTCATCAGCCTTACTGGGCTCTGCAACGCCAGACGGATGATTATGCGCAAAAATTATCGCCGCCGCATTATGATATAAGCCACGTTTAACGACTTCACGCGGGTAGACACTGGCTTGAGTCAGTGTGCCCGTAAATAATTCCTCAGTAGCAATAGTGCGATTTCTGGCATCCAGGAAAATACCCACAAACACCTCGTGCTCCCTGCCACCCAGGCTAAGGCGCAAGTAATCACGCACTGATTGAGGCGAATCCATGATATCCCCACTTTTTAGTTCTTCTCTGAGCGCACGTTGCGCCATTTCCAGAACAGCCTGTAACTGTGCATACTTGGCCACCCCCATCCCAGGCAATTGACAGAGCGCCTCTTGATCAGCCAGGAATAATTCGGTCAGACTTCCAAAATGTTTTAATAACTCTCTGGCCAAATCCACTGCACTTTTTCCTGCAATACCCGTGCGTAAGAAGATGGCCAATAACTCAGCATCTGAAAGATGTTTTGCTCCTTTGTTCAGGAGCTTCTCACGCGGGCGTTCGGATTCAGGCCAGTCTGTAATTGCCATTGTTTAATGAACCAGATAAAAAAATCGTCGTGACTAAATTAACGGCTAATTTTTCCAAGAATGTAGTAAATTACTTAGGCTGGCTTATTCATATTTTTCTATTTTCCATTAATCCGCGTGTATAAATAATTGTGACAGATTCCCCGATTAAAAAGAGTGTGTTACTGGGTATCACTGGCGGTATCGCAGCGTATAAGGCTGCCGAATTTGCACGCTTACTGATACAAGATGGGTTTGAAGTACAAACCGTTATGACAGAGGCAGCTTGTCATTTTTTAGGACCAGCCACCTTACAGGCATTGACCGGTAAACCGGTCTACGCGCGGCTCTGGGATGAGGCTGTTAATAACAGCATGGCACATATCGAATTATCGCGTGCTACTGATGTTATTTTAGTGGCACCTGCCAGCGCTGATTTCATCGCCAAAATTGCTCACGGTCTGGCGGATGATCTACTGTCAACGTTATGCCTTGCGCGTAATTGCCCGTTGATGGTTGCACCCGCCATGAACCGCCAGATGCTCGAAAATCCTGCAACACAGCGCAACCTGACTATTTTGCAAAAAGATCATATTACTGTGCTTGGCCCTGCTTATGGCATACAAGCTTGTGGTGAAACCGGTATGGGGCGTATGCTGGAGCCACAAGCACTTTTGGAAGCCGTGCGCAATTTCTTTCAGCCAGGGCTATTACAAGGGAAGCGTGTGCTCATTACGGCCGGGCCCACTTTTGAAGCGATTGATGCAGTGCGCGGCATTATTAATTTAAGCTCTGGCAAGATGGGCTACGCCCTCACGCAAGCTGCCCTTGAGGCAGGCGCAGAAGTCACGCTCATTTCGGGTCCAGTCTGCTTAACCAGTCCTGTTGTTAAAAAACTCATCCCGATCACCAATGCTAACGATATGTTCACTGCGGTCAAGAATGAGGTAACTTTTAACGATATTTTTATCAGCGTCGCTGCAGTCGCAGACTATCGTCCTGCCATCGCTCACACCCAGAAGATAAAGAAATCCGATAATACAATGGTGCTGGAACTTGTTCCCAATCCAGATATCTTGCAATACGTTGCTAATTTGCCCGCCCCCCCTTTCTGTGTTGGTTTTGCGGCTGAAACAGAAGATATTGATCAAAACGCAGAAAGCAAACGCCGCAAAAAAAAGCTGCCGTTGCTTGTGGCAAATTTGGCCCAGGAAGCCATGGGAACAGATGACAGCACCTTAATACTGTTTGATGAGAAGGGCAAACATACGCTACCTAAAGCAGCCAAAATTGATCAAGCGCGCCACTTAATCGAGCATATCGCCACCTTATATCAACAATATCCTAACTAATTCGTTTGGTATGAAAAAAATTGACATCAAAATTATGGATTTGCGACTAAAAGATCAACTGCCAGCTTATGCCACGCCCGGGTCGGCAGGACTCGATCTGCGCGCATGTACTGAATATCCCATTCAACTACAACCTGGTGAGGCACAATTAATTCCCACCGGTATCGCAATTCATTTGAATGATCCAGGTTTAGCGGCAATGGTGTTACCTCGCTCTGGCCTCGGTCACAAGCACGGTATCGTCATGGGAAATCTGGTCGGATTGATCGACTCAGATTATCAGGGACAAATTTTTGTTTCTTGCTGGAACCGTGGACAGTCAGCGTTCCTACTCAACCCGTTAGAGCGTATTGCCCAACTGGTGATTGTTCCTGTGTTGCAAGCGCAATTCAATATAGTTGAAAATTTTGAACCTACCACCCGTGGTGAAGGGGGTTTTGGAAGTACAGGCAAATGTTAAGGTGTCGATTCTTCACGCTCATTATTTTGCTGCTGCTCGCGGTGGAAAGCTCAGCGACTCAAACCGTACCGCCAGCGATTCCTCTTAAGATTTTAAATCACAGGCTCTCGGCAGAAATAGCGCATACTCCAACTGCGCGCTCCAAAGGATTAATGCATCGCACGCAATTAGATAAAAATAGTGGCATGCTGTTCATTTTTCCCAAAACAAATATTTATAGCATGTGGATGCTCAATACTTTTATTCCGCTCAGTGTGGCGTTTCTTGACGAGAAAGGAGTCATTCTCAATATTGCCGATATGTCTCCGCACTCACTCGCTTCGCATTCTTCAGCACAACCAGCCAAATATGCGCTTGAAATGAATCTTGGCTGGTTTACTGAAAAAAATATAACAACTGGGGTTCAGGTAGAAGGGCTCGAACAGGCACCCCAAGCAGAATAAAGCTAGAATAAATTTATCCTGAGAAGGTTTTTTCCTTCTCCCATAGAGCCTGCTTAATTCTAGCGCATTTGGGGTAACATTCCTTTTACTGCGCGCATCATCTTGGCCATCCCCCCTTTATTGACCATTTTCATCATTTTGCGCGCCTGTTCAAATTGCGAAAGCAGGCGATTCACCTCCTGCACAGAGACGCCCGAGCCGACTGCAATACGACGCTTACGGGACGCCTTAATGAGCTCTGGCTTGGCACGCTCTTCTCGTGTCATGGCATTAATAATCCCTTCTGTGCGATTAATTATTTTATCGTCCACTTTCATATTCTGGGCTGCTTGTGTTAATTGATGCGGCAGTTTATCCAGCATGGCACTCATTCCACCCATTTTTTTCATCTGCTGGAATTGCATTTTGAAATCATCCAGGTCGAACCCTTTGCCTGATTTCATTTTTTTCATGAGCTTCTCAGCTTCTTTCTGATCTGCGCTACGCTGTGCTTCTTCAATCAGCCCCAGTACATCGCCCATACCGAGGATACGAGAAGCCATCCGATCTGGATAAAAGGGTTCGAGGCCAGTCAATTTCTCGGCCACACCAGTAAACTTGATCGGTTTACCCGTCACATGCCGCACCGATAAAGCTGCTCCGCCGCGTGCATCTCCATCCAGTTTAGTTAAGATCACACCTGTCAAAGGAAGCGCATCAGCAAATGCCTTGGCCGTATTGACAGCATCTTGCCCCTGCATTGCATCAACCACAAAAAGTGTTTCGATCGGTTTTAGCAGCACCTCAAGTTCAGTGATCTCGTCCATCATCGCTTGATCAATACCGAGGCGGCCTGCGGTATCAACGATTATGATGTCATGATGATGTTTGCGCGCATAATCCAGGGCAGCCACGCAGATGGCTGCGGGTTGCTGCCCTACTTTTACCGGGAAGAAATCAGCGCCAACCTGGCTCGATAACAGCTCTAATTGATCAATTGCGGCGGGTCGATAAATATCGCAAGAAACCAGCATTACTTTTTTCTTTTTATTATCTATCAGCCATTTAGCCAATTTACCACTACTGGTGGTCTTCCCTGCACCTTGCAACCCTGCCATGAGAATAACGGCAGGCGGTACGGTGTTTAGGTTGAGATCCGCTTTTTCTCCTCCCATGATGGCCATGAGTTCTTGATGCACCACGCCTACTAATGCCTGTCCAGGAGAAAGACTTTCCATGACCTCCCGACCGATAGCCTTTTGTTTTACCCGCTCAATAAAATCCTTGATAACAGGTAAGGCCACATCAGCTTCGAGCAGCGCCATGCGCACCTCACGCATGGCAGCTTGAATGTTACTCTCGGTTAACCTTGCTTCTCCACGCAGTGATTTGATCACACCGGAAAGTCGACTCGTCAAATTGTCAAACATAGCTATCCCTCAAAAATAATTGGCGCTAATCGCATAACACCATAAAATAATAATTTGCTAAATTCTAATAATAGCGCTTTAAATTTATACCAGTGCAAGGTAGACTGAACAAATCAGCTTTTTGATCAGTATATATTTGTATATTAATGCCCAGCATTCTAGTTTATATTTCAGCTTTTTTGTTTTATGCATTGGTTGGATGGTATTTCTGGCGTAGTCGCTGGAAAAATCAATCCATCTCTCCCAAGGCTAAGGCTGACATAAATGCTCCATCAATTGCCACATGGGAGCACTTCCTTATACTTGTTCCACTCACACTACATGGCTTCATCCTTTATCAATCCATCTTTGTAAATGATGGGCTCAGTTTTGGTGTGGGTAATGCAATTTCATCGATTGTATGGCTGACAGCTTTAATTTACTGGTTCTCAGGTTTCTTTTCACGGCTGCAGGAACTACAGAATTTGATCGCACCCATCGCAATGGTGGCAGCAATCGCGGTATGGCTGCCGTTAGTACTACCTTCTCTGCGCCCCCTTGCCAACACTGAATTACCTGCATTTAAAGCACATCTGCTGATTGCTCTGCTTGCCTATAGTCTGCTTACTATTGCAGTACTCCATGCCATTCTTATGACGATCCTGGAGTATCGCCTGCATCATCCTGCCATGTCACGGATGCTGATGAATTTACCCCCGCTTCTTGTGATGGAAAAAATGCTGTTTCGCATTATCTGGGCAGGTTTTATCCTGCTCACTTTGACACTGTTTAGTGGCATAATATTCTCACAAGAAGTTTTTGGTCAATCGGTAACATTTTCCCACAAAACGCTTTTCAGTTTTATCTCTTGGGGAGTATTTGCAGCCCTGCTGGTAGGCAGGCATTTTTATGGATGGCGAGGACGTACTGCTATTCGTTGGACTTTAACGGGTTTTACTATTCTTCTACTTGCCTATATCGGTAGTAAATTTGTACTGGAAATTATTTTGCAGCGCTAGGAATAGATCCCATCCAGTGACAACTGCTATGAATATGCCCTCGCGTAGAAGATCCCAACTCCTCAGCAACTGCCTTATTCCATTTCCAAATCAAACATGACGCTATGGCGAGCCGCAGACAATATCAATCATACGGCAAGGTGAGCCGACAAAATCAGCTTTGATTTAGAAATGAAATGATACTAATTATTCTCCTTTTTTTGCCCGGATAGATATCGATCTAACAGCATGCCATTGCTGTCAATCAGTTCAACTTGCAGAGGCATTTTACCCAATGCATGCGTGGCACAGGAGAGACAGGGATCATAAGCACGCACGGCCACTTCGAGATGATTAAGCAATGCTTCGGTGATTTCCTGACCATCCAGGTAAGTATTCGCAACCACTCGCACGGATTCATTCATGGCCTGATTATTACTTGTGGTTGAAACGATCAGATTGGCTTGGGTAATCAATCCTTCCTCATTGACCCGATAGTGATGAAAAAGTGTGCCGCGTGGCGCTTCGATCACACCGATTCCTTCTTCTTGCTTGAGTCCTTTCGGAACAAGTAATTCAGAGCCGGTAATTTCCTTATCCAGCAATAAGGCATGAATTGATTCAGCACAATGCAGCATTTCGATCATTCTCGCCCAATGATACGCAAGCGTGTCATGGACAAAACAGCCCTGCCCATATTCCATAAAGCGCTTACGCGCAGCTTCTGCCAAGGGAGTGGAAATCGTATCACAATTATTGACGCGCGCCAGAGGTCCGACACGATACCAGCCTTCAGTTGGACCAAGTGCCGTTAAAAACGGGAATTTCATATAACTCCATGAGCGTACTTCTTCATGGATTATCTGATGGTAGTGACGGTAGTCAAACTGATCGAAAATCTTTTCCCTTGTTGCTGAGCTAGCACGCAGACCGCCATGATAAAACTCGATCTCTCCATTTGAGCCGATCATGCTTAAAAAAGGAGTATGCAGGGTTGCAAAATGTCGATGTTCGGGATGAGCTACATGAATGTGCTCATTAAGTGCTATTCCGTCCAAGCTCCAGCTCACAATAGCTTCAATCTCAGCGAGCAAGGCATCACGCTCAGTCAAGGTGAGTGATTTATTCATGCCACCTGGTATGGTAGCGGCACCATGAATACGTTTTCCAGTTACCGCCTCGATAATTTGCTGGCCATATTTGCGTAGCTTGACACCTTTCAAGCCGATTTCAGGGTATTTCTCCAAGATAACGGCAATATTGCGCTGTAAGGGATTACTGCCGAAACCAAACAATAAATCGGGAGCAGATAAATGAAAAAAATGCAGCGCATGCGATTGCAGGATTTGGCCAAAATGCAACAAACGACGTAGCTTGGTTGCTGTCGGTGTTAGTTGATCGACTCCAACCAATTGATCCATTGCCTTGGCTGCTGCCAGCTGATGGCTGACCGGACAGATGCCGCACAGGCGCTGAACGATAAAGGGCACTTCCCAGTAAGGCCGCCCTTGGATAAACTTTTCAAAACCGCGAAACTCGACGATATGAAAGCGCGCCTGCTGCACATGATTATCCTGATCCAGCAGCAAGGTAATGCGACCATGCCCCTCCACGCGGGTAACAGGATCAATGGCAATCCGTCTGGTTGTGCCGAGTGATGGTTTATCTTGCCCGCTAGTTGGCATGACTATTTTCAGGGAATACTGACTATTTCAGTATCCCACAGATAGGCAAAATTTTGGAATTTTTTTACAGCCTCAGTGCCTAAGTAGGATGCTTGCTTGCATGAATCCTGGGATGCAAAGGTTACATTGGTCCGCTATACCACAAATGTAACGTTACCCTAACAGCAATGGATCAAACTCATTCAATTTAGCTGTAAAATGACGATAAGGACTAACCAAGCAAACAATAATGATTGATTGCATACAGTTTATCTCCTCATTACTATAAATAGCGCAAGAAATTTATCCCTATGCTCATTGCAACACGTACATTTGGAACATATACTTGAATTCAACGATGATTATGCCAAGCCAGTTTGCGCTACTGGCTTCATTCCGCATGACTCCAGGGTTAACTGGAAAACTGACGAGGCATAACACAACATATAAGAATTAATACAACTCGCTTCGATAATTACTTTCTCAACAAAGCTACTGATATTATTTTATGAAGTTTCTTTTTGATCTCTTTCCCGTCATCCTGTTTTTCGTTACTTTTAAGATTTATGGCATTTATGCTGCAACTGCGGTAGCCATTGCTGCCACTTTTGTGCAAATCGGCTGGGTATGGTTCCGTCACCATAAAGTCGACAATATGTTATGGGCAAGTCTTGTAATTATCGTCATCTTCGGCAGCGCAACATTGATTCTGCAAGACGAAACTTTCATAAAATGGAAACCGTCAGTGCTTTATTGGCTGTTTGCTGTCGCACTATTATTGGCACCTTTAATCTTCAAAAAGAATTTGATCCGCACAATGATGAAAGAACAGATCAAACTGCCCGAGCCAATATGGGTTCATCTCAACACCACCTGGGCAGCATTCTTTGCATCAATGGGGGCTGTCAATCTGTTCGTGGCCTATAATTACTCCACCGAAACTTGGGTTAATTTCAAGATGTTCGGTTTTATGGGTCTGATGCTGGCTTTTATTGTTCTGCAAGGATTGTTTCTGGGAAAATATATCGAGAAGAACGACGGTAAGGAAATATGAAAACTTCCCGGATTAGCAACCACAGCTATATTTCTTTGTGTTAATTTATAAGTACCCTGGCATCTCAAAAAGTGAGCAATCAGCATCATGGATAAAAAGAAATTGGCATACCTACCACCCTCTAACAGGCATTACACTAATTAAATGACACGCCAGCAAGCCGCCAATCGGATGCTTCTTTTAACTCATGGAAAACACAACCACGAAGTACAAAGTAACAAATGATGAATAATCAAATTGCAGAGTATAATGCAGAATTAAGAAATAAGCCCGCATTAGAGATTGTACGTTGGGGCATTGCTCGGGCAAACCATCGTGCTATTGTGTCAACGAACTTCCGACCTTATGAAGCAGTGATTCTTCATCTCTGCGTTCAAGTGCAACCCGATATTCCAGTCATATGGGTAGATCATGGTTACAACCGACCAGCAACTTATAGATTTGCTGAGCAGCTCCGTAATCGTCTCAATCTTAATCTTAAGATTTATCTTCCCAAGCTATCCGCTGCTCATCGTGATGCCATTCATGGCCCAATTCCAGGTATTGACAATGAAGCTGAACTGGAGAAATTCAGTGCAATGATGAAATTAGAACCCTTTGAACGGTGCATGCAGGAATTGGCGCCTAACGTCTGGTTTACCGCATTACGCAAAGTACAAAATCCGTATCGCGCTACACTGGATATTCTCTCCGAGGATGAGACTTATCATACTATCAAAGTCAGCCCGGTTTTCTACTGGACAGACGCCGACATGGAAGCCTATCTTAAGCAATATAATTTACCAAATGAGTGGGATTACTTCGATCCAACGAAAGCTGATGAAAAACGTGAATGCGGCCTACACATTAAATAATGTGAGTTGACGAATGTGCACTAATCTTGCCTGAGGAGTACGTATATAGGCCGCACATTGATTCAAAATGAAGTTATTCTTAGCTTGATACCCATTTAGATACACTATTGGCATGGTTAACAACCATCAAGTAAATGGAATAAGAAATACTTCATATCGTTCAATCATCCTTGACTTCGTCTGCTTGCGCATGCTTTCCAACACAGACCGGATATCTTCAAATGCCCTCAGGCTGATTCGCTTGAGTATTCCTTCCTCATCCCCAGAGTCTACGATATCCACATGGTCATGAACAGGCTCTCAGAAAATATAAATGGATATCTTAAAATCATCTTCTTCAGACGTGACTAAGTTAGCCAATCCAGTCAGGAGAGGGATCGATTCTATAGTGCTGTGGTGCTGCCATACATTAATCAAGTGTAGACAATTGTTTCAGCTTAGTAATAATATTACCAAGGGTGAATTCAACACTACCTGAACCAATTTGGCTAAGTTGCTGTTTGTTCATGTCATGATATTCATCATGCAAACCTAGCCGTCCGATGATAATTTTCAAATCCGGGAAGCGCGCTTGAACACGTTTGCAAACATGGCGTATATGCGCTATTCCTCCAGGAGGAATAGATAGTATAGCCAGAACATCAGGTGATTTTTCTTCTATTAATTCTACTACTTCAGATACCATGACTCCGGGCTTAATCACATATACGTCCAGGCAACCAGGGTCGACCAGTTTAGCTAGCGTTTGGACGGCGATTTCATCGATATCGTCCTTCGCAGGCATTAAAAGCACCTTTTTCTTACTTTTCATCGTGGTAGGAATACTTTTCTCGGCCAAATCCTTCGTTACTTCACTAAGGTCGGTTACGACCTTATTATTCAGATCGACTAGTTCCTTGTACACATTTTTATCTAGCTTGCCAGAGTATAAATCGCCGCGCGCCAGAGCCAGTGCTGGAGCGACAATCTCGTCAAACGTTAATGCTAGCGATCCTTGATTATTACCAAGATCGGACTCTAGTACATCAAATGATTCGTCTTCGTCATTTGCTAATAACCTCTGGTAGTATCGATGAACTGACGATAAGGCCGGGCGGTCGCTTAGTAAAATATCAATAAATTTTAAATCCGGAATGTACCGGCTCATCACAACCAGACACACGGTCAGTGGTGAGGCAAGTATTAAACCAACCGGACCCCATAACCAAGTCCAAAAAGCCACAGCAATAAGTAATACTGTCTGGGATACGCCTATGCCGCGCCCATAAAGCAGAGGCTCAAGAATCATGTTAGTAATAAGTTCCAGAATTACGAACAGTGATATTACCTTTATGGTAATACTCCACTCCGGTGAAATCAGCAAACTGAGTGAAATCGGCAGTATGGCTGCCAGCCACGCTCCTAAATAGGGTATATAGCGTAACAGTGCCGCAAAGAATCCCCATAACAGGGGATAGGGTACCTCGAAGAGCCACAACCCGATACTAATAACTAAACCATAAAAGCAATTAATCAGTAGCTGTATTAGCAGATAGCGACTGACCCTATATCCAGCGTCTTCCAACGCGCGTGTGGTATCGGTCAGCTGGCCTGTGCCTATTAACGAGATTAATCGATCGCGCATATCTTCTCTGTTAATTAGCATGAAAATAACCAATACCAATATAAAGCCCAAATTCGCAATCGGCTCGAGCAATGGTCCGGCAAAAGACCATAGCTTTGACATACTAAACGGGCCTTCCTCTACAATTTTGACAGGTTGTGGAATGATAATCTCTTTATCTTTTGCGGCCGCAGGAGCTGAGTCGTCTTTTTTTTGCGCTAACTCCAGTTGATTTTCAATACGCTCAGTCACAGCCTGCAACTTTTCTAACGTTCCGTGGCGGCCGAGTTCCTGGTATTCAGAGATTTTCGCAGTAATATTCTCTTCATATTCTGGATATGAATCAATTAGACTGCTTATTTGTTGGGTTACTCCAAAGGTAGCCGCTAATAGTAATCCCAGCAGAACCGTGGTTGCAATTATCACGGCAGGAACGCGCGGAATAAAGTGATTCTCCAGCCAATTAACTGGAGATATGAGAAGAAAAGTAAACAGTATTGCAAGCGCTACTGGAATAATGATAACTTTAGCCCAGTACATCAAGGCTAATATTATCACAGCAGAAATGAGCATCGATACTCTGTCATCTGGACTTTTGATTTTGAAAGGATCCGAATTCATTTATGTCTCCTCCTTGATAACTCAGCTAAAAACATACTACCTGAACCCTGCAATTTTGTCGTAAACCAATTGTAAGTTTCTAATTACATCAGCATCTTTTTATGATCATTTGCTAATTTGATCATTCCTCAAATTTGAGATCGGATATAGATGGTTCTATATAAAATGTTGCAAAGTGCATAGACGGCAAAGAGCCGCTCGATGGAAGAGCCTTCCTTTTTCTGATTGTTTTAGTCTGGGTCCATTTTGGCTCAATGTCATTAAAGTTTGGAGAATAGGACAGTCGATATTCAAGCGTATGCCCGGCATTGACAAAGACAATTTTGATGTCCTGCTGCTTGTGGAACCCCGCGTAGTCCATAACAATCACGCAAGCGGGCAGGAGTTTGAGTAAAAGCTCCCGCGTAACCCACGCATGGAAGATTGAGGTATGCTGAGTTTTATGGAGTCCGAAGTTTCATTAAATATAGACACGAAATGGAGGATATAGATGGAATAATTACCCCGAACACGCTATAGCCAGGAGTTCCGCGAGCAATCGGTCAAGTTTTTTAAAGAAATTGGATTAACTCTGATTGAAGCAGCGAAACGGCTATCTTTACCTAAAGGGGCGTTAAAGGACTGAGTTTATGCTGACCGGCAAGGCGCACTTCACAACCGTAGGTAAGCACCAGAAGTCACTGACTGAATTTGAACTGGAGCTATCCAGGTTCAAACGTGAGTTGGCAGAAGTCAAGATGGAGCGAGGCGAGACTTCATAAAAAAGTGTGCGGCTTATTTCGCGAAGGAGTCGCGGTAAGATACGGCATGATTGATACGCTGCGACAGCAATATCCCGTTGCACTTATGTGCCGTGTACTCGATGTCTCAGAGAGTAGTTTCCATGCCTCGATTATTCGACCACCTTGTGAGCGTGAACAAAAAAAATGCACGGCTGGTAATAGAAATACTGGCTGCACACCAACGCAGCCGAGAAATCTACGGGGTGAAACGCATTAAAGCATGATCTCTTCCATGAGTGCTAAAGGTGATTGCTGGAATAATGCCCCTATGGAAAGCTTCGGGGAACTCTCAAAAATGAACTGGTACATCATCGAAAGTTTAAAACACGACTACAAACAAAAAAGGAAATTAACGAATATATCGAGATATTTTATAACCGGCAGCGCAAACAGGAAAAATTGGGTTATCTATCCCACCAGTAGAATTTACACAGCAATACTATGCAAATCTACTCGCTGCTTAATCATATGGACTCCATATTTGACAACACACTTCACTGGGAAGTGCGTGCAAGAAAACCAGTCCACGTCTAATCAATTTGCATGAAGTATTTTGTACAGTGTCGTATTTACTTAAGAAAGCTTTGCTGATTTTTTCAAGCTCTTGTACAGATCAGGATACTGTGCTTTTAGCATTGCAGCCACAATCAGATCATCTCGCTTAATTTTGGTCAAATCAATCCGATCAATATGAACTAAACGTACCAACTCTCTGACAGCTTTCGGTATTTCTCGCCCGCTCTCATAACGGGAGCCGCCACTTTGGGTTACTCCTACCTTGCTCCAGAATTCCAACTGATTAAGACCAAGTTCTTGCCGTATTTCCCTTGGGTTTGGTATTTTCTTAAAAAGTTTCATAATGTCTGTTCTCAGATATCATAATGTTTGTTTACACAAAAATAGACCGAAAGGTTTATTTTTTGTTCATTTTTAAGAAACCGATGCAATTGTAATAGTATTTGAATGTGAATTAAGAGCTGACTCGTAAAAAATTCCAGAAAAACAGAGCCGCAGCCAGCTTTCCGAATACATGTACCATAAGCCCGTTATAAGAACGCACTTTGCTGGCACATTCAATGCCTGTTTTTTCTTCAATCCAGGCAAATAAGGCTTCAATCGGTTGCCGCACGCGAGAAACTGCTGTCGATAACCATTGATCCTGTGGTTCCAGATGGTGCTGCCCTTTTTGTTTTTTAACCGGTGTCAAGACGGTCAGATTCTGAGCTCGCCTGATGCATTCAGCGTCAGGCCGTTGATAAGCTTTATCACCGTACAGCTCATTGTTGTACAATTGTGGTCGAATCTGATTAAATATTTTGCCATCATGGTCGCTGGCGCCAGTCACACCAATATACTCAGGGATCGGCAGTGAGCCTGGTTGGCGGCGCCCTATGATATGGACCCGCACACCATGATAGTACAACTTCTTGGTTGAGCAGTAGCCCGAATCCGCCAACTGTTTCGCTACACACGCGTTAAACCGACGACCTTGCCTCGCAAGGATGACCGGAAATGAATCAGTCAACCAAACCTGCCCGGCATTCCTGGTTTCCTGTTCTTGCTGAATCAGTGCTAATAAGGGTGCAAACACATCGGCTACCCGATTCAGACGCTGAACATAAGCCACATAACCTGGAAGTCATGGAAACCAATCGCGTAAGTGGCGATCCGCATACTCATAAATACCTTTGATCTCTCGATGCTTGTCCATTACACCGAACAGGAAGAGAGTAATGACTTCTTCGTCGCTGAAGCTTAAATCCGCGTGATTACTCATTCTCTGACTATAAATCCAAAGATTTTGCTGATAATGCTTGCAAACATAAAGATAAATCGTTATTAATCGGTTTTGCCAGTTCATTGATTACTTTGATTGATTGAGGTTGGGTGATGTCTTCCTCAATAGTTTAACGTTATTGATGGACTGGCTTCTATTTCAGCTCTTAATTCGCATTTGACTAATAGATATGGTATTCCTCGATTCTATTCAAAAAGGACTTGGATGCAGCCAAAGTTACAATATATTTATCTTTTGAGCGTTCCTGGTATCACCTCTAGTATTGACGCGGGTTTCAATTCTTCAGGGTTAGCTCGACATAAGAATCATTACACGACGGCTAAGAGAGCTTAAAGGAGCCTGACCTGAGCTAATACGATTTAATTGATGAACTCAAGAATGACCGGTTAACCCCATCCGAAAAGGTAATGGTAACAATCTCCCCAGCGATAGCGGTTATCGAACCCTCCCCATATTTGCGCACCTTCACTTTTTGTCCGAGTTCAAATTTTGATTTTTTTAAAGAGGATTGAAGTTTAGGAATCGTTACCGCGTCACTTTCTTTTACAGCAATTGGGGGATTCATACAGTTGTCACAAGTACCGCAATTGGCTAAGTTGAATGTTTCACCAAAATATTCCACTATGTTGAGCCAGCGGCAACGAGCATTAAAAGCATAAGAAATTAATTGTTCTAACTTAATACGATCATTCTCATATCGTTGATTGTAATTTTCTGCTATTCGAACAACATCATCATCATTTAATTTTTTCTGAAGCAGAACATATTTACCACGCTCAACCTTTACAAACCCTTCATCACGCAGGGCTTTAAATACAACCCGTACTATTAGAGAGGGCAATTTTTTAGCATATTTAGCCAACTCAGATACTGTTTTAATTGAAGTGGCAGATTCAACCAATGTTTGCCATAGTTGCTGAATATCTGAGGGAGTGATGTACTGGCCTGCAAGAAAGAAATTCTGAATGCGTCGATCATTATGGTTAAATAGTAAAATGCATTTTGCTATTTGATCATCCCGCCCTGCTCGGCCTGCTTCTTGATAATAAGCCTCCACTGAGGATGGCATTTGATAGTGTATTACTGCTCGGACGTCAGGTTTATCTATGCCCAAACCGAAAGCGTTCGTGGCCACCATTATATTATTTGATAGCGTCATAAATTGCTCTTGAGCTTGACGCCGTTGTTCCGAACGCATCCGTCCATGGTAAATTTGTACGGGATAGTTTGCTTGCTGCAAATGGCCATACACAGCCTCGGCAGCTTTCACTGTAGCAGTATAAATAATTATGGAACCCTTGACATTTTGCAATATTCGTTCAAGCTCCTCCATTTTTTCAGATTCTTTACTTACTTGTTTAACGGAAAAATGTAAGTTAGGACGATAAACACTAGCATTGATTACCTTCATTTGCGGTCTGCCAAGCTGAGTACAGATATCCTGAGCAACCTCTTCTGTTGCTGTAGCAGTTAAAGCAAGAATAGGAGGGTTGCCAAGCGATTTAAGTACATATGGAATTTCTAGAAAGGCGGGTCGGAAATCATGCCCCCATTGAGAGATGCAATGAGCCTCATCTATTACCAAGATATCAATAAGTATGTTTGATAAATGCTTTAAAACCTCAGGCGTTTGCAATCTCTCTGGTGTTAGAAAAATGATCTCATTTTTTTCTTCAGCAATCTCATTGAGAGCCTGCATTTCATCTAATCGGTTTTTTGTGCTGTTGAGTACTGCAATGTCTACACCATGACTTTCAAGTTTTTTTGCTTGATCATCCATTAATGCGATTAAAGGAGAGATCACCACCGTCATTCCCGGCAAAGCCAAGCTCGAAAGTTGATAACAAAGCGACTTTCCAGCACCGGTAGGCATCACAGCTAATGTATCAATGCCTCGCAGGACGTTTTGAATGACTTCTTCTTGTCCTGGTCGGAATTCATTCAATCCGAATCGGTTGCGTAATAAACGTTTGAGGCCGGTTTTAGTAAGGTTTGAGCGCTTACCAGAGCGTTGACTCATAGGATAGAGGCTTACTTATAATGTTATAGGGGTTGGAAGGCTGCACGGATACCCGTAAGCCTTTGAGGTCAATGTGCATCTGCTCTTTCATTTATTAACTGATTGATGCTTATCCCAATTAATAGATTTCTCTTTCAATGCATTTAAACTTTTTATTTCTTCTACAGATAAGTTAAATTTATATCCCACCTTGTTCTAGTTTTCAATAGAAACAGCAGTTATAAAATAACGTCATATCCTATAAAAAATAAGTTTTATGCTAAAAACTATTGGCTTTTAAATTAGGCAACAGCTTGTTTTTCATATTCTTGCGTACCTTGGTGATGAGCTGCACGCCTTGCTCCCAGAGTTGCTCAAAGAGTGACCGCGAGATATAACCCCGGTCACCAAAGAGCTTTCCAAATAAGGAGCGCGTCAACTCTGGCACCGGGTCACGGTCATCCACATTGCCCGCCGTGATTTTGACTCCCAGCAATTCTCCCTGATCATTGATGACCAGGTGCAGCTTGAACCCATAAAACCAACCCACACTGGTCTTTCCCCGAGCAGCAAACTCTGCCATTACTTTATGCGGCCCAATGCGGCGATTGTGGCACACGCTGATTTTGGTTGAATCAATGAAGCTGATCCCAACTGCATTGCCCAAGGCGGCTGGTCAGAAAACAGCACAAAGGTAGCAGGCTACCTTGCAATAGCTCAACAAAGCGGTTATAGCTCACCAACCCTGGAAAATAACCCCGCTGATATCTCAACACGTAATTCAGGTAATAGTACTTAAACGTCCGGTAGCCGGACAGATGAAACCCCACCATGATGGTCATGATTTCGCTTAGACACAGCACTCCTTGCCGCCGGCGCCGTTTCAGCGATGACTCTAGCGCTGCTCCCACCGTGGCTCAAACTCTTTACAGAAGCCGTCACTCGCACAAAAAATCGTTATAGTATCCATAGGAATCTGACTCCTCTCATGCTGGAAATTCTTTTCCAAAACCACTTCATCATAAGAAATTCAGGTTCCTTTTACAGCTTTTCTTATATCGAACTCACGTTAAATAATGTTAATCATGAGCTTCAGAGACTGAGCATCGTAAATTTAGCGATGCTCTTACTCTTCCTAATACCATAAAACTTATTAAGTTGGAGTTGATATCTCAGACAATGCCTCGGTTACAGGCGCAAGATCAGAACTTTCAACAGCAAAATCTCCAAGTGAAACAATACCGACTAAATGATGATCTTCATCAACCACAGGCAAACGCCGAATCTGATGATCGCTCATTAACCGAGCGGCATCTTCCAACGAATCGTCCTGGTTGGCAAAAACTATTTGTTTAGACATTGCATCTCTTATCGGAGTATCAACATCCATACCTTCTGCGACAGCACGCACAACAATATCTCGATCAGTAATGATCCCTATCAAATTATCCATATCACCGACAGGTAAGACACCAAAATCGCCATCTCGCATTTTTTGTGCTGCCTCCTGTAAAGTCGCATCCGGGCTGATTACTTGCACATCAGTACTCATCACGTCACTTACTGTTTGCATTTTTATCTCCTAGGTTAAGGTTTAAGACTAAACTATATTTAATAAAATTTTCATTAATACAATGGATTTTTCAGCAATTAATATTGCAAAATATGGTTTATAGCTTTGACTGACGGCTCTGGCGTATTGCTCAGATATGCCATCACGCGTAGAACTCGACATTTAATGAGAGCCTTGACAATGGCTTCCTGTGCCAGAATCAGAACCTTCGTCTCTGCCATGACTGCTCTGCCCGCCTTTACGGCCAGCTCACGAGCTTCTTTGGAGTCAAACTCATGGGCAGTACCCTTCTCGTGAGCTGCACGGCCGCCCTTGCTCGCAATTTCTTGCTACTTTTCTTCGCCCATACAAGCAAAATCACGCTGGCTGCTGTCCTTGTTCTCCTTATCCTTTCCTTTATTCGCAGGCATAACTACTCTCCTATTAGGTAAGTTCAAAAAACACCTATGATGTGTTTTGGCTATTTATCTCCGGTTTGATAAAATGAAGATTAACTTTAGCGTACTCTTCGAAGCAGGCTTTCTCTGTGCGCAAGCGCACAAAACTAAAGCTTGAATATACGACCCATCATTATCAAGGAACTAAAAAAGTATTATTGCCAGGACGGTAGCGACTGATCTAATTTTCGATAGGAATACTCTATTGGGACCAGATGCGCATGACGGTAGAAGGTATGCCATACCGAATGCAGGTTATCTATATGAAATGTTAATAAGTCCTAGGGTGCAGACTCTCTAATTAACATGAGTTCGGGATATGAAGTATGCTGAGTTTTATGGGCTCTATATTTGACAACACACCTCAATGATTCTTATGTCGAACTCATATTAAGGAACGAGGATTCAATAACTCCAGAGCTTTGAGTTGCAAATCAGGTTGCCGCTGATAGAGTATTTCGGTTATGTTCTGACAATGAAGATAACCATATACGCCCCGGAAGTCGAAGCACAAATGCGCAATTTTTATCACAGCTTATCGGAAAAAGACCGCCGCCGCTATGCTGCCGTTGAGGCGGCAAAGCTGGGTCACGGAGGGATCACCTACCTTTGTCAGGTATTACACTGCGATGAAGGCACCGTTAGCCGTGGCCTGAAAGAGTTAAAGATGCCGTTGCTTGAAAAGGAGAAACGTATTCGGCAAGCAGAGGGTGGGAGAAAGTCAGTTGTGGAGACGATGGCAGGGCTGGATGAAGCTTTTTTAGCGTAGTAATCCGCTAGAGGCGGCAAGGCGCGCAGAAGAAACAAGCGGCGTCAGAGCTTGAGGAGTAAAGTTGGAATGTCGCGCTGGAGAAGACCGACACATCACTGGTGCTAATCCGCCCGTTTTTTAGCGTGGTCATGGGTCACGTCGGCGACATTGGTGAGTCCGTGGCAACGGACATCCCGTTTGAAAGAGTGAGTACAACGACGTACCTGAACCAGCGCGACATTCCAATAGAGATAATGGAGGATGTCATGGCAAAGTTCAAGCGAAGTAAATTGGAGTTAATCCATCCGAATGCAGCGGGGATTGATATTGGCTCTGCGAGCCATTTTGTGGCGGTACCGCCGGATCGAGATAACAAGCCGGTAAGGGAATTCAAGAGTTTCACCGCAGACCTGAATGGTTTAGCGGACTGGTTAGAGGCCTGTGAAATTGACACTGTGGCAATGGAATCGACGGGGGTATACTGGATTCCACTGTATGAACTTTTGGAGTCGCGCGGGCTGACTGTGTATCTAGTAAATGCGCGGCACGTTAGAAATGTTTCTGGCCGGTAGTCGGATGTACTGGACTGCCAATGGTTACAGCAACTGATGAGCTTTGGGTTGATGTCTGGCGCATTCCGTCCGAAAGATGAGATATGTGCACTACGAGCCATATCTCGTCAACGCGATATGCTGATCCGTTATCAGGCGCGACATGTGCAACATATGCAAAAGGCTCTGGCGCAAATGAACATACAATTGGCGAACGTGATTTCGGATATTGTGGGCGAAACCGGTCAAAAGATCGTTCGTGCCATCATTACTGGTGAGAGAGATGGGCACATCCTGGCGAATCTCAAGAGCAATCGCATCCGGGCTGGCAAAGACGAGATTGAGAAATCGTTAGTCGGGAATTGGCGGGAAGAACACCTGTTTGCACTCAAGCAAGCGATGTCACTCTATGACGCCTACAGCGAACGACTCACCGAATGTGACCGGCAGCTTGAAACCATGCTGGCGGCACTTCAGGTGCACAAGGTAGAGATCTGCCAGAAGAAGCGCCGCTCCAATGTCAAGAACGCTCCCAAATTTGATTTGCGTGCCCATCTGATTGGCATGTGTGGGGTTGATTTGACGCGAATTGACGGCATCGAAGTGATGACTGCGATGAAAGTCCTGAGTGAAGTGGGCGCTGACATGAGCAGGTTCAAGAGTGCGAAGCAGTTTGCCTCGTGGCTTGGGTTGTGTCCTGGAACAAAGATATCGGGCGGAAAAGTGCTATCGGGGGCAAGCAAGCGCACAGCGAACCGTGCGGCTCAGGCACTGCGCATGGCGGCAGTTTCATTGAAATCCAGCCAGTCTGCACTGGGTGCCTATTACAGAAGATTATGTGGCAGACTCGACAAGGCAAAGGCAATCACAGCGACAGCACACAAACTGGCGCGCTTGATCTACACGATGCTAACGAAAGGAACCGAGTACGTCGATAAAGGGCAGGAGTACTATGAGGAGCGATATCGTCAACGCGTGTTGCATCATCTGACTGTTCGCGCTCGGAAGCTGGGGTTTAATCTTACCCCTGTTCCTGAGGCTACTTAATATTTGCTGTAAAACCATTGTGTTACATTTGTTTCTTGAAAGCGACAGCACACAAACTGGCGCGCTTGATCTACACGATGCTAACGAAAGGAACCGAGTACGTCGATAAAGGGCAGGAGTACTATGAGGAGCGATATCGTCAACGCGTGTTGCATCATCTGACCGTTCGCGCTCGGAAGCTGGGGTTTAATCTTACCCCTGTTCCTGAGGCTACTTAATATTTGCTGTAAAACCATTCTGTTACATTTGTTTCTTGAAAGATGTTAAAAAATCATACTGCCGGCTCACCAATAGATGAATCCGTAAAGTGGTCAAATTTGAGCCGCAGCGAAATGGCTGAGAAGCTAAAACAGTGCGGATTTAGCGTGAGTGTGACCGTTATTGATCAATTGCTCGACAAACATAATTTCCGCCGCCGTCAGGCCTTCAAGGTTGAAGCCGGGAAAAAGAATCTACCGCATCGGGACGAGCAGTTCAAAAATATCGAGCGCCTCAAAGAAGAGTATCGGGTCCAGGGTAATCCAGTGATGAGTATGGACGTTAAAAAAAAGAATTGATCGGCAATTTTTATCGCCCCGGAAAGCTCTATACTACTGAGGCCGTGCGGGTCAATGATCATGATTTTGAGTCCCTGGCGGACGGTAAAATTGTGCCTCATGGGCTGTATGACATCCATCGCAAAAGCGGCTATATCGTATTAGGCACGAGCCATAATACCTCTGAATTTGCTTGCGCCTGTATCCGGCATGGGTGGTTGAATTATGGTCAACTGGACTATCCAAAGGCGACGAGCATTTTATTGCTCTGCGACTGTGGAGGCAGCAATAATGCACGCCATGCTATCTTTAAAGAGGATTTACAGAAATTGGCAGATGAATTGGCTATTGAGATTCGTATCGCGCACTATCCCCCGTACACGTCAAAATATAATCCCATAGAGCATCGATTATTTCCTCATATCACCAAAGCTTGTAGTGGGGTTATTTTTACCAGTGTCGAGCGCATCAAAGCAGTCATGAGTAAAGCAAAAACTTCTCAGGGACTAAAGGTCTTTATCTCAATTATGGAGAGGGTGTTTGAAACTGGGCGCAAAGTGGCGGATGGCTTTAAAGAAAATATGACCATTGAGTTTGACCCATTTTTACCGAAATGGAATTATGTTGCTATTCCATCTGCTTGCATAATTTCTGCAGTTATTAAATCCTGATTCCTAATTAACTGCCAAAAAAGCAAAAGCCATGTCTTGATAGGCATGGCTTTTAGTTTTGTCGTGTTTCAGTTTAAAATTTGACCTTCTTTATCTCGTTTGATCGTTCATTTTGAACAGCAAATATTGCCAATCTATATTATCGATTAACGAACGGTCCAACTGAGACTATTTGCCCAGCATTCAAAATTACGGCTAGTGTGGATACCTCGCACACGCACTTTCATTTCTCCCTTAGATGAAACATATTTATCTGGACTCAGATTAATCACGGCAGATACAGTTACATCATCTGTATTTCCAACCGTGCGCTTATCGAGCAGATCCCAATTGGCGGTCTTATAATTATACAAATACAAGCTTTGCATAACGTTTTTTCTAGAATATTGCCCCTTATAACTTAGGGACAACTCGGACATACTTGCCGGCCAATCTTGTATTGTTGTGGTCGCATACCAGTCAGTACTTCTCCCATCAGCAGTTTGGAGAGATTTAATATCATAAGTATCTTTATCAGCCTTTTTGAAACTCTTAAGCGTTCCCCACTGGTATTCACCTGTGCTAACCGTAACAGTTTCCGGGAAATAAGTTGCTGGCGTCAGCATAGGGTGAGTAATGTTGACATAAACAACAGCTTTAGCCCCCATATTCCGATCATCAACAATTGTATAGTTGAAGCTATCCGTACCTAATATATTAGGAGCCGGTTTATAGGTATAGATGTTGTCGCCATTGTTGAAAATAGTGCCACCTCGAGAGCTTGTGGTATCGACCGTAGCAACGTTAATCCCATCATTGTCTGGATCAGAATCATTCTTTAGTAACTCCAAAGCGGTAATAATAATTGGCCTGCCTTCAAAGGTGGTCACATTATCGTCATTAGCTATGGGTGCTTGGTTCGGCGACGCGGCAGGACTGAATCTGCCAGTATGCGTGCTGGTATCCACTTCAATAACACCTGTAGTGGTGTTACGATAATGAATAGGAGGTTGGGCATTAGGCAAAGGATGTATCACAGAAGAAATAAACTCTCCAATATCTCCCAGATTGGGTCTTGCATGAAAAGGCAAAGCGTTTGAGCATGTTCCCCATGATGAAAAACCGCTGGGCTCGCCCCATGCCATGAAATCAAAACCATATAGCAATGTTGACCACCATGCATAATCGAATTTATTTTCTTCAAATAACAGAGTGCAATCTGTTTGGTTAGGGAAAACATCTGCCTGAGTCGTAATGGTGGCAATCTGGGTGCCGTATTTCTGCTTATAGGTATATGCTTTATCTGACCTATCTATCCAGATTTGCGGCTCTACGAAACTACCATTTATGACTTGGTAATGCTCCAATAAGTAGATATCCATAGCACCCAGACGTGGCGCTACACCTTGTGGGTTCATTTGAACTGATGAGAGGGTATTTGCGTAATAACCCGTCGTATAAGATATTTCATTGATGATATCTGTGCCAAACACATCATCTGGGTTATAACCATTAATGAATGCCTTCAGGGATTTACTATGAACATAATCTACAATTTCGTTCTGCACTGTTCGAGTACTGCCAAAACCATATTCAGCTTCGTCCAGAAAGATACCGACGACACCCATATTAGCCCATGCGTCAATACGTGCTTTCATTTCATCAACAGTAAGTGGCACAGGAATGCCGTTACACTGCCGTGCAGTATTTTCACCACCAATAGATACATAGCCATATACCTGCGTCTTACCTGAGGGTGGCTGCAGCTGCTTAATAATTTGTTGAGTTAAGTCGTGATCGAAATGACTATTTTGATCGCATCCAAAATACGGTATCTGGCCAAATGCTCCGGTGTATTGCGGGAACTGGAGTGAATCCCCAAAAACGACCGCATCATAATCGTTAAACACATCTACAGCGGTACTAATATTGCCATTCGCACCGTTGACTAAACTTGGCATGCCGTAATAAATAGCAATATTCTTCGGAGCTATAGTGTTCTGAGCATGCACTATATTAGTTAACCATACTGATGGCACCAAAGCAAAGAACAAGCATCCACGCATAAAATATTGCGTAAATCTTGCTGATAAATTCATATCAACACCTCATTTAAAAATTGGTTATTTTTAATATTTTTACTTTTTAATATTGAGTCTCCAGCGTAATTACCAAAATAGTCTGCAATCCTGACTTAATCATTACAGCGAAAGTATCCTACTTTATTTAAGATTTCTGGAATTGTACTAAGGTACAACATGGTATTTTATCTTCTGGGAAATAGACCAGGAGCGTCATCAGGAAAACCGCACAGTAATTGCACAAGCGTAAGCCGATAATGAACCATAACTAACAGATCATGGCTTATGACTGACAAAACCTTTCTCCATATCGAAAGCGGAGCGCATCAGAAATGTGGGAGCATGAGGATCAAGCCGGTATCCATGCAAATTACTGAACCATTTAAACAGCGTGGTGTGGCTAATTTATCGGCTGTATTTGAATTCTAGAGTTTAGAGTAAACCATCTCCCACAGTTGGAATTTTTTCCAACTTGAAGAATGTAATGCGCTTGATCTTTTTGTGGTATTACATGCTGTTGCTTTGTTCACATCTTGAATTCCAGTTTTTATTCCAATCTGGTGGCATGAATTTTTTATATTTTGCATTCCACCATGACCGAATAGCAACATGCCTTAAAATATTGACCAGTCCTGTACGAATCTGCCCGGCAGTTTGGGGCTGATGCTTGCGCCATGGGGAATGCTGACACAGTGCCGCTACTGCCAGCTGTTCAAGCAACTCAATAGCTGGACCAGGCCGTAGCCTGCCATGGTAATGTGTACCCAGCGGTGAAGTGTTTGTCGTGTTTGCTGCCATGCCTCTTTCATTCCCCAGGCTTGTTTCAATTGATTGAACTGGGTTCAATCGACCAGCGCAGGCTATAGCTTTCTACGATCTGTTCCGCAATTAACGTGGTGTCAGTGCTTAACAGAAGACTGGCTGTTTTCCATTGTCCGGGCTTATGGTCATTTTCAAGCTCGCACCAGACGGCCCGAACCAACTGACCGTTCAGAAAGCGCACTTTTGCCAGGGTGCAGCGCAAACGGACACGTTGTTCTTTACCATAGATAGGCAAGGTAGCAACCCAACGATGCAACTGCTCAGCCTGTTCGGGCGTAAGCTTCTCGCCGTATTTCCGGCTTCGCCCCCGTTGGCTCTTCAGCCTCGGCGCAGGTAGATCATATAGACGGGTATCTCTTCTGACCTGACCAATTACATCAAAGCCGCGATTGAGCATCGTGCTGATAACATATTGCCGCATATACCAGCTATCCATCAATACACGCACCCTCAAACCTCGCAACAGGCTCTGCACAGCACGCACCAGCGTATTAGCTGCAGCCAGTTTGCCGGTGTGGCTACCAGCTGGCATCAAGCGGGAAAGTAATGGCAGCGCTACCGGCTCCTTGCTGGCTCGACGAGTGATGATTGCCAGATTGACCCAGCATTGGCCTTGCACAAATGCAGGCAGATTGATCTTGTTGCCATGCTGGTGGTGAATCCGGCTGCCTGGTGCTTTGTTCGAAGCGCGCAACGTTACTGTATCATCAATCGCCAGATGGACCACATCGTGTGTCACGCTCGCTAACACCAGCCGCATAAATTGCCGTGCCAGCGCCAACCAGGACCATTTTCCCTGTTGCAACCATTTGTAATAACTCGTCCAGTGATTGCGCATCGTCAGCATCAAATACGCATCCGTGACAAATCCTGTCGGCGTCAACATCGCCCCGATCAACAGCTCAATAAAGGTGCCTGTTGATCTTGGGGGTAGCGCTTTGGCTAAAAATGTTATCCAATTACACAGTTCGCCAGGGATACCAGCCTGTCCTTTTGCGTTCATCGCGGCCTCCAGAAGTAAAATGACATTTCTTTCTAGAGGCCGCCTTTCTAAATAACTTTTAAGAACAAAGCTATTTAGAAAGGCGGCAACGATTTTTTCGTTGCTTTGTCAAGTTTTTTGCTACTCTTTTATCTTTGGGTAATTTTTTCCTTTAAGGGTGAAACTCTAGACTCTAGTTACTCATAACAATGCCTGAAATTCCCAGCACTCGGGGGCAGTCATACGGATAGTTTCCGGTAGTAGCGACCGCTCATAATTGGTAACTGGCGCATCAAATTATGCTTTTAGACCTGTGTTAGAGATAGCGCTATTGGCCAAAACCAACCAGTCAATTTCTCTGAATGAATCTCCAATATTTAGCCGAATAATATGAGACAGCCCTATTGTCATGATGCTGGAATTGTATATCGCTTCGTTTAGGATGATATGCAGTGAGCAAACTTGACAAACATAACAATTTTGTTGATGTCAAAGCATAGAAGATATATGGAAATTATATAATTACTTGTTAGCTGCAAGGAGATGCTATGACCGCTTGGTGGTATGCCGATAAAGACGAGAAAATCGGCCCGATTGGAATAGATGAGCTTAAGCAGCTTATCAAGTCCGACAAAATCGATGCTAAAACAATGCTGTGGCACGAAGGGATGGATGCCTGGCGACCTCTGGACCAAGTTGAAGAATTAAATGAGTTAGAGGCTGTAGTCTTGCCATCTTTGCCACCAAAGGCTGATACTGACACGCTGAGTTATCCCATGGCTAATCGCTGGTTACGATTCTTTGCTCGTATTTTTGATATGTGTTGGGAACACTATGCTCGTAGCCTTCATCTTGGGAGCTGTATTTAGCCGTTATTCCGCTAATTTTGTTGAGTGGTTTTATGAATCTGGTGCAAGTTGTCAATTATTCGGCTTGCTGTACCTACCAATTGCATTTATTTTAGATGCCTTATTATATCGAGCCATCGGAAATACACCCGGCAAGGCTTTGCTCGGACTGAAAGTAAAAACACTGGATGGTAAATCCTTAAGCTTTGCTCAATACCTCAACCGCAATTTCTCGATGTGGGTAAGCGGACTGGCTCTGGGGTTCCCTTTATTTACTCTATTCACGCTGGTACATCAGGCAGGCAGGCTTGGTGAAGGACAGCAAGCGAGTTATGACGAATCCACGGGATTTTGCGTGCACTCAAAACCTGTGGACTGGTGGCGCAAGACCGCTTTTGGTTTCGCCTTCGTGAGCCTTTTCGTAATTATAATGGCGCTAAACACCATGGAGCAGACCGGCCACGTGGAGCCATATTGAGCGCTACTCAAAAAGCTACTCTTGGGAAAATCCGCTTACGCGGTTTAACGCCCAAATTAATTCTAGATGTAAATAGTTCGATCAACCAAACGATGCCGGCCAATAGGTATATAAGTTCTCCAGGCGGGCTGATTGTGCTGTGGCTCTTGGCTTGGAACAAGATGCTAGCTATGCCTTAGATGACTATGTGAATACAGTCCAGAAAAGCACAGTTACCAATGAAACTTACCATTATCTCGATTAAATTAGAATTTTGTACTATTAGCTGCCCCGTCTGAATCTCAAAGCAACAATTCTACTGATCGGTAAGCGGCCTTTCGTATGACAGTAGCGCACCTTCATGATTGGCTGTATTGCCGGTACCGTGCCTTCCACCATGATTTAGTGTTTAGCTAGTTTTTGCTTTCTGCCATCGTGTAGGTTTTTATCAGCGCGAGTTGGCCTATCATTCTGCATGGGAAGCTTCTCTAATCTTCGAAAGTGCTACTAATACACTTCTCGAGGATGGTAACACATCTGATCAAGTGACGGTGCCGGTGCAGTAATAGACACAGATTTCGCTTAATCAAGATTAAATTCTTATCGTGAATTTTATCAGGTATGAGTTTTTATAAATATTTCACGATGCATTTTCTATAGACAATTCTATGTGAAAATGCTGCATGTAGACCGTCGAACTCTTACCAGTTTCGACGGCTTTTCTATTCTTTTCAGATATTGCCCTCAGTTTAAGCGAAAATTTAAAATCCCTACTAAACCTTTAACGGTCTGGCTTGTGTTGCTTTGATGGTTTCCATGATGCATTCTCCATAAATTGATTAGAAAAATGCTTTTTGGACTGAGTAGAATTTTTTAAGGTAAGAACTAAAGGCAGAACTGAAAAGGTTTAATAGATGTGTTACCCTTATATATCAATCACTTATTCTAACTATACTGGCGGAAGCGGTGAGATTCGAACTCACGAACCCTTGCGGGTTGCCGGTTTTCAAGACCGGTGCAATCGACCACTCTGCCACGCTTCCAATGAAGATTAAAATAAACCAGCAGATACATGACAACATACCAGAAGTCATTTTTTTCTTCTGTTTATTTAATGCTGGGTAATGCTACAAATCAGACTGGTTGGAATGATACCTTTTTAAAGCCGCTTTTACCAGCAGAACCCACCCTATCGATTAACTATTTCGTACCGCAGCGAGCTGCTCAGTTAGCCGCTTGATCTCTTCTTCAGCCCGCCGTTGTTGCGTCACGTCATATTGCACGCCCAGGTAATAAAGGACATTGCCGTGCGCATCAAACAGAGGGGTAATGATTAAATGGTTATAAAACATTTCGCCATTTTTTCTATAATTTTTGAGCGTGATTTCAACAGGCTGCTTATTTGCAATGGCTTCTTTCAACTGATAACGTTCTTTCTGGTCACGATCAGTGCCCTGCAGGAAACGGCAATTTTTCCCTACCGTTTCCTCTTGACTGTAGCCCGTTATTTTTTCAAACGCTTTATTGACATAGACTAACGGCATATCCTCCTGATCAGGATCAGTCAATGTGATACCATTAACACATGAATCAAGAATTTTGGATAATACTTTTGGAATCAATCCAGGGTCTTTCTCAACGATAAAATCCATCTTTTTCTCCAAAATTTTTCCTGTAATTAATTAGAACTTATGGCTTGGCAGACCACTAAGTTAATCACAACAAGTCAGCTTCTATTAGACGCTTGATGTTTCTGACTGTTCTTTCAGCCCCGTCCTGAATGGCGATGCGTATAAGCTTCTCAAACGGCCTCATATGCAATTCGAGACTGAGTAACTCAAAAGTAAACGTGATTTGAGTAGCGGCTGGATCGGCAGGCTGCAATAAATAATCGCAGCGGAAAGGATTCGATACGCCGGCGAAACAAATATGTACATGAGGCTCAAAGCTGACAATTTTAAACGTGGATTCTGAGCGGTTGCCTTGATCAACACGCACCTGCCGACATAGCGTTCCCAGTCCTAGCGGACCATCGGTCAGTTTCTCCAACTCACGCACTTCCGGCGACCACCTTGGGTAATTATCAAGCAGCCCGGTCCCGATAAAATTAAAAACATGCTGCTCAGACTTCTGAATCACTGTGCTTGCCTTCCCTACAACCGGCTTATCGTTAAACAAATTAAACATAGCCCAGCCTCCTGCTTATCGATATCTTAAATCAGATAAGTATCTATTCCAGTCAATAGCAAATCATATTGTGCCTCTACAATCTCTTTAATAATTGAGGCTGCTATACCGGTTACCACATTATTTTCGAGCGCCAGCCAGCCAACTGCATCCGTCGGCCCCAGGCTAACGACATAGCCTATATCATGGTGGATATAAGGTTCAAGTATTTTAAGCACTCCGGAATGCCGTAAAATATTGCGTGCTGCAAGCTTTCCCTTACGCACCGCCGATTGCGCGGTCATCGCATTAGAGCCGAAAGACTGGTAATGAGAGCAATCACCCGCAATAAAAATATGCGGTAAGGATTGACGGTTAATAATAACTTGTCCGAAAGCATTCGCCATAAGCTGGTTCCTCTGCTGCTTGCCAGAAAATAATAGCGCTAGACTGGAAGAAAGTTCATACTGTCTACCGGTATTCTTTTCTTCCAGTAGTATGAAGTTCTCCTGCTGTCCGCGGAAATAAGTATCGGGACAAAAATCAATATCAAGCTCAGCCATACGGGATTGCGCATAGTGAGCCAATCTGTCGGGAAACTGTCTGAGCACCCGCTCCCCGCTTTCAATCAGACGCACTTTGTTTTCTAATTTGTGCCGCTGGAGAAAATGTGCAATCTCAAACAGAAACTGTATCCCGGTGGCACCTCCTCCTATCACAGAGATAGGGGCTTTGCTGTCATCTCCCCCAGCCAGATGACTGCTTAGCAATGTTGAACCGGCCGTACTCATAAAATCATTCAAATCCAGGACGTGGGCTGAGTGATGATGAACTCCCTCTCTTGCAGGCGCGCCTGTGGCAATCAGCAGATAATCAAATGGCAATGAATAATCATCCACTGTGATGCATTTATTATTCTGCCATTGCTGTAGAGTATCTTCGTCGAGCACGAGCTCAGCGCAAATATGACGACAGCCAAATCGCTGCTCTAGCGTCGTAAAGGGTACAAGCAAATCAGATAAAGGATAGCGAAATGTTTCTTGAAGATGTGTAATCTTAAGGTGATGTGTTCTCGGGTCAATTATTGTGACTTCAGCATCCGGCATATATTCCAGCAGAGTGGTCAGTGCAGCGATGCCAGCATAACCCCCACCTACGATGGCTACTTTTAACTGCTTGCGAGCAGGTATATAAAATGGCAGAAAAGCCACATATTCTCCTTATTTTTTCCTGAATGAGAGGCTAGTTATTTCATTCTAAATCAAATATGACTTTGTCGGCATCACCTTGCCGTATAATTGATACTGTCTGCAGCTCGCCTTCGTGCCATCTTTGATTTGGAATCACTACACATGAGAGTAAGATGCATGGTTAGCGTAGCATGAAAAAATCCTATCCATGGTAGATTCAGAGTAATTATTCACAGTTCACTCATAAAACGATTTCCTTTAGGTATTTTTTCTGCCTGCCAGTTTGCCTGCGCCCATTGCCAGAAGGAAGTGATATCCCCCTCGACTAACTCATCAGGTGGATTCTGGCCAAGAAAACGAAGCGTTGCAACCAGTTGAGGGAGCGGTCTAGCCAAGTCGATGGGTGTAGCCAATGTTTGCTTACTTAGCTTTTCTCCTTGTTTATTCACGACAAGCGGCAAATGCAGATAGACAGGGGTTTGATAGCCCAGAAGCTTCTGTAGATAAATTTGACGGGGAGTCGAATGAAGTAAATCCATACCGCGCACGATATGAGTCATTCCCTGCCAGGCATCATCTACCACTACGGCTAATTGATAGGTATAAATCCCATCTGCCCGACGCAAGACAAAATCACCAATTTCCTTTTGCACGCATTGATGAACCTTTCCTTGCAAATGATCCACGAATTCAATCCGGCTGTATTCGGTTTTAACTCGCAGCGTATGGGGACGACCCCCATAATTGCCCGATAGACCATTACGACACTTTCCTGAATAAACAGGTCTTTCACTATTCATCACAGCAGAATCAGCAATTTCTCTACGTGTACAAGTACAAGGATAAATTAATCCATTTTTATTAAGTTCAGCCAGTGCGGCTTGATAGCTAGCATGACGCTGACTTTGATAGACAACTTCACCATTCCAATTCATTCCAAAGGATGCTAGCGTATGCAATATTTGCCGGGATGAATCCGGAATAACCCGTGTTGAATCCACATCTTCAATTCGGACCAACCATTCACCATGATGGGTTCTTGCCTCAAGATAACTGGCTACTGCCGTCACCAATGAACCCAGATGCAAGGGACCTGTCGGTGAAGGCGCAAAACGCCCACGATAAACGGATAGTGGCATAGCAGGATGCATCTTCAGCACTCAGCCAGCCATTGAGCATCTTGCTGATAGCTCATTACTTTCAAACGTTTTCTATAAAAAATACTTTTTAGCTGTTGAAAAATAATCCACACTACTCTTCTTGTTAAGCTTAACAAGTATAATTTAAGCTTTAAAGTAATGAGAAGGTTTACGGTGCATATTCATATCCTCGGCATTTGCGGTACATTCATGGGCGGCCTTGCCGTACTGGCGCGCGCTTCTGGTTTTAAAGTCACTGGTTGTGATGCCAATGTCTATCCACCCATGAGTACGCAACTGGTTTCTCAGGGCATCGAATTGATTGAGGGGTACGCGCCACAGCAAACCCAGCTCAAGCCAGATCTGTTTGTGATCGGTAATGCTATTTCCCGCGGCAATCCCTTAATGGAAGAAATCCTAAACAGGAATTTGCCCTATATATCCGGCCCGCAATGGCTCTCAGAATATGTTCTGAGAGCCAAGTGGGTGCTAGCGGTGGCAGGTACTCATGGCAAGACGAGCACCAGTTCGATGCTGGCATGGATACTGGAATACGCGGGGTTGGCTCCCGGCTTTCTCATTGGCGGCATACCTGAAAATTTCGGTATCTCCGCACGATTAGGTGATAAAAGTAGCCATCAACCAGATCAGCAGGAATCCTCATCATTTTTTGTCATTGAGGCTGACGAATACGATACCGCATTTTTCGATAAACGCTCCAAATTTATCCATTATCGCCCCAGAACGGCAGTATTCAATAACCTTGAATTTGATCATGCGGATATCTTTCCTGATCTAGCTGCAATTCAGCAACAATTTCATTATTTGGTAAGAACCCTTCCCGGTAATGGATTAATTGTTGCCAATGGCCTTGAAAAAAACTTGCAGCAGGTACTCGCTCAGGGTTGCTGGACACCTATTGAGAAATTTGGGGTAGATGAGGGATGGCAGACCAAAACGCTGACTGAGCAAAACATCGAAATCACTTACCAGGATAAATCCTATGGGCGACTGCGATGGGATTTATTAGGTGAACATAACCGCATGAACGCACTGGCAGCCATTGCAGCAGCCCGTCATGCTGGCATCCCTCCTGATATTGCCATTGCCGCCTTGTCGCAGTTCAAAAATGTCAAACGACGAATGGAAATACGAGGTATCGTCAATGGCATCACCATATATGATGATTTTGCGCATCACCCAACTGCGATTAAAACGACCTTAAACGGTTTGCGTCATAAAGTAGGCAATGCGCGCATTATCGCTGTCCTGGAACCACGTTCCAATACGATGAAAATGGGTATTTGGAAAGATAATCTGGCAGCAAGTCTGGAAATAGCGGATCAAATTTATTGTTATGCCAATCACTCAGAATGGGATGTACAAAGCGCACTCAGCCCTTTAGGGAAGAAAGCCAATGTGCATTATGAGCTGGTACAGTTGATCAACTCCATTGGGGTGATTGCTTGTCCTGGTGATCATATTCTCATTATGAGCAACGGTGGTTTTGGCGGAATACATGAGAAGCTAATGAAGTCTCTGGCCCATCCTCAGTGACAGAGGGAGCTGCAAAAAACATTTACCATAGCGCATTCTGTTATCAAAATTTTTGAGCATTTTATGAGGCGGATAGTCAAAGGTGTGACAATTTGTCACATAGCCTAAATTTCTAATTTACGCTAAGGTTGTATCGGCAGAAGCCAAATAGAAGATGAGTCCTCTTAATGTTTAATATTCTCCATCAGTCACCGCTTAGCAAAAATCTGCATAGGCTATTTCTTTTAAGAAGTATTGCGATTGTGGCGCAATGCATTTTATTTGCTTTAGTCTATTCAATCATTGAGCTGGATGTACCATGGGCCAAGATGACCATCGTGGTAGTAATACTCACCCTCCTCAATTTTTTTACCTGGGTTCGGCTGCATCATACCTTTCCTGTTTCCAATCTTGAGCTTTTTGCCCAATTACTCATTGATATTTTTGCTTTAACCGCATTGCTTTATTTTGCTGGTGGCTCAACCAACCCTTTTATCTCGCTCTACCTGCTGCCTCTCACTATTGCGGCAGCCATCCTGCCATGGCGCTATACCTGGGCGATTGCAGGCATGACAATCACTTGCTATACCATTCTGTTATTTGAATATATCCCGTTGCCCCATGATCACTCTGATGATCATAGCGCTCATCTCATGGAGTTCAATCTGCATATTTCAGGTATGTGGTTAACCTTCGTGTTAAGTACCCTCTTGATTGCCTGGTTTGTCGTCAAAATGAGCAGCTCCATTCGCGATCGTGACAAAGATCTCGCTCAGGCAAGAGAACAAGCATTACACAATGAGCAAATTATTGCGCTGGGTACGCTGGCTGCAGGCGCAGCACATGAATTGGGCACGCCTCTCTCAACAATGGCAGTTATTGCGGGTGAGCTACAACAGGAATATCCCCAGGATGAAGAATTCCAGAATAATATTCGTATCCTGCGCAATCAAATCATGCATTGCAAGCAAACCCTGACGCAGTTACTCGCTAAAGCAGGGCAAGCACGAACAGAAGACGGAAATAGCCAGTCAGTTGATTATTTTCTGAAACAGATACTCGATAAATGGCAACTGATTCGCCCTTCGACCAAATTCAGCTATCAATGCGATGGGGTCCAACCCGTTCCTCTTATCATGAATACACAATTACTGAGCCAATCCATCCTGAATTTACTGAATAATGCGGCGGATGCCTCTACCAATCAAGTCAGCATCAAAAGCACTTGGGATCAGCATACGCTGAATCTGGAAATTCATGATGACGGGGAAGGCCTGACTGGAGAAACGGTTCAACGCGCAGGGGAAGCGTTTTTTACCAGTAAGGCTCCTGGCCAAGGGTTTGGTATCGGTTTATTTCTTGCCAACGCCAATATTGAACGTTTTGGTGGTACTGTACGTTTGTTTAATCATCCAGAGGGAGGCGCTTGCACCCATGTCACGCTTCCCCTCATTCCTAACATGACTTAACTTTTCTTTCATCAAGTCAGCTCCAAGAGGAAAATCTTATGACCGGGTCCGTTGAGCAACCAAGTTTACTCATCGTCGACGATGATCCCGTTTTCTGTGATGTGCTCGCTAAAGCAATGACCAAACGCGGATTCGATGTCACCTATACACACACCATTTCATCCGCCTTGGAAAAAGTTGAATCCCTTATGCCTGAATACGCCATTATCGATCTCAAACTATCGGATGAGTCCGGATTAATACTCATTGATAAAATAAAGAAACTTGATCCTGGAACCCGGATCGTTATGCTGACGGGTTATGCCAGTATTGCGACCGCAGTGGAAGCAATCAAGCTGGGTGCCACCCATTATCTCGCCAAACCAGTGGATGTTAATGACATTATGGCAGCTTTTGAGCGTACCAGCGGGGATACCGAGGTGCCGATAAGCTCGCATCCGTTATCAGTTGGACGGCTGGAATGGGAATATATCCATCGTATTCTGACTGAAAATAATAATAATATCTCCGTTACGGCAAGAATTCTGAATATGCATCGCAGAACACTGCAACGCAAGCTTGCCAAGAAACCTGTTTAGAATTTAATCATTCAGCTCAAGACTAGAAAATTTTGCCGTTACCCGAATATCTTGTCCGATCATACGAAGATCGGTTAATTCCAGTGTATGCTTGTCGGATAATCTGGTCAGCATCGGCAAATTCAACATGCCCTGTGCCTTATCACCAAGCAGACAAGGTGCAAGATAGATGACCAATTCATCGACCAATTCTTCTTGTACCAGAGCGCCAGACAAAGTACTTCCTGCCTCTACTAGTACTTCGTTGATCTCGAAATCAGCGAGCTTAACCATCATTTGAGCCAGATCGACTTTGCCACCATGAGTAGGCAGCATCATGACTTTCATCCCCTTCTCCTCCAGCAATTTTTTTCTGCTCTCATCCGGCGCAGCAGTGAAAATCAATATTTTACTACCCTGCAATAGTTTTGCATCAGCGGGTATATCCAGTCGGCTATCAATAACGACGCGCCATGGTTGCCGGGTAGTCTCGACGTGACGGACCGTTAATTGTGGGTCATCTTTTTTTACTGTGCCAATACCCGTTAAGATGGCACAAGAAAGAGCACGTAAGCGATGGGCATCCAAACGCGCTGGCTCGCTAGTAATCCATTGGCTTATACCATTCTCCAATGCCGTCTTTCCATCCAGACTCGCCGCCATTTTCAATCTTATCCACGGCCGATGGCGAGTCATGCGGGAAACAAAACCAATATTCAGTGCGCTTGCTTGTGCTTCCAATAAACCGGATTGCACCATAATACCCGCATCTCTTAACCTAGCTGCACCATTTCCTGCAACCAGAGGATTCGGATCGAGCATTGCTATCACGACTCTTGCCACGCCTGCATGGATGAGTGCCTCCGCACAAGGGGGCGTACGCCCATAATGGCTGCATGGCTCTAATGTCACATAAACCGTAGCATTTCGGACGGTATCATCCGCAGAACAAAGTGCATTAATTTCAGCATGCGGCTGACCAGCCCGCTCATGCCAGCCACGACCTATTACGCGATTATTTTTAACCACGACACAACCCACCCGCGGATTAGGACTCGTTGTGTATAAACCCTTTTCTGCAAGTTTTAATGCCTGAGACATGTAGGCATAATCACTGGCTGAAAAAATCTCGGAATCTTTAAGCACAAATAGATCCTGAATATGTACCTGATCGTACTTCGAATGCGAAATTTGAATTTCTTAAGAATGAGTTTTAATGTTGATTCTGAACTTCTTTGATGACGTCCTGAAAGTCACCAACATCCTGAAAGCTTCTGTATACAGAGGCAAAGCGTATATAGGCCACTTTATCGAGTTTATAAAGCTCTTTCATCACTAACTCGCCGATAGTGCGTGAAGAGATTTCCCTTGCACCCGAGCTCAGCAACTTCTGAACTATACGGTCCATGGCTGCATCCACATGTTCAGTGGGAACTGGGCGTTTATGCAATGCACGCAAGAAACTGGTATGAAGCTTATTTCGATTGAATTCCGCACGTGTGCCATTTTGCTTAACCACTTGTGGCAAACGCAGTTCTACTGTTTCATAGGTCGTAAAACGCTTGCCACAAGCTGCACAATGCCGCCGTCGACGGACACGATCTCCCTCTTCACTGACGCGTGAATTAATTACGCTGGTATCTTCAGCGTTACAGAAAGGGCATCTCATTATTTAATACCAGTTACGCTAATTAATTCATTAGCTGGTTGCTATCTCAAAACGAATCTATGGGGGCATCTTCAAACAACAATCCAAAAATCTCTCGCTACTTAAACACATCAATTTACATAAACTGGATATTTTGCGCACAGCATCTTTGCTTCTTGTGCCACACGATCCAGAACGGCTGCGTCATTCGGCGTATCCAATACATCCGCAACCAAATTGGCTAATTGCTCCGCCTCAATTTCTTTGAAGCCACGCGTTGTTATGGCGGGGGTTCCAATGCGAATACCGCTGGTGACAAAAGGCTTCTGAGGATCATTTGGAATAGCGTTCTTGTTAACTGTAATATGGGCGGTTTCCAAAACTGCTTCAGCTTCCTTACCTGTCAAATTTTTGGCGCGAAGATCTACCAAGAACATATGGCAATCCGTCTGTCCAGAAACGATACGCAAACCACGACTTTGTAATACCTTAGCCATCACGCGTGCGTTCTCGATAACTTGTTCCTGATAATCGCGGAATTCCTTAGTCGCAGCTTCTTTAAAAGCCACTGCCTTGGCTGCGATGACATGCATGAGTGGACCACCCTGAATTTGAGGAAAAACGGCCGAATTAAGCGATTTCTCATATTCCTGCTTGGCCATAATCACGCCACCTCGAGGGCCGCGAAGTGTCTTATGAGTCGTACTGGTCACAAAATCAGCAATTCCCACTGGATTAGGATAGAAGCCAGCCGCGATCAGTCCCGCATAGTGAGCCATATCGACAAATAAATAAGCGCCCACCTCATCAGCTATTTTACGAAAATGCTTCCAATTGATTATTCTTGCATATGAAGATGCGCCAGCAACGATCATCTTCGGCCGATGTTCATGCGCCAATCGTTCCACTTCCTGGTAGTTAATTTCTTCAGTTTCAGGCACTAGCCCATAAGTTACAGAATTGAAAATTTTACCACTTAGATTAACTGGAGCACCGTGAGTGAGATGCCCGCCATGTGCAAGAGACATTCCCAATAACGTATCACCAGGTTTTAGTGCAGATAAATATACTGCCGCATTAGCCTGAGAACCAGAATGAGGCTGTACATTGACATATTCAGCATTGAATAACGCTTTTAAACGATCAATAGCCAGCTGCTCCACTTTGTCAACATATGTGCAGCCTCCATAATAACGTTTGCCGGGATATCCCTCTGCATATTTATTAGTAAGAACTGATCCTTGCGCCTGGAGGACTGCGGGACTAGCATAATTCTCAGAAGCAATCAATTCAATATGATCTTCCTGTCGCTGTATTTCACCTTTAATTGCTTGCCACAAATCTGGATCGACACTTTCTATCGTTTTTTTATAGGAAAACATGACAGCATTTACTCTTTGAAAAATTGAGATATTTAAAAATAATGCATTCTACCATTTAGAATGGTAACAGCATATAAAGCGAAGCCAAACAAAGATAATGAGCATAAATTGAAGATATTTAACTTATTATGCTCATCAAGAAAAACTAGTAGAAAAGAAGACCATTCATTAGGTCTTGCGCACACTAGATAGTATTTGCAAATCTTCAAGCAAATACCTTAAAAAATAATCTGCAAATTAAATAAAAACTAACTTAATAGCAATGAGAAAAGTAAGTTAAATTTTTATCCCTTCTTTATCTACCCAAGATGAAATATTTTAACTGCTTTTATGAAGTGCTCCCATTCAAAGCGCGTCGACTTTATCATCTTCAAATTGAAGTATCACTTTTTCATCACTATTGATATCTACCGTTACTTTACCTCCATTACATAGCCGCCCAAAAAGCAATTCATCTGCTAACGCACTGCGTATCATATCCTGAATCAGGCGTGCCATGGGGCGTGCGCCCATCAGTGGATCAAAGCCATGCTCAGCCAGATAATTACGTAAATTATCAGTGAAGACGGCTTCTACTTTTTTCTCATGTAATTGCGCCTCAAGCTGCATTAAAAATTTATCCGTGACACGCAAAATGATTTCTTTACTCAGCGACGCAAAAGAAATGATCGCATCTAACCGGTTACGGAATTCAGGAGTAAACAGGCGTTTAATTTCAACCATTTCGTCACCTGTTCTAGCAGATTTGGCAAATCCGATTATCGACTTGGTCAGCGACTCAGCGCCTGCATTGGTAGTCATGATGATAATCACGTTGCGGAAATCTGCTTTACGCCCGTTATTATCTGTCAAGGTACCGTGATCCATCACTTGGAGCAGAACATTGAATATATCGGGATGCGCTTTCTCTATTTCATCAAGCAATAAAACTGAATGAGGTTGTTTAATAATCGTTTCTGTCAGCAACCCTCCTTGCTCAAAGCCAACATAACCAGGAGGGGCACCAATCACTCTCGAGACTGCGTGGCGCTCCATATACTCAGACATATCAAAACGATGCAATGGCACACCCAGGATATAAGCAAGCTGACGCGCCACTTCAGTTTTCCCTACCCCTGTTGGGCCAGAAAAAAGGAATGAACCGATAGGCTTTTGCGGATTTCCCAAGCCACTTCTAGTCATTTTTATCGCTGCTGTCAGCGCATCAATGGCTGCATCTTGTCCGAAAACGATAGATTTCAGATCACGGTCGAGCGTTTTCAGTTTGTTACGATCATCGGTTGAAATGCTTTGTGAAGGTATCCGGGCAATCTTTGCAATAATATCTTCGATCTCATGTTTACCGATAATTTTACGCTGCTTTGATTTTGGTAAAATCCGTTGCGCCGCACCCGCTTCGTCAATCACATCAATTGCTTTATCAGGCAAATGTCGATCACCTATGAAACGAGCTGATAATTCCGCCGCAGCTGTTAGCGCTCCTGCAGTGTATTTGACATTATGGTGCTTTTCATAACGAGATTTGAGACCGCGCAGAATAGCGACTGTCTCCTCGATACTGGGTTCAGAAACTTCAATTTTCTGAAAACGGCGGGATAATGCATGATCTTTTTCAAAAATTCCTCGATACTCATTATAAGTCGTCGCACCAATACACTTGAGTCGACCTGCACTTAACATGGGTTTTAGCAAATTAGAAGCATCTAATGTACCGCCAGAAGCCGCACCGGCACCGATTAAAGTATGGATTTCATCGATAAACAAAATAGCTTTTGGATTATCCACCAATTGTTTTAATACAGCCTTAAAACGCTGCTCAAAATCACCCCGGTACTTGGTACCTGCTAACAATGCACCCATATCCAGCGCGTACACTTGATGATAGGCCAATACCACTGGCACATCTCCTTCAGTAATTCTTCTAGCCAGCCCCTCTGCAATAGCTGTTTTACCCACACCCGCTTCGCCCACTAATAAAGGGTTGTTCTTTCTGCGACGACATAAAATCTGTATCACACGCTCAACTTCTTTTTCACGCCCGATCAGAGGATCAATCCGATTCGTCAGTGCTAAATTATTGAGATTAATAGTATAGCTTTCAAGTGTATTGGCTGAATTCTGTTGCTGCTCGTTATCACTTTCATCTTCAATCTTATGATCATTATTTTGTGACACTTTACAAATCTTATGCGAAATGTAGTTCACTACATCCAGCCGTGTTATACCCTTCTGCTGTAGAAAATAAACTGCGTGAGAATCTTTTTCTCCGAAAATTGCTACTAAAACATTAGCTCCGGTTACCTCTTTTTTCCCTGATGACTGAACATGCAATATTGCGCGTTGGATGACACGTTGAAATCCAAGGGTGGGTTGAGTATCGACTTCTCCATTGCCGCTTACAATAGGTGTATGACGATTAATATGATCCTGAAGCAAAGTTCGCAAATCTTCAATATCAATCGCGCAAGCAATTAACACTTCTGATGCACTTGGATTATCTAGCAAGGCAAGCAATAAATGTTCTACCGTAATGAATTCATGGCGCTTCTGGCGTGACTCTACAAATGCCATATGTAAACTTACTTCTAACTCTTGTGCGATCATGTTAGTTTTTCTCCATAATACACATTAATGGATGCTGATTCTGTCTAGAAAATTTATTTACCTGTTGAACTTTGGTCATCGCAATATCATTGGGATAAATACCGCAAATACCAACCCCTTCTGTATGAATCTTAAGCATAACTTGAGTTGCCTTTTCTTGACTCATAAAAAAGAATGTTTGCAATACCATTACTACAAAATCCATCGGAGTAAAATCATCATTTAATAACATAACTTTGTACAAGGGAGGTAATTTAATCTTACTTTTATTTTCCTCTAGCACTCCATTCTCACGATCTTCTGTTACCATGATTCACCTACTTAATTTAAAAAAGAAAAGCGCGAGCAAAAAAATCAAATAATTTTTTTCTTTCTTAGTTTTGTTTTTATCATATTTGACGATTCCTACAAAATTTTCAAGCGCAATAAACAAATCTTTTTATCTTTATCCAAAAGCAGCTCAAAATTTCACCCGATATCTTGACTTGAGTCAGAAATTTGCGTAAAAATGCAACTGGCGTTTGGCTTCAAGTTCTCTGCAGTACTGGTTAGAGCCGTTTGCGGTCTTGAAATTCAAATAGTATTAGGGTTTCCAGCCCAGTTTTTTTATAGGAAGTAAAAATGGCAACAGGTACAGTAAAATGGTTCAATGACTCCAAAGGGTTCGGTTTTATCACTCCTGATGATGGTAGCGAGGATTTATTTGCACATTTCTCCGCAATCAATATGACAGGTTTTAAAACCCTGAAGGAAGGCCAGAAAGTGAGCTTTGAAGTTACACAAGGACCCAAAGGGAAACAGGCTTCAAACATTCAGGCTGCCTAAGATATTGCAACATTCATAAATCATTGTGTCATTCATTTAAAGAAGTAATTAGCCGTACAAGAATCAGCTAATTGCTTTCAATTACCCTAACTACTCATCGCCATTATAAAACTGGCGATGAGTAGTTATACAGCAAATTAAATATGATTTGCTGTATCGTTCCACTCCTAGCCCATTCTTGCTATCATTGCATTTCCAAATCCAGAGCATGTGGCTTCAGTTGCGTCATGCATTTGTCTCGCAAAATCATAAGTTACCATTTTATCTTGGATAGTTTTTTCCATCGCTTTAATAATCATATCTGCAGCTTCATTCCAGCCGATATGTCTTAGCATCATTTCAGCTGAAAGAATAATTGATCCAGGGTTGACCTGATCCTTACCCGCATATTTAGGGGCAGTTCCATGCGTAGCCTCAAAGATCGCAACCGAATCACTTAGGTTTGCTCCTGGGGCAATGCCAATTCCCCCTACTTGTGCGGCTAAAGCATCTGAAATGTAATCACCATTTAAATTTAAAGTCGCAATCACATCATATTCATCAGGGCGCAATAAAATTTGCTGCAGGAAAGCATCGGCGATAACGTCTTTCACCACGATTCCTCCCTTATCCTCAGGTAATTTCATCCACGGCCCGCCATTTAACAATTCAGCACCGAATTCCTTCATGGCCACGTTATAGCCCCAATTCTTGAAAGCCCCTTCGGTAAATTTCATAATGTTACCCTTATGCACCAAAGTTACCGATTTTCGCTCATTATCGATCGCGTATTGTATTGCCTTCCGTACTAACCGTTCAGTTCCCTCTCTTGAGACAGGCTTGATACCAATACCAGAAGATTGAGGAAAACGAATACTCTTTACTTGCATTTCTTTAATCAAAAAATCGATCACTTTCTTTGCAGATGCTGATTCTGCTTCCCATTCTATTCCCGCATAAATATCTTCTGAATTTTCACGAAAAATGACCATATCGACTTTCTCAGGATTTTTTACCGGACTAGGTACACCCTCGAAATAACGAACAGGACGCAAGCAAATATATAAATCAAGCAACTGGCGTAATGCTACATTAATAGAGCGGATACCGCCGCTTACAGGCGTTGTCAAAGGTCCTTTGATAGAAACAACATATTCTCTCGCAGCCTGTAATGTTTCATCAGGTAACCAAATATTCTCACCATATAACTTGGTTGATTTCTCGCCAGCATACATCTCCATCCAGAAAATTTTGCGCTTATCGCCATATACCTTATACACTGCGGCATCCACAACTTTTATCATTACAGGCGTAATATCAATTCCTATCCCATCTCCCTCAATAAATGGAATAATTGGGTAATCTGGCACAGTCAGCGAGAGATCGCTATTGACAAGGATTTTTTCGCCATCAGGAGGCGCTTTGATATGCTGAAACATAAAATCTCCAGTAAAATAATAGTTTATAGAATATATTTTAATTTAATCTTGAATAATTGAATAAATCTATATCAACAAATATTGATTTAATTGCTATTGACTATTCATTCAATTGCTATCTGACCAGTCGTGCTAACCCGTAATATCATTTTGTCCCTGGACTGAATAACTTCAACTCTACGCAAGAAATTCTGCCCAAGCAGACCCACTTTTCCCTCCATACCTATGCCTACACTTAATCCCTTTACCAAAATACCACCTACCTTGATATCTTGTTCAGATACAATTTCACCCAGGAATTTACCGCTAGCGCTTGAAAAACTTGCTAGCCTACCATTTGGCAATTTTGCAGCACGTGCTAACTCATAGCTTATAGAAACGATACTTGCCCCGGTATCAACCATAAAATCAACAGGGTATCCATTGAGTTCCCCCCGAACATAATAATGCCCATCCCATGATCTGGGAATCACAACCTCATTGCCTACCAGGCTATCTGGGATAATAGCAATTTTGGGTTTTTGCCAATTCTCAAAAAATAAATAGGCAGCACTAAAAACGATTAACCAGATAATTAAAGCGGTAACATAACCCCATGGAATATAACTGCGCATTGTAAAATTATCTATTTCTTAGATGGAGGGATATAGCTCAGTCAAACAAAAAAATGGTAGAAAATCGTGTAGAAATTAAATACACCCATATTGTTAACTGGTATTTTATGGTTTCATTGATCAGAAATATTACATTTTAAATCAAATTTATTACTTTCTATTTAATTAAGCATTTGTCTTATCCGTTCTACTCTTGATTGTCATGATAAATGAATGGGCTAAATGATATGATTCAGGAGAATACGGATGGGTAATTAGTAAGCAACCTTTTATTGCTTGCTGAAAAATACGCTAAAATGTAGCTTTTGAACTTTTATCGGGAGCCTTTAATGTCAATGGCAGACCGCGATGGAGTAATCTGGTTCGATGGAAAAATGGTTCCTTGGCGAGATGCTACCACGCATGTACTTACTCACACTCTACATTATGGAATGGGCGTATTCGAAGGTCTACGTGCTTATCAAACAAGCAAGGGACCGGCCATTTTCCGTTTAGTTGAGCATACTGACCGCCTGTTTAATTCAGCGCATATCTTCAGAATGACTATTCCTTTTGATAAAGCCACACTGATGCAGGCGCAAAAGGAAGTAGTGAAACAGAACCATCTTGAATCTGGTTATATTCGCCCTATCGTCTTTTACGGCGCAGAAGCAATGGGATTATCTGCCAAAAATCTATCCGTCCATGTCGCAATTGCAGCTTGGCCATGGGGAACTTATTTAGGGCCAGATAGTTTAGAAAATGGTATTCGTGTTAAAACCTCCTCCTTTTGCCGTCATCATGTCAATATTAATATGTGTCGTGCAAAATCAGTCGCAACCTACACCAATTCTATCTTGGCGCACCAGGAAGTTGCGATGGATGGCTATCATGAGGCATTACTTCTTGATGTAGATGGGTATATTGCTGAGGGTTCGGGAGAAAATATTTTTATCATCAAACAGGGAAAGCTTTATACACCTGATTTGACCTCTTGCCTTGAAGGCATTACACGCAATTCAGTGATCGAGCTGGCACAAGAAATGAATATTCCTGTAATCGAAAAACGCATTACCAGAGATGAGGTTTATTGCGCAGATGAAGCTTTCTTTACAGGGACCGCAGCAGAAGTTACCCCAATTAGAGAGCTTGATAATCGTACCATTGGGAATGGCAAGCGCGGTCCAATTACTCAGCAGCTACAAGCTTTGTTTTTCGATTGTGTCAGTGGTAAAGCAACCCATCATACCGACTGGCTACACTATATTTAACCTAGTTTAATAGAGCCATCCATGAATACCATGAATAAACAACCCACTACCCTTAATCAGCGACAAATAGAAATCACTGAGGACGATTTACCTTTACATTGCCCTACACCATCAATGCGACTATGGAATGCTCATCCACGTGTATTCTTACCTATTGAAGCTACCGGTGAAGCGCTATGCCCTTATTGCGGTACGCGCTATATTTTGAAAGGTGGAGTAAAAGCAGCGCAGCATTAAATCAAATCATGAATCATATTTCCGATCAATTCATATCGAAATGCTGATATAAATTCCCAAAGATAATTTTATTCTGATAGAAATTTCTAAAGCATAGAATATCAAAGGTATCGTAGATATCGCGCTAATTAGCAGTATAGTTGAAATGACTGCTCACGCTATTTACTCTCAAGCGTATATGCGTAGACTAAATTTATGGTTTATGGTTGTAATAGAATGGAATTGCAGACTATTTAACCCTTCCCTTGTTCGAGTATTGGCAGCAGGGCTATAAAAGCAGCATTTAAGCTATGGAAACAAGGATAGTTCCCATGCTGATCCTCTTAATAAAGGCTGTGAAGTGATAACATTATTTTACGGAATAAATGAAACCTTATCACAATACTGCGGCTGGAAGAGCCTGAGCGAGGCTAATACTAAGGGAAGGTTTCTTCTCGCACACCTCGAAGCCACTAGTCCGGCTATCAGATTAATAAAGAAGTTAAATGAGCTAAAATGGTAAGAATGCTCCATTTGCAACGAGATATTGCTTTCAATTGATCGTTGACTGTTACAATGAGCGCGTGTTTACGCAATGAAAGTATATCAAACAGCGGCAACAGCTTGTTTTCATGTTCTCGGTGACGAGCTGTACGCCCGGTTGCCATAGTTGCTCAAAGAGCGCTTGGGGGAGGTAGCTCCCGGTCATTAAAAAATTTCCCAAATAAGGCGCGTGATAGCTTCAGCTCCGCATCACAGCCATCAGCCTTGCTTGCCATTATATTCATTCCCCGCAGTGCTTCTTGCTCATTGAGGGCTAAGTGTAGTTTGAACTCATGAACCCAACCCACACTGACCTTCCGCTGGTCAACAAACTCTACTATCGCGTTATGCGATTGGATACAGCGATGGTGAAATATAATGTGTTTATTCCATTTCTAGATCAAAACTGACTTTGTCGGCTTCGCCTTGCGTATTATTGATAGTGTTTGCGGCTCGCCTTCGCGTCATGTTTGATTTAGAAATGAAATTAGACACAACTCTTGTCGCTGCTGAAGTTACTTGAGCGGTAACTCTCCACCAAGCGCTGCTTCCACCGCGGATCAAATCCTTTACAAAAGTCGTCAATCGCACAAAAACTCGCTATAGTATCCATCTGAATCTGGCTTCGTCAGTAATGAAATTCTTTTACAAAATGGCTTCATCATAGAGAATTGAAGCTGCAATTGAAGCTCTTTTACAGCTTTTCTTATGTCGAACTCACATTAATTTTAAATAAATGAGAGCTTTTAACTCATTTAATAAATTTTTTTGCCGCACTTGTAGCTACTTGTAAACCATTGGTCATGAATTCGCTAACAAGAAAAACATTTCTTTTTGAACAGGCTATGAGAAAAACCTCTAGGTTATGCGCAACTCAATCAGATTAATTATCTCTGCAATAACACGCCGTCCTTCTAGTTAAACTTAATCAGTTTCTTCTGACAAGCAGTACGCTGCTAAAAAGTAGGGGAACTTGGTTTGCGAGTAATCATCAAATTGCCATGAAATTTTACTACCTGATCATAGTCATACCATTACTTTTCCCTGCACACATTTTCGCAGAAGATGATCTTCCGGATCTTGGTGATATATCACAAGCCACTATCACTCCTCGGCAAGAGCGACAGCTCGGTTTAGAGATTATGCGAAAAATTCGCGCAGACCCTAGCTATCTAAATGATGCCGAAATAGACGGCTATCTTAATAATTTAGGTAATAAGCTCATTTCTTCATCAAATGAAACAAAACCAGATCAATCATTTGAGTTTTTTGCACTCCAGGATCCATCCATCAATGCCTTTGCTTTACCAGGTGGATTTATGGGTTTCCATAGTGGACTGATTATCGCAGCACAAAGTGAATCTGAATTAGCGGGCGTTATGGCTCATGAAATTGCGCACGTCACTCAAAAGCATTTAGCAAGGATGATTTCTGGGCAGCAGCATATTGGACTCATTACGACTCTTGCTGCTCTCGCTCTCGCTATTCTTGCCTCTCGCTCCAATCCTCAAGCAGGGCAAGCCATACTCGCTACCGCACAGGCTGGAGCCATTCAATCCCAATTGAATTTTACACGTAATCATGAAAAGGAAGCTGATCGAATCGGTTTCAATATATTACATAAAGCAGGATTTGATCCTCATGGGATGTCAGCTTTTTTTGAGCGCTTACAGAATGCTGGGCGATATTATGAAAACGGTGCCCCATCTTATCTGAGAACCCACCCGCTCACTCATGAGCGTATAGCCGATATTGAGAATCGCACACGGGAATTTTCTTACCGACAAGTTCCCGACAGCCTTGATTTCCACTTGGTTCGAGCCAAGCTGAAGGCCATTCTGGGAAATTCTACTGATACCGTAAAGGAATTTGATGCCCGTATACAAGATAAGCGTTACGCAAATGAAATTGCAGAACGCTACGGTCTAATTTATGCTCTATTACGTGACAAGCAACCTAAGCGTGCAGATAAAGAATTAAACGAATTATATCGTATTATCTATTCTGATCATGCTGCCAGCTTACTTAAGAATCATCAATTGGGCAAGCCCATTCTAGTTGAAAGTGAATATTTACAGTCAGGAGCCATGATCGAAGTGCTTGCTGCACGAGTTAAACTAGCTAACAAACAAATTAAAGAGGCGCTTAAAATTTACCAAACTGCATTAAATGCCTATCCGCAAAATCGCGCACTTATTTATGATTATACATTAGCGTTACTAAACCACCAAAATGCTCAGGCTGCTCTTGAATTCCTCAATAAGCAGTCAAAAATGATTCCAGAAAACATTCACCTTCATCGGCTAGAAGCACAATGTTATTCTGCTCTAGGAAACCATATGCTCCAGCATCGCGCTCAGGCAGAAGTTTATATTCTAGAAGGAAAATATAAAGCTGCAATCGAGCAATTAGAGATTGCTTTACGTAAAGATAATAGTAATTTTTATCAATCATCCAGTATAGAAGCACGCTTGAGACAGCTTAAGGAATTCGTTGCTGCTAATGAAAAAAAGTAGTAACCTCGCTCCCTGCTTGCTAATACCTAAAATCAGCCACCACTGATGATAATCCTATTCCATCATTTCATTATGCAAATATGATTTGATTTGGTTCTCCCTAATGACTCATCTTAATCTTAAAAATAAGTTAATTGTTTTACTCATTCTTTTAGTAGCTGGTGCAATTTATGGCTATACCAATAAAAAGCTAGAATCAGAAAAAGATGAATATCGAACCAGAACTGTTGATCGTGGAGATATTGTTCAAGTGATTTCAGCTAATGGCACAGTGACACCTCTTGAGCTTGTCAATGTTGGAACACAAGTATCAGGCACTGTATCTAAAATATATGTCGATTTTAATGATCAGGTAAAAACAGGCCAAACATTGGCAGAACTTGATCCAGCCCTTCTCAAAGCTCAACTACAACAATCGGAGGCGAATCTTAAGAGCGCTCAGGCGACCTTAAAAAATGTCATAAGTAAAGTAACCCGTAGTCGCATTCTGTTAGAAAAAGGATTTATTTCCAATGAAGCATTAGACGAAATTGAACAACAACTCGATATTGCACAAGCCCAAGTAGCGATCAGCAAAGCTAACGTAGAACGTGATCGTGCCAATCTGAATTACAGTGTCATTCGATCACCGATCTCAGGAGTAGTAATCGCGCGTGATGTAAATGTGGGACAAACTGTTGCCGCTAGCTTCCAGACACCCATTCTGTTTCAGATCGCCCGCGATCTTCGACAAATGCAAATCAATATTAGTGTCGCTGAAGCCGACATAGGCCAGATATACACTGATCAGGAAATTTCTTTTACAGTAGATGCGTTTCCAGAACGAGAATTCACAGCTCATGTTAAACAAATACGATTGAATCCTGCAATTCAGGAAAATGTGGTTACCTATAACGTAGTGGCAATGGTGATCAATGATGATGGCACATTGTTGCCTGGCATGACAGCGAATGTTCGTTTCATCGTCCATCAAAAAAATGCTGCCCTTCGGGTGCCTAATGCCGCACTTCGTTATAAGCCAAAAAATGAAATACCCGCCTCCAACCTCTCCCCTTTGGCACGAGCGCGTCAACCCTTGCTATACCGCCTCAAAAATAACGCGCCTATACCCATAAATGTAGTAACCGGAATTACAGATGGAAATTTCACTGAAATTATTTCGGATGAGCTAACAGAAGGAGATGAGGTCATTATCAGCGATGCTACAAGCAAAAAGCAGAATGAAGCATCCATGAGCAATTTTAGATTCAGGATGTTCTAGTGACAAGTCAAGGCTGCACCCCAGATCAGCCATTGATTCGGGTGGAGAATCTATACAAAACTTACCAATTAGAGGGCCAAGCAAATCAGCCGATTTGCCATCAGGTGCTGTCTGATATCAATCTTGAAATCCACTCGGGAGAATTCATTGCTATCATGGGGCAATCCGGCTCAGGAAAATCTACCTTGATGAATATACTGGGTTGTCTTGATGCGCCTACAAGCGGCAATTATTGGTTGGGTGGCCGCAATGTTGCCTCCCTTTCCAACAATGAACTGGCACATGTACGAAATTGTAGTATAGGCTTCGTATTCCAGGGTTTTAATTTACTCAAGCGCATAACAGCACTGGATAATGTAGCGATACCATTACTGTATGCAGGTATGAACCGCAAAGAAAGCCGCAAACGCGCCTTAACCTTATTACAACAGACCGGTTTGGGCCAGTTTACATTACATTATCCCAATCAGCTTTCTGGAGGACAACAACAGCGTGTAGCCATCAGTCGAGCATTAATTAATCAACCACAGCTTATCCTGGCTGATGAACCAACTGGCAATCTTGATACACAAACCAGTCATGAAATCATGACATTATTCAAACAACTTAATGAGAATCAAGGCATATCTATTATTCTGGTAACGCATGAAGATGATATTGCCTCCTATGCAAACCGTCTCATTCGATTAAAAGATGGCCGCATTATCCAGGATAAAAAATAAATGCGGGATTTATTTATGAGTACCTCTAAAAATTCATATTTGCGAGCATCCGCTTTGCGGATGGCCTGCTTACCCCGTTTCGTCACCATACGTGGTTGTTCACAAAAAATGTTGTCTTACCTATCAATGACAGGCTGCGTCAACATTTTTTGTTCTTACCTTGTCTTGGCTAAAACTCTAATTTTTTAGAGGCACTCTTATGTTATTTCATGATAATAGAATTTCAACTTCCGCATGAACTTTCTGACTATTACCGGTGAAGCTTTCCATGCGCTGCGGGTCAATCGTTTGCGCACCGTGCTCACCATGCTTGGTATGATTATTGGAGTTGCGGCTGTGGTATTGATGTTATCAATCGGACAAGGAGCCCAAATCCATATTAATAACACAATTGCTTCTATGGGGAGCCATCTTTTGCTGGTACTACCAGGCGCAACCTCCTCAGGCGGATTACGATTTGGAAGTGGAACTGTTAAAACACTGACTGTGGGTGATGCCCAAGCTATAGCAGAATTATCTTCAATTGAAGCGGCTGCGCCCGTCATTTCTGGCATCGCTCAACTTAATCATGGTGCAAATAACTGGAGCACAACGATAACTGGTACAACCCCAGACTATTTTTCTGTTGGTAATTGGTCTATAGAGAGTGGTGCAATATTTTCAGAAGTAGACTTACGCTCTGCTACCCGTGTTGCTGTCCTGGGAAAGGTAACTGCTGAGAATTTATTCGGAAATGAAGATCCTACGGGAAAAATATTTCGTATCGCTAACAAACCATTTCTGGTAGTGGGTGTGCTTACAGCCAAAGGACAGAGCCTTAGTGGGCGAGACCAAGATGACAATGTACTTATACCCCTTACCACTGCTCAACGTCAAATTCTAGGCAACCAATTTCCTGGTTCAATTGGTCATATGCTAGTTCAAGGAAAATCCGCAGACAGGATGGAAGAAGCAGAATCGGAAATTACTCGCTTACTACGGCAACGCCATCGTATCTCTGACAGGAAGGAAAACGATTTTACTGTGCGAAACCTAACGGCCATAGCAAGTGTTGCAAGCACTACAGCAAAAGCAATGGCTTGGATGCTAGGGGCTATTGCCTCAATCTCACTGTTGGTTGGCGGTATTGGCATCATGAATATCATGCTGGTATCAGTTACGGAACGTACCCGCGAAATTGGCATTCGTATGGCGATAGGAGCTAGCCACCGCGCCATCCTCATGCAATTCTTATTGGAAGCTATGATAATTTGTATCCTAGGTGGCTTAACCGGTGCGATATTGGGAATTAGTGGCGCATGGATGATAAGTCAGATTGTAGATATGCCTATCGTCATTACCTTCAGCATGATTGGTTTGGCTTTTACCTTTGTAGCTATTATTGGCATATTCTTTGGTTTCTATCCTGCTAATAAAGCGGCTTCATTAAAGCCAGTGGAAGCGTTACGTTATGAGTAAAATTCTTGCCGTAAATTATCATGCCCTCAGCAAAGGATAGTAATTCCATTTCCAAATCAAAACTGATTTTGACGGCTTCACCTTGCTGTATTGTTTATACTGTTGCGACTCGCCTTCGCGTCATTTTTGATTTGGAAATGGAGTAACCTACAATTCAGTGGCTGAGAAAACCAGGGGATCAGGGACAACTAATTAGTGTCGGCCCGAAAACCCTCTTCTTCTATAATAAACATAGGGTTGCGTCTAATTCAAGAAAAGAAGATTGCTGAAAAATTGAGTGAAAGTGCCGTTATTAGGTGGTTTTGGCGTATTTTCAAGCAAAACAATTTCAAACTTCGATTCAAATCAGCGAAAATATTGTCCTCAAAGACAAACTTCGTTCAAGTGGAAATCAAATGCGCGTAGTGCAAAATACCCAGATGGAATTAGGTGAAATTGATGTATCCCACATCAAATTTGACTTGAGATCACGAGATGATATTCCGAAGATACTGCGCGGCTTACAGCACCTGTACCTGGATGAGGCATTGTGCCACAAAGTTTTTGCCTTACTGGAAAGTGAAATTGCCCCCAAGGTGGATAAGCACAATGGTCGTCCTGGCATGACCCTATGGAGTGTCCTGGTATGTGGCGTATTACGGCTGGACTTAAATGCTGATTATGACCGTCTGCACGAATTGGTCAACCAGCACAGGACCTTGCGCGCAATGTTGGGGCATAGTCTGTACGATGAAGACAAGCAATATGCCTATCAAACCCTGGTGGATAATGTCAGTTTGTTCACGCCAGAATTGCTGGACAGATTAAACCAGATCATCGTCGAGGGAGGGCATATCCTCATAAAAAAGGACGAAAGCGCCCTGCGTGGGCGGTGCGACTCCTTTGTGGTTGAAACCGATGTGCATTTTCCAACCGACATCAACTTATTGGGGGATGCCCTGCGCAAAGCGATTACGCTGACGGCGCGCTGGTGCGAAAGCCAGCACTTAAGCGACTGGCGGCAATATCGCTACAATCTACGTCAATTAAAACGACTTATGCGCAATGCACAGAGCAAGAAGCGCCGCAAAGCCGCAGACCAACAAAGCAACCTACAAACGATTCAAGCGTATCAGGCCTATATTGAGCAAGCCCAATGTTACGTGAAAAAAATTCAAACCACCTTAACCAAGCTGGCTACAACTGCTACGCGCGAGTTGCTGCAAAAGATTGAAATTGAAGACTACCTCCAACATGCCAAGCGCCAAATAGACCAAATTGAGCGTCGTGTTATCAAAGGCGAAATCATTCCTCACCAGGAAAAAGTATTCTCCATTTTTGAACCCCACACCGAATGGGTCAGTAAAGGCAAAGCCGGTGTGCCTGTCGAGTTAGGCGTCAAAGTGTGCATTCTGGAAGACCAGCATCAATTCATCTTGCACCATCACGTAATGGAAAGACAAACCGATGATCAAATTGCGGTAAACATGGTCACGCAAGCTAAAAAACGCTTTCCCATACTCAATGCCTGCAGCTTCGATAAAGGTTTTCATTCACCTGCTAACCAGGCTGAATTAGCCCAACATCTTGAGCAGGTTACGCTGCCCAAAAAAGGCAAACTATCCAAAGAGCGCAAAGCAATAGAACAAATGGAAGAATTTGTTAAAGCCCGTCGTGCGCACTCAGCAGTAGAGTCAGCAATCAATGCGCTGGAGGTGCACGGACTAGACAAATGCCCAGATCATGGCATGGGTGGTTTTAAACGTTACGTTGCACTGGCTATTGTCGCCAGAAATATCCGCCGAATAGGTGATATTCTATGGCAGCAGGATGTGGAGCGTGAGCGCAAAGCTATAAAACGTCATTTAAAAGCACCAACAAGCAGCTTAAGCTCTCCCGCTAACGCAAAAAACCGCCTGATTGCGAGCAATCAGTGGTGAGTGCTGGGTAGAAACCGTATTTTTCATGCCATGCCTCACAAAAATACAATCAGAGGCTTTTTTGGATGTATGGTTTCGTTGCATTTTTACAAAGGCACTTAAAAATTAAGCAGATTACTGGTGAAAAAATGGGGTTTTCGGACTGGCACTAATTATGCGCAACTATGATCAAAAAAAACCGCCCTATAAAGAGCGGTTTAAAATTTTGATCATTCTATTTAATTAATTAATTAATTATTTTTTTTGTTCATCGGCTTTATCAGGCATGGAATCACGCTCCATCATAGAACTAGGTGGATATTGAGCTGGTTTAGGATCACCACAAGCCGTCAATGCCAGCGCTGAAAGTATTGCTACTAAGAGTGCAGATTTCATTTTCTTTATCTCCTATATAAACAAATATGATGAATTAATTATATTTAAATATACAACACATCTTTGGTCATTCATATCTAGAATGACGCTATTCTTAATAACAGAATTATAATGTACTGTCCAGTAAATTAAATAATAATCTATTGAACATCGAGTATTATAAAGCATATTACAGCAGTTTATTCTTATAATACCCTAAGTAAAAACAGCGAGATAGATAAAATAAATCCAAGTATGACTATTCAGGTTTTACTATAAGAAGATCTGACCTACTTGTTATTACTATTTTACTGATTCTCCTGCTTCGGCTCTACAGAGTTTACTTTGTTCAATCTTAATAACTCATCAGAAATTACCATACAGACTTTATCCTAAAATAAAAAGTTTATTTTTGAGAAGAATCAGAACTCGATTTCTGACGGTAATTTTCCAGACGTGCTAATTCAAAATGGATAAAGGCTAATGCGGTTAATGTCGGAGCAAACAAATTCAGTACGGGTATAAATTGAATGAGACCAGTTAACAATCCTAAACCCCATAGTGATAATTTATTGGTAGCCAGTAAAATCTCTAACTCTTCTTTACTGGCGTGCTCTGATAATGCATCATAGCTAAATAACCGCTGATTTAAATAGGCTGCGGCTAAAAAAGACATTAACATTCCAATACCAACAAACCAAAAAGGTAAAGAAATACCCAACAATACAATAAATATAATAATTGCGGAAATAACGTGAACTAAACTACCCACCAGACTTCCTCCGTTTTTCCGCTGAAGTAGTGGATAATATCGCTTAGCAACAAAATCGATCAGTGACGACATAACAAATAGAGCAGTTATTATCATGGCAGTCACAATCACCAAAATAACAAGAATAATTACATTTAATATACTCCCTATACCATCAGTAATCTTGAGTAAGGCTGACTCATCAAACCACTCTTTCATGAAGGTAAATGAAATAATCTCTGCAATCCATTCAGCTGAAGGTGTCCAGAAAAAGACACCCACTATTAGCCAGAATAAGCTAGCTACTAAAAGAGGCCAAACCAGTATCCATAAAATTTTAACGTTAAAAAGATTACGAAAAGATAGTGAGAATGCATTAAAAATCTGTATCATGTAATATCGTTTTTAAGAATTCAAGACTCTTTTAAACTATAAAAGCTTATTAATTATATGCTCAAAAAAACATCAGTTATTTTTTATTTCGGGGGAAATGAATTAAGAATATAAATGTATAACATGTAATACAATGGATATTAGAAAAAGTATGGGTTATATATTTACACAAAGCAAAATAGTTTGGGTAAATATCACTTAATTATCAATATTTCTATTAAAAAGGATTTTTATCTTGAAAATAGAAAATACGAATTCAACGCGAGTAACCAGTATTAATAATGATGATGAGCAAAAATATAATGACAAAACTTCCTCTAACGATGAATCGCCATATTTTTCTCAATTAAAAAATAATTTGCATACTAACTCTTCTATTTTATCGCACCCCATCGAAAATAATAATAAAATTGTAGATACAGCTAAGGTGGCAAAGATTAGGCAAGCAATAATCGAGGGTCGCTTTAAAGTTAACCCAGAAGCAGTTGCTGACCGATTGTTAGAAACAGTAAAAGAGCTTATTGAATCGAAGAAAAATAATACATAATTTAAATGCAGTCGTTATTTGATGGAATATTTCTCCAACAAAATTAAAATTATAGGTGGATATTCTTGTATTACAAAAAATGATCAGAAATTACATTGGGTTGTATCACTTGTTTCAGCTTTAATTTTGCTTCACTAAAATATCATTAGAACCAAGTTATTCGATGACGTTAATAGAATCAATTATTAGCTTATACTAGGCATCATGCCTATAGAAGCGATAGAAATCACTCCTACTGAAGAATAAATAGGTTATCTGGAGAAAATGGTATAAAACCATAGCGCCAGGCGCAGGTAGATTAAGAAAGAATCATTTTAGCCTGTGCTACAGGCAAACAGAATAGAGCAATTACTGCAGAATGTGACTCCTTATTCCATTTCCAAATCAAAAATGACGCGAAGGCGAGCCGCAGACAGTATAAAAGTAATACGGCAAGGCGAAGCCGACAAAGTCAGTTTTGATTTTTTAGAAATGGAATTAGAATGGCGTGTCAGAAATAGCACGTAGCCAAAGCACGCTATTGCCAGACTTGAGAATGAGCGGTAACCCTGGCCAACCTGAAATATATGGTAAGCGTTTGGGCATAGACTGTTATCCAAACTGAAATAATCTACTTCTTTCGCCACAATCATCGAAAAAAATCACTTCACCGCATCAGCCCTCTTGAGCAATTTGTTATTTGCTTAAATATGTCAAAGCAAAGATCTAGCCAAAGCGTCCTGTAATATAATCTTCTGTTTGCTTGTTCTTTGGTTTGATAAAAATAGTGTCTGTTGTATCAAATTCTATTAACTGACCTAAATACATATAAGCAGTATAGTCAGAAACCCGAGCAGCTTGTTGCATATTATGAGTTACTATAAGTATGGTCACTTTATTTTTAAGATCAGCGATCAATTCTTCAATGCTGGCAGTTGCAATTGGGTCTAATGCCGAAGTAGGTTCATCAAATAATAATATTTCAGGGTCAGTTGCAAGCGCTCTTGCAATACATAATCGCTGCTGCTGTCCACCAGATAGATTAAAAGCAAGGTCATTCAGCCGATCTTTAACTTCATCCCACAAGGCTGCATTACGTAACGCATCCTCCACTTTCTCTTCCAACATTGCACGTTGCTTAACGCCTCTTACTTTCAACCCATAAGCGACATTTTCATAGATTGATTTAGGAAAAGGGTTCGGTTTTTGAAATACCATGCTGATACGCATTCTTACTTCAATCGGGTCAACATGAGAAGACAGAATATTCTCGTTGTCTGGGTAAAGAATGATCTCACCTTCATACCGATTACCTGTATAAAGATCGTGCATCCTATTAAAACATCGCAGAAAAGTAGATTTACCGCAGCCTGATGGGCCTATTAGTGCAGTTACCTGCTTTTCATGTAAAACCATATCAATATTTCTCAACGCATTAAAATCTCCATAATAAAAATTTAACTTTTTAACTATGGATTTATATTGAGCAGGAGAGAGTTTATTTGCTTCAGGTTCTACTAAATTATTTTTTACCATTTGATTTTTTTACGCATACGATAGCGAAGATAAATAGCCAATGCATTCATTGCAAGCGTCATAACAACCAGGACCAGTCCTGCTGCTGCTGCATTAAACTGAAACTCCTCTTCAGGTCGTGATACCCAATTAAACATTTGTATTGGCATTACCGTGAAAGGTGCTGTCAACCATTCAAATGATATAAATGGAAATTCACTTTTTATTGGAGAGGGAGGTAAGAATGCAATAAAAGTTAATGCGCCAATTGTTATAATAGGGGCTGTTTCACCAATTGCTCGAGCTAAGCCGATAATGATACCGGTCAAGATACCTGGTGCAGAATATGGTAATAAATGATCAGCAACTGTTTCCCACTTGGTGGCACCTAAAGCATAAGAACCTTCCCGAATCGCAACTGGAATAGATCGTATTGCCTCACGAGTTGCTACAATTACAATAGGTAAAATTAAAAGAGCCAGAGTTAATCCAGCAGCCAAAATACTCTGCCCCAGACCTAATTGATAAACAAACAGACCCAATGCTAATAAACCATAAATAATAGAAGGTACTCCCGCAAGGTTGGTAACATTAATTTCTATTAGTTCTGTGAATAAATTTCTAGGCGCATATTCTTCTAAATAAACTCCGGCAGCTACCCCAAGCGGGATAGCGGCCATTGCTGTAACCAACATTACTAGCGTAGTGCCAACCCACGCTGAAAGTATACCCGCAGATTCTGGGCGACGCGAAGGGAATGAAGTAAAAAAATCCCAGGATAAACGTGGTGCACCATCTATGAGCATTTGTGTAAATAAAGCAATAAATGTCAATATAGCGAGCATTAAAGCAAGCATACCCGAAATTAAAAAAATTAAATCCCAAAGTCTATGTCGGGCAATAACCACACGTAATTCTTCTAATTTCTTTTCATCACTCATAAATGCTGGTTAATAACAATAAAATTTTCAAAAAATACTTAACAAAGCATTGATAATAACTGCATCGATTTAATAGCGGCGGCCTAACTTAAATATAATCCGAATCCAATTTTAGAATAGTAGAAGCTTCTTTAATATGTCTCACGATATCGCTTACGTAGCAGATGACCAAGTATATTAAAAATTAATGTGATCAATAATAAAGTTAGCCCTGCTGCAAAAATAGTTTGGTAGCCAATACTACCATGTGGCAAATCACCCAAACTTACCTGAACAATATATGCAGTGATTGTTGCTGCTTGTTCCATGGGATTCCACGTTAGATTTGGTTGCATTCCAGCAGCAATAGCTACGACCATAGTTTCTCCAACTGCCCGAGAAATAGCTAAAATATAAGCAGCTGCGATACCTGAGAACGCTGCAGGCATTACCACTTTGATAGCCGTCTGAAACCTTGTGGCACCTATGGCATAAGAACCTTCCCGTAAATGCATTGGCACAGAACGCATCGCATCCTCAGTCATTGAACTTACATAAGGAATAATCATTATTCCCATTACTAGTCCAGCGGATAGCAAGCTAAACCCTGGTAGATCAGGAATAATTACCTGCAATAAGGGTGTAACGAATAAGAGAGCGAAATAACCATAAACGATGGTAGGGATACCACCTAGCAATTCCAGAAATGGTTTTGCAATCTCTCGTACCGTATATGATGCAAATTCAGAAAGGTAAATAGCTATCGTTGTACCTAATGGAAGCGCCACTAGAAGGGCAATAGTTGAACTTACTACTGTTCCTGAGACTAAGGGAAGAATTCCGTAATGCGCATCATCAAATAATGGTGTCCATTGTTTCTCTGTAAGAAATTCCCAAATTGAAACATGCTGAAAAAATGTGATCGATTCTTTTATCAGCATGAAAACAATAGAAAAGGTAATTACAACTGAAAAAAAAGCTGCCAAAAGTAGCAGCAGTTCTATAAATTTCTCTCTTAAATGGCGCTTATAGCTATACCGAAGATTACCAGTTGATCTGCCTCTCTTCTCACATGTACTCTTTATATTTTTTGAATACATATTAATTTTCTATATTAATTTAATTTGTTTTTATTCAAAAATAAGAATCAATTTGTTTTATGAGAAGCAGTCCATCGATATGATGTGATTCATTAATATTGAGTACTGAAAAATTCTACTCATAACTTAACTTCTTGCTAGAAATGTGTGATCACATTATGGAAGTTAATTAATCTTTATTTCACCAACTTTACTTTGTAAATAAAGAATTAATAAAATATTCCGCTGAAAAAAAAAAGAAATTCCCTCGCTCTCATCAACCTATCGATTCTGAAACGACGTTCACTCTATGAGTGAGCGTCGATATCATAATGATAAAGTCCTCCGATTTTGATGAGTCAAATATTAATTAATCATCATCATCGGAGCCTTCTTCGGAAGCATTTTCTTCAGCTTCTTCACTATTTCCCTCTTCTTCGTCATCTTCATCCTCAGCCTCCTCGTCTTCTTCCGGCTTCAACACCATCTTGCCAGCAGCTAGGCTCGCATTTAAATCCGTCATCGGAGCTTCTTCATGGACCAGGTTCTGATGGCAATCGATACAGGTGGCTCCCTCAGTTTCCATTTTCTTGTGCTCGGCCTGAGCGCTTTCGCCAGGTGGTTGCGGATCTTTATGACAGGTTCTGCAGGTGATGCTATCCCACTTTTTGAGGTTCATACGCGCATCATGCGCCATGATGAGTCGACGCTCATTGAATTTTTCCAATGTGGAATAATCATTAACCAGTTCAAGGTAGAGCTCACGCGCACCATCCACAATATGGGTGGCCACTGCCAGATGGAAGTTCTCAAAGCCTTGCGGAATATGACAATCCTTGCAGCCGGGATTAACGCCTAATGCGCCATAGTGTGAGGACTGCTTCAATTCTTTTTGCGGATAACTCATCGAGTGGCAGCTCGTACAGAATTCTTCTGTGGAAAGCGCTGCTTCCCCTCCGAATACGACGGCTACCAATACTATTCCCAGCAACCCGCCAATCAGCAAGCTGCCAATTGATCCTTTTTGTAGTGCGGTCATTATTCTTTTCCTTTTTTTACAGTTTTACTCTTCTTTTCCTTTTTCACCTTCTTTAGCACTGGCCTGGAATTCATCGTGATACTTGAATTTAGGTTCACCCACAAACACACCATCGAGTTTGAAGTGCTCGTGCATGGCTTTCACATCTTTGACCATTTTATCAAAGTCAAAGGCGTATTTCGGATCCACGTCCGGAGTAAAGGGGGTGTAAGGCGGTTTCGCATCTTTCCAGGGCGAACCTTCATAGTTCAGGTGACAGGCATTGCAGCTTTCTTCAAACGCAAAGTCTTGTCCTTTGTCTGCCAGGGTTTTACGCGGCGTGGTCTTGTTTGATTTCTCAAAAGCTTGCCCGGCCTTGCGGTGATCGCCACGGTAATTTTTGCCCGGTCCATGACAGGATTCACAGCCTACTCCTGTCAGCGGTTTTTTCGGGGCATCAATGCTATAGCCGCCTGTTTTGCCAAATCCGTCGACATGACAGCCGACGCAGTCTTTGTCCTGGGTATAGTCTTTCTCAGGATCCAGCTTGGCTTTGACTTTGGCTTCCTTTTTGGTATTGGGCTTGAGCGATTCCATCGCTTTGGCATGGGCGGTGTCTTTCCAGGATTTGGCTTGCGATTTGTGACAGTTGCTGCATTTGGTGCGACCTTCAAATGGGGCGTCTGAGGCGGCGATAGCAGCGCCTGTCATGAATGCAAACATGGCTGCGATAGCAACGGCATAGGCTGTAATGTACTTCATGTTCTCTCCTCTCTTTTAATTTGGGTCTTGATTATCATCCGGCTAAGCCTCAATTGTACGCGATCATCGGATTGTGTAAATGGTTTTGATGCGATCAGGGGTATTGGTTGGCGGCTCGCTTCATGGCAGCTTGTATACCCAGTATCCCCCTTGTTGATAAACGAGTTGCACCGCCTGGAGGTTCAGTGGCGGCTCTTTCTCAGTAAAAGGCAGCAGACGCGCCATGAGGGTCTGCGTGCTGGGCTCGTCGGCAAGAAAGAATGCCCGGATGTCGCGATCAGACAGGGATTGCAGGGTATAGGTGTTGTAATCATGTTCTTTCATCTCGACTTTCATGTGGTTGATCAGCCCATGGATATTGCCGGTCAGCATGAAGTTTTTGTAGGCAACGCCAAATTTGTCCGGGTGCAGCAGTCCTAATTTGTATAAGTCAGAGACATGGATCACGAGGTAGGCTTCCTGGTTGGGGCCAATCAGGTCACGCAGTTTGGCTGCGCCTGCTTCGGGCGGTTGCAGCAGGGCTTCAGTAAAGCGCTGGAACTGGTCTCGTTCTTGTGCGGTGGGCACACTGTGTGAAAGGTCGCTTTCATAGGTACGGATGGTGTCGGCATGCTGCTGCCAGCGCGCCGGAATGATGAGCGGTTCATTTAAGTGTGCGTTAAACAGGGTGTTGCGTTCGGACAGCAGGTGTATTTGACGCGAGGTATCCCACCAGGCCAGGATAAGGGCGTCCGGCGAGACGTATTTGCCGATGGCGCTGGCTAATGCGCTCAGCTCCGAGGGTTTGCGCTCCAGGGCAAGCAGCGGTTCTCCCGTTTGATTTTCCCAGTTGAGCAGTACCGGCCCTTCTTTTTCCTTTTGCCCGAAATAGGCCAGCGCAATGGGCTGGTCTTTTTCTGCTATGTGTATTTCATATTTGCTGACCTTGAGCGTCGGCCAGGCTTCCAGTTCGAGTTCCGGAAATTGGTTCGCTTCCCCTTCTGCGATCAGCTGGTAGTGATAGGGGGCTGTCTGCGGTGTCAGCCAGAGATAAGCAAACCAGCTAAGTAAAATGAAACCTCCCGTTACGAGCGTGATGCCTAGTAACGGGAGGAGCTTGTCTTGCCAGCGCCCCCCGGGGGGGCGCTGTTTGTCATTGGCAGTACTCAAGCTTTGTTTTGCTTACGTTTACGCCAGCCGATCAGCGCGAGCGTGCCAGCCAGCAGCAGGCCACCGCCGAGTCCGCCCAGTGAGATTTTTTCACTGTTGCTGTTCAGGTCAAGCAGACTGGTTTTGCTTCCTTCCAGTTTGTTGACGCGTTCCTGCAGGGTGAGCATTTCGCGCAGTCGGGTGTGTTCGTCCTGAATTTCGACATAGGCGCGATTCATTGGACCCCATCCTTCCGTATAGGTCCAGCCACCGGGGTTGACGTGGGCAAAGCCTACGTGCATTTTAGCAAGGTCGTTCTCAGCCATTTCGAGTACTTTGAGTTCCATCGAGGCCGGGTTGTTGCCTTTTGACCAGAACAGCTGGGTGAATTGGCCAAAGCCCGGTTTGTCAGGAGCAGGCGGGGCCGGACGGTTGGTTTTTTGTCCGGTCAGCAGGCCTTCATCGTAGAGCTTCTTGACGATGTCATGGGCTTCCTGATATTTGGCCAGGCCTTCGAGCGTGCCTTTGTCCATGAGTTCCAGGTAGGTGCGCGCAAAACGCTCGGAGTGACATTGACTACAGGTGGCTGCCCAGGAGTCGAGTCGTTTTTCTGACCATTCGCTGGTGATGTTTTCAGCCACACCGGGTACAAACGGATAGTTGGCCCAGCGTACTTTTCGTACCATGTTGTGCGCGTATTCGCCTTCATATTCCATGTGGCAGCTGGCACAGGTGGGGGCGCTTTGGCCGCCTTTTTCAAAGGCGTCTTTCAAGGGCACGTCCCAGTTCCATTTGTCGCCCATCATGGCGGTGACTTTGCCGTGTTTGGACATGGAGTAGGCTTCCCAGTTGTTGTGGTCTACCCCGCTGTGGCAGGTGGCGCAGGCTTCCGGTTTACGGGATTCTGCCGCAGAAAATTCATGCCGGGTATGACAGCCGTCACATTTGTTCTGGTTGTAGTGGCACATGGAGCAGCCTTCAGCCACTTCGCGCTGCGGCATAGCAGCCCAGACGGTGGTTTCGATGTTGGCTTTCCAGTCCAGTGCATGCGAGGGGCGTCCTTCCGGCCATTGTCCATTCGGGAAAATCATGGTGTCGCGTTCCGATTCACGCTCGGCAAATTCGCGCAGGTGACAGGTGCCGCAGGCGTCAGCGGTCGGCATGCGGATGTCTTTGGTGTGATCCGCTTTCTTCTTGGTGTTTATTTCGACGTGGCAGTCGATACAGCCTACTTCCTTCAGATTCTCCTTGGCACCCAGTTTACCGAGAGAACGCAGGTTATTTTCGACTTCCTCCAGCTTTTCCTTTTTGTAATATTTTGCATCTTCCGGTTTCAGTTTACGTACTTCGTCCAGGTTAGCATGGGTGCTGCGTTTCCAGGCTTGTACCCAGACCGGTGATTCGTCGGAGTGACATTCGACGCATTCTTGACGCGTGACGACTTCCTTGACCGATGAAGGGGATTTGTAAAAGGTGGTCGGGTCCAAATACATGCTATAGGGAATCGGCTCCCAGTATTCAGCCATCGTGCCACGTCCTGCTCCCTGAGCAGGATCCTTGTAGCGCTTGACCAGCGCGTCGTAGGTCTCCTTCGGCGTTGCCTTGCTACGATCCAGATTCAGTGCCTTGTATGTCTCATCCGGCACGGTCGACAGGTTCGCATGCACTGCTCCCGCCATCATTACTCCACAGGCTATCGCTAGCCCTTTCAGCCATTTTCTGGCATCCATTCCTCTCTCCTCCCTTCTTTGCTTTTTGTTTTTAATATATGAAATTTCTATCCAGAGCCAGATTATCACACCATAGCTTTAATCGAGCTTGCTAACCGGCTTTTATGCCGTGCGGCCTTGTTTTTATGAATAATCCCCTTATTTGCAATAGAATCCAAAACACTGGTTGATTTCTTAAACACAGTTTCAGCTAGTTCTTTATCACCAGATTCAATTGCTTTTCTTATGCTTTTGATCGCAGTTCGCATTCTGGATCGCAAACTAAAATTTTCCTCTCGCCTCACGACAGTTTGTCTAGCTCGTTTCTTGGCTTGTGCTGTGTTGGCCATATAATTCCTCAATCAATTTTTGCTAAAAAAACCTCGGATGTTACGTTTATTCTAAAAATAATGCAACATTACGTCATCATTAATATTCTTCGATTAAATTACTAACAGTAATCCACTCAAAAACCAAGTCTTCCATTATAGAATAGAATTTCTAATGGCCACCTCTAAAAATCTATATTTTCGAGCAATCCGCTTTGCGGATTGCTCGCTTATCCCGTCTCGCCATAATACTTCGTGGTTCACAAAAAATCTTCCTTATCTAAATCAGCTATATGCCGCGCCAACACTATTTGCTCTCGCCTGATCTTGGTTAGAACTCTGAACTTTTTTTAGAGGTGCACTAATATCTATCTGTTTTTTAGAAATATTCTGAAAAAGAATGCTAATATGCTCTTCTAATTTGAATTTTGCTTTATCCACTTCATCCATATCTATCGATATCCTGCCTCGCCTTACATCATAAAAGACTATCAGAATCTACCTAGACAGAATCATCTTTCATTGAAGATATATTCGCTGAAAATACGCGTTCACATCAGATTCATTTCATAATGGAAGACAGGGTAATCGCGCTTAAATTATCCCAATAACCTGACGTAAATACTCATTATCCCATCCGGCTTTTAAACGCTTGATCTTGATGCCAACCCTGGAGGTTTTTTCGGCCTTGATCAGATTCAGGGCGATATGCCGGATCACAGCCAGATTCGCAGCACTATGTCCCTTATTCGCAGCACTATGTCCCTTGCGAGTCCGATTGCTGTCTTCATCAAAGGCGATATCAAGCACCCAGTGCAAATTGTTCTCTATAGCCCAATGCGCCCGCACCACACGCTCTAATCGCTCCGGATCATTCGCATCAAGGCTACTGATGAAATAGCGTATTTCCTCGGTCACTTTGTTATCGGTTTCTCTTGTGGCGGTAATGGCAATAATGCTTCGTAAGCTTTTCCAGTCATGCCGTTCCTGGAGCCAGGCTATATCGGCTGTTGCTCGAATTGAGCGGGTTTCAATTCGGCCATGCTCACCTTCATAGCTAACCGAGGTTACTTTCGGCGATAAAGATGACGTGAAAAATGTCTTCACATCGTCGTGTAGGGTGCCCTGATTGCCTTTCAGGCTAAACACATCGTCACCGCCTTGCTGTTTAATCTGTTCGGCAATTTTCTTCTGGCAGCCTATGGCGTCGATCGTAATCACTGCCCCTGCGATATCAAGTCTTGAAAGCAATTTGGGAATGGCAGTGATTTCATTTGATTTGTCATCGACTTTAACCTGGCCTAACACCAGATGGTTGTGCTGAGCCCAAGCGCTGACCATATAGATGGCGGCTTTTTTTGAAGACTGGTCGAGGCTACGTCTTAAACACTTACCATCTATCGCAATCACTTCGCCTTCGGTGATGGTGGCCAGGTCAGCAACCCAGCGGGAAAAAAAAACGCTGAACTGCTCGGTATCAATGGCGGCGTAAACTTCTCCGAAGGTATCATGCGAAGGGATGCCATGCTTTAAACCCAGCAATTCGGTGAACCATGCCTCTTTTGCCAAGCCAAATTGTTCAATAGCAACCCACATCTGCACCACAAATCGTAGCGCAGATACTGATAAAGAAAATATCTTGTAGCTGATGTCTCTTTTGTCTGTTTATTCGCGGGTCTTGAATACTCGAAAAGTGATGGATAATGAAAGGTGTTGGCTTTACTGTCATTTAAAATCTAAATGATAACGTTATTACCTTATCTAAATTCTATTTTCAAGCACTTTTAAGCGCGATTGCCCTGTAATGGAAGAGGCTGGAAATTGACAATTCCGTATGAGTAGCATAATATCTCTGATTAATTTGTGTTTAAAAAGAAAACACTCCATATAAAAAGAGCGAGATAAGTCCAGTGAAAACCTTTTCAGCTAAACCACATGAAGTCCAACATGATTGGTTTGTTATAGATGCGACCGATAAAGTTTTGGGAAGATTAGCCGCAGCAATAGCACATCGTTTGCGGGGCAAACATAAAGCTATTTATACTCCTCATATTGATACAGGAGATTATATCGTTGTTGTTAATGTTGATAAGATCCGTGTAACGGGCAATAAAGCAGAAGATAAGAAATATTATCGTCATAGTGGCTATCCTGGAGGAATATACGAAACTAGTTTCAAGAAGATGCATGCACGTTTTCCTGGAAGACCTCTAGAAAAAGCAGTAAAAGGCATGTTACCTAAGGGTCCTTTAGGTTACGCTATGTTCAAAAAACTTAAAGTGTATGCAGGAGATACTCATCCTCATACCGCACAGCAACCAAAGTTATTAGAAATCAGGGCTTAATTTATGGCAATAAATTATAATTACGGGACTGGTCGCAGAAAAAGCGCTGTAGCTAGAGTCTTTATTAAACCAGGGAGTGGCTTATTTACCATTAATAATAAACCAGTTGATGAATATTTTTCACGTGAAACCGGACGCATGATTGTTCGTCAGCCGCTTGAGTTGACTGGCAACATGGCAAATCTAGATATTATGGTTAATCTCTGCGGTGGTGGGGAATCCGGACAAGCAGGTGCAGTGCGCCACGGAATAACCAGAGCTCTAATTGATTATGACGCTTCTCTTAAACCGGTTTTAAGCAAGGCAGGCTTTGTGACACGTGATGCACGTGAGGTTGAACGGAAGAAAGTTGGCTTACGTAAGGCGCGTCGACGCAAACAATTCTCTAAACGTTGATTTATTAAATTTTCCAAAAAAAGCCGCCCTATATTGGCGGCTTTTTTTGTTTTACCGGAATTAAAATATATTAAAATATATGTTCTAGTACACAGGAACTCTATGATAAAAGTCGGTATAGTGGGTGGGACAGGCTACACAGGAGTGGAGTTGTTACGCATTCTTGCACAACATCCGGAAGTTCAACTAAAAGTAATCACTTCACGGCAGGAAGCTGGCATGTCTGTGGATGAATTATTTCCCAGCTTACGCAAGCAAGTAACTCTTAAGTTTACTGATCCCGGCAAAGCAGAGCTAAATAAATGTGATATCGTTTTTTTTGCAACGCCCAATGGAGTTGCTATGCAACAGGCAAAAGCCTTGTACGATGCCGGCATTCTCGTAGTTGATTTATCTGCAGATTTTCGTATCAAAGATGTGGCAGAATGGGAAAAGTGGTATGGAATGTCTCATGCTTGCCCGGAATTAGTTGCAGAAGCAGTGTATGGTTTGCCTGAAATAAATCGTGAGCAAATAAAAAATGCGCGACTAATCGCTAATCCTGGTTGTTATCCTACCGCAGTGCAATTAGGTTTCCTGCCTTTAATTGAAGCTGGAGTAGTAGATATGAATCATCTGATTGCTGATACTAAATCAGGTGTATCCGGTGCAGGACGTAAAGCAGAAGTCCATACCTTATTTTCAGAAGCAGCTGATAATTTCAAGTCTTATGCAGTACCAGGGCATCGTCACCTACCTGAAATAAAGCAGGGTTTATCCAATATAGCTAAAAAACAGGTTGGTCTTACCTTTGTGCCTCATCTTACACCCATGATTCGTGGCATTCATGCAACACTCTATGCAAGACTGACCAAAAAGGTTGATTTGCAGACTTTATATATGGATCGTTACGCTAACGAACCATTTGTTGATATATTACCAGCAGGGAATCATCCAGAAACACGTTCTGTCCGAGGATCTAATTATTGCCGAATTGCAGTGCACCGTCCCCAAGATGGGGATATTGCGGTAATACTTTCGGTAACAGATAATCTCGTAAAAGGTGCAGCGGGGCAGGCAGTGCAAAATATGAATATCATATTTGGATTTCCAGAAACATTAGGGATTGAGCATATTCCCTTATTGCCTTAACCCTATTTTGAGCTTAATTTATCTATAAAATAAGAAACTGTTACAAAAAGAATACTTCTAAATCAAGTAAATCTTACTCATAAGTTAATTTTCTACATACCAAATAACAATACGCCTTATTCAAGATTTTTATTTAATCATAGATAAAATAGGTGGAATGATATGAGCACAATAAACACCCATTTAAATACTGAAAAGCAGTTACCTTTAATGTTTACTGCGAATGCAGCAGACAAAGTTAAGCATCTTATAGAAGAAGAAGGAAACCATAATTTAAAATTAAGAGTCTTTGTAAGCGGAGGGGGATGCTCAGGCTTTCAATATGGCTTTACTTTCGATGAAATCATCAATGAAGACGATTTTGTTATGGAAAAAGAAGGGGTAAAACTCTTAGTGGATTCAATGAGCTTTCAATATTTAATTGGTGCCGAAATTGATTACCAGGAAAACCCTCAGGGCGCACAGTTCATTATTAGAAATCCCTCTGCAGCAAGCACATGTGGTTGCGGCTCTTCTTTCTCTGTTTAATTGTTTAGCTATCGAAGTTTAGGCAGTATAAATTGCCCCGAGAATCCGATAGCCCTGTGCACCGGTAACTGCGGGAAGATTACTAGGCAATTTATTTATCGTTTGTTTGGCTAACCAGGCAAACGCAAACGCCTCCATCCAATCTGCATTGACCCCTAATACATCGGTCAGATTCACTTCTTTCCCGGGCAAAGCTGTCTTTAGCTCAGCTACCAGCTTGCCATTGCGGGCCCCTCCCCCACACAAATAAATTTCTTCAGCCTCTGGAAAATGAAGCCATATAGATAGAGCAATGGCTTCAACAGAAAGCTTCAGCAAGGTTGCCTGCACATCTTGGGGCGATTCTTTCCCATGCAAATAGCTTTTCAACCAATCACTATTAAATAGTTCTCTACCTGTACTTTTCGGTGGAGGTAGAGAGAAAAAGGGAAATGTCAGCAATGCTTCCAATAATTCTGGGAGAATACATCCTGTTGCGGCCCAAGATCCATTGTGATCATACAGGCTCCCTGTGTGCTGTAAACACCAGGCATCCAACAAGATATTTCCTGGACCACAATCAAAACCAATCACCTCCCGCTTAGGTGGAAGACTGGTAACGTTTGCAATACCGCCAATGTTCACTATAATGCGATGTTTTTCTGTATGGCCAAACATAACTTGATGAAATGCGGGTACCAAGGGCGCACCTTGCCCCCCTGCTGCGATATCACGACTTCTGAAATCTGCAACCACCGTAATGCCAGTCAGCTCAGCTAGAAGTGCGGCATTACCTAATTGGATACTATAAGCTCTTTCAGATTGGGGACAATGTCTCACAGTCTGACCATGACAACCAATAGCAGTAATATTTTGCGAGCTAACCCCACTTTTGCTTAGAAGCCCTTCTACTGCGTCAGCATATAATCTAGATAGTTTGTTACTTACTAATGCAGTACGATGCAGCTCATCATAGCCAGCTTGATTTAACGCCAACAGTTGCTCCCGTAAATATTGATCGTACATCACGAAATAAGTCTCGATCAAAGAAGGAGTCGAAGAATTAAAGTCGACTAATGCCGCATCTATTCCATCGAGGCTTGTTCCTGACATAATCCCAATATAAAGAGATGATCTCAAAAGATCCACCTACTAGACTGGAGAAAATTCGTAAAACTCAAGGATCAATTGGCGGAAGCGAAATTGGCATTACGAAGCAAATCTAAGCGAGCAACCAGCTCTTTGGTATCTCGATGAAACGCAGCTTTGTTTCTTTTGCTGATAGGGTACGCAGCAGGCATTACCACTTTTGATGGATCGCGCTGAACTCCATTGATACGGAGCTCATAATGTAGATGGGGTCCTGTTGCCATTCCGGTTGAACCAACATATCCAATCACTTCACCTTGCTTAACATATTTCATTTTTTGTATCCCTTTTTTGAAAGCGGATAAATGTCCATAAGCAGTACTGTATTCTCCCCGATGCTTCAATACGATCAGGTTACCATATCCATTCTTCCGCCCAGTGTATTCTATTGTTCCATCTGCCGTCGCCATCACAGGAGTCCCTGTTGGCGCAGCATAGTCGATGCCCTTATGAGCTCGCCATTGCTTCAATATCGGATGGAAACGAGCATTTGTAAATCCTGAACTGATCCGGGAAAACTCTAATGGCGCTCGCAAAAACGGTTTGCGTAAACTCTCGCCGGAAGGGGTATAGTAATCACCCTCATCATCAGAAGCCTGGAAATAGACGGCCCGGTAAGACTTACCCTTGTTGATAAACTCAGCCGCTAAAACACGTCCATATTGAGTATTCTCGCCATTATCATGAGAAGTCTCATAAACGACCGTGAAACGATCACCTTTTTGCAAGTCACGGTAAAAATCGATATCTGATGCAAAGATATTAGCAATCTGAATGGCGATATTTGTCGGCAATCCAGCAGCATCCGTAGCTGCAAACAAAGAACTTTCTATAACGCCAGATCCAACACTGACACCTGTGTTTACTCCAGCAGACTGCTCGCTCAATTCATAAGTGTCATCCACCTTCTCCATCAGGAATTGCTCACCATTGCCGTAAAAATATCGTAGCGCTAACAATTCCCCATCTGCTGTAGTTTCAGCATGAATGACTTCTCCAGGCTTGAGTTGCCGCATCGCTTTACTATCTTTGGCAACGCGCAAAAAATCAGTTTTATCCTGCTGATTAATTTCCAAGCGCGCAAGAATCGCAGCCATCGTATCCCCACGACGAATGTTCTCCTGACGCCAAAATGCACTATTCGTATCATCGGAAATGGCCATTTCAGGAAGCGGAAGAGTACGAACAATTTTACGTTCTGGAATATCTGGTAAAGAAGTATTGGGTGCGATGCCAAATGCAGTGACTATGCCAAATAGGGGCAGACTGGATAAGATTGTTAGCCAACGTAATCTTTTATGTATAAATACCGATGGCTTTTGCGCTAAAATCCTTATTTTATCGCGTGGTGACGTATATAGCATCTTATGTTACATCTCCTATTTGTTGTGAGCCGGCCGGTAAGTCTAGCACAAAAATGTGCAATCCCTAGCCTGGCATTCCATAGTAAACAAACTTAAAATAAGCAGATTTTTAAGACTCTAAAATAACCCATTGTATTTATTGTGATTAACTCAATCTCCGAACAACTAAAAATAATCAAACGCGGATGTCATGAGCTGCTGATAGAAGAAGAATTAATCCAAAAGCTCAAAGCAGACGCACCTTTGAGAATTAAAGCCGGATTTGATCCTACTGCACCTGATTTGCACTTGGGCCATACGGTATTACTGAATAAGTTACGCCAATTACAGGATATGGGCCATCATATTTTGTTTTTGATTGGTGATTTCACAGGAATGATAGGTGACCCTACTGGTAAAAATTCAACACGTCCTCCGTTAACACGTGAGGAAGTCGCGCAGAATGCCAAATCCTATACCACTCAGGTATTTAAAATCCTTAGATCCGATCAAACCGAAGTGGTGTTTAACTCTACCTGGATGGATAAACTTAACGCCGTCGATCTCATCAAACTTTCTGCAACTTACACGGTTGCCCGAATGCTGGAAAGAGATGACTTCAGCAAACGTTATCGTACTAATCAACCTATAGCTCTCCACGAGTTTCTCTACCCGCTTATTCAAGGCTATGACTCAGTTGCCCTCAAAGCCGATATCGAATTAGGTGGAACTGACCAAAAATTCAATTTATTGATGGGACGTGAATTACAGAAACATTTTGGTCAGCCACCCCAATGCATTCTCACCATGCCATTATTAGAAGGGCTGGATGGCATCAATAAAATGTCCAAATCCTTGAACAACTATGTTGGCATCACGGAAAGCGCTAATGATATCTTCGGAAAGCTCATGTCAGTTTCCGATACTTTGATGTGGCGCTATATCGAATTACTGTCATTTGAATCATTAGATACTATCCATCATTGGAAGCAGGAAGTAAAACAAGGTCGAAATCCACGAGAAATTAAAGTACTGTTTGCTCAGGAGATCGTAGCCCGCTTTTATAACAAAATGGATGCTGAGAAAGCACTGATTGATTTCGAAACCCGCTTCAAGAAAGGGGCGATACCTGATGATATTCCTGAAAAATTACTTCAGATTAATGAAGCAAATATTCCTATTGCCCAGTTATTAAAGCAATCTGGGTTGACGTCGAGTAGCAGCGAAGCATTACGCATGATTGAGCAAGGAGGAGTAAAGCTGAACGGAAATAAAATTATTGATAAGTCAATCCATCTAGCAGTGGGTGAAACATTCGTGGTCCAAGTAGGCAAGCGTAAATTCGCTAAAGTCACCATAGTTCCAACTAAATACTAGCATTTGTTATGCCTAAAACCAATCTACTCCTCAGCACTGGAAGGAAACAAAACTCTATTTTTTTGTGATAATGGGTAATCATTTTTTTCGCATCGCTAATGAAAAGACTCGACATATTTGATAATTCATGTATAATCCTTTGGCTATAAAAATAGTAGCCATCTTTTTAGATTCCATCGTTTCTGACCTTCTTCCGATTTTCCCACTACATAGTCTGGAAATTGTGTAATACCACTGGTTAGCTGCGATGTTTTATATCTGCGCCAGCGGTATTTGTTGCCTACGAGTTTCTGGTCTCAATCCCTGCTCGCGTATTTTTTATTTATACACATCAGGAAAAAAACGTGTCTTTTGAAGATTTGAATTTACATCCCTCTATTATTAAAGCCATTAATGAGTTAGGTTACACCTCTCCTACACCTATCCAACAACAAGCTATTCCAGAATTAATTCAAGGTCATGATGTCATGGCATCGGCTCAAACAGGCACTGGCAAAACAGCTGCATTCATGTTACCTGCACTGCATCGCCTGGCTACCCCTACAAAAGTACAAGGTCGTGGGCCGCGCATCCTTGTATTGACACCCACTCGTGAGTTAGCGTTGCAGGTCTCTGATGCAGCAAGCAAGTATGGCAAATATCTGTCTCGCATCAAAGTCGTTAGTATTTTGGGTGGCATGTCCTATTTTTTACAAAATAAATTATTATCTCAAACGGTAGATATTTTGGTCGCAACACCCGGTCGCCTAATCGATCATATTCAACGAGGACGTATTGATTTCTCACGGCTGGAAATGCTGGTATTAGACGAAGCAGATCGTATGCTTGACATGGGATTCGTTCATGATGTTGAAAGTATTGCTTCCACAACACCAGCAAGTCGCCAAACTTTATTATTCTCCGCTACACTAGACTCAACGATAGACAAAATTGCAGCACGATTACTGAAATCCCCTAAACGCATACAAGTTGCCTCACAACGCGCAAAACTTGAAAATATCGAGCAACGCCTTCATTATGTGGATGATCTCTTGCACAAAAATAAGCTGCTCGATCATTTATTGCGTGATCAATCGCTCAAGCAAGCTATCGTTTTTACCGCAACCAAGCGGGATGCAGACGATTTAGCTGACGATCTTGCAGCACAAGGGCATGAGGTTGGGGCACTTCATGGTGATATGAGTCAGCGTGAGCGTACACGTACGTTGACTAAATTGCGTAACGGAAGACTTCGTATACTGGTTGCCACGGACGTGGCAGCAAGAGGAATTGATATCGCCGATATCACTCACGTTATCAATTTTGATTTACCGAAATTTGCTGAAGACTATGTACATCGTATCGGGCGAACAGGCCGCGCTGGTGCTTCAGGTATTGCTGTTTCCTTCGCTTCCGGGAAAGATAGCATCAGCCTGAAAAGAATTGAACGCTTCACGGGTCAGCGTATTACCCCTTCTGTCATTCCAGGTATAGAACCAAAATTCAAGCCACGAATTCGGCAAAATGAAGGGAAAGCGCAGAAAGTTCCACATGTTGTTCATAAGCGCAATCGCTCTTGGGCATCAAATGAAAGAAATTCTTTTAACCACACCGATTCAAACAAGAACCATTCTCATAGATTCGAGCGCACCCCTAGTAACGATAGCAAGAAGCGCTCTTTTAGACGCCCAAATCAATTCAACTCGGGCATTTATGCTGAATCAAGCAATTAATTCAACCTGTAAGAATAATTCTAAAAGATCACTTTTAGGATAATCTGTAAAAAGAGAAGATAAATAACTACGGCAGATCACTGCCGTAGTATATCCCTTATTCACTACGAGTCATCTTGTGAGAGTGGGATATTTTTTACTTCTAATTGTATTTCCTTATTTGATCTGTTTGATTAAATCTTTCTAATAATCTACGCTTTTTTAGCATACGTAGCATCCAGTAAGCGGCAAAGCCTGCTAGAAGATGTTTAAGCGTATGGCCACTAATCATTTGACCGAAATGATAGATCTCCTCATCCAGTATTTCTGCCAGCTTAGCCAGACCGTAAAGAAAAATAATCACGTAAATATCTCGTCCTCGTGTATAGCGGGATGGAAACCAAATTGCCAATAAAATGATCGATAGTATCGAGCAGATTTGCACGACAATATAAAAATTCAGATTCCCGTCGCCCTGCAGCTCACTCCAGTACCAGTAAGTCACACTAGCTACCCCCATTATCAGCAATACCGGCAACCAGCGCAAACCTTGTTTGACACCTATCCGCTCCGTCATGGTTGCAGCTAATAAACCCATGATGGCAATGGTTATAGGGAATCTATCCCAAAATAAAGTATGGTTATCTGGTTGCCAATGATAATAAGCTGATCCCATACTTACTAAGATGATACTTAAAAATATGGTCATGTATGGCCAACATTCTGAGAAGGCAGAAAACGTTTTTTGTACGAGCAACACCTGCATACGCCTCAGAAAGACTAAGCCAGCTACCCCAACAAACAAAAAAGCCAGATTAGAAACAACGTTGAGAAAATTAGGAATACCCAGAAATGAGCGTCGGTCAATAAATTCATGATAGGAAAGAGGCTGAGGAATGGGTTGCAATATGGCAGCAACGAGTAATCCCATGATGAAAAGTAGTATCAGAATACAAAATCTGGTTTTCATGATCTTCAATTTTGATTGCAAGAGTCACCTTATTCCATTTCCAAATCAAATATAACGCGAGGCGAGCGGCAGACAGTATCAATCATAAGGCCAGGTGAAACCGGCAAAGTCAGTTTTGATTTATAAATGGAATAAGTACTTCCTTAACGCAATTGAATCACTGCTTCTTCAATCCGCTGCACCGCGATGATCTCAAGGCCAGGAATAGATTGTTTGGGCTGATTGGCTTTGGGAATAATCGCTTTAGCAAAGCCCAATTTGGCTGCCTCTTTTAATCGCTCCTGACCACGCTGAACAGGACGCACTTCTCCTGCCAAGCCGATTTCACCAAATACGACTATTTTTTCCGGCAATGGTTTGTTTTTCAGAGAAGAAACTATCGCAAGGACAACCGCCAAATCTGCACCAGGCTCTGTGATCTTGGCACCCCCCACCGCATTGATAAAAACATCCTGATCAAAGCAAGGAATACCTGCATGTCGATGCAATACAGCCAGTAACATCGCCAACCGATTTTGTTCTAATCCCACACTTAATCGCCTGGGGTTAGGCGCATGCGCAGCATCAACCAGCGCTTGGATCTCTACCAATAATGGACGCGACCCTTCTTGGGTTACCATCACACAGCTGCCTGACACTCGGCTATCATGATGGGAAAGAAATAAAGCTGAAGGGTTGCTCACTTCACGCAGACCCTTCTCGGTCATCGCAAAAACGCCCAATTCGTTGACGGCACCAAAGCGGTTTTTGAATGCCCGAATCAAACGAAAACTGGAATGGGTATCACCTTCAAAGTACAGTACGGTATCCACCATATGTTCAAGCACACGCGGTCCAGCAAGGGCACCTTCCTTGGTAACATGGCCAATTAAAAATATACAGACTCCTTGAGCCTTGGCTAACCGCGTCAACTGAGCAGCACATTCGCGCACCTGAGCAACTGACCCTGGCGCCGATTGTAGTGTATCCGAATAGATGGTCTGAATCGAATCAATTACAGCCACTTTGGGTTGATATTCAGCGAGGACTGCTTGAATGTTTTCCAATCGAATTTCGGTTAATAGTTTGACTGCTGACACCTCAAGCGTTAAACGTTTGGCACGTAGCGCAACTTGTTGTGCTGATTCCTCCCCACTGACATACAATACCTCATGCCGGGCCGACATGGCTGAGAGCGCCTGCAATAACAGTGTGGATTTACCAATACCGGGATCGCCACCCAGCAGGATGACCCCGCCTCGCACCAGCCCCCCCCCCAATACCCGATCAAATTCGGTCATCTCTGTCGAGTAACGCGGAGATTCTTCTGTTACAACCTCATTTAAATTGCATACTTGGCTGACCTCAGTTGCAGCAATAAAGCGAGAGCTATTTTTATCGAAACTCGTGTAACTCGTTTTCTCAGCAACGGCTTCTACTAGCGTGTTCCATTCTCGGCAATGCGGACACTGTCCCTGCCATTTCAAAGTTTGGCCACCACAGGCATTACAGAAATAGAGCGATTTAGATTTGGCCATCATTTACAGCCATTGCGTTATTATCCCGACCAAAAGAGCAAACGGATCGATTAATCGTAAACTTCTGCTTCGTAAAAAGGTTTTCCTTGCGCATCTTTGGTTGATAACATAGGCTCGTTCTCAATAGGCCAATGGATATTTAATACCGGATCGTCCCATAGAATACAACGCTCATATTCAGGTGCCCAGTAATCAGTTGTTTGATAAAGAAATTCTGCAAATGCTGAAAGTACGACAAAACCATGAGCAAAACCTTCAGGGATCCAAAGCTGTTTCTTATTTTCCGCACTAAGAATTTTTCCCACCCACTGCCCAAATGTAGGAGAAGTTTTACGAAGATCCACTGCCACATCAAATACTTCACCCGCAATTACACGTACCAGCTTACCTTGAGGCTGCTTGATCTGATAATGCAAACCGCGCAAAACATGTTTCATAGAACGGGAATGATTACTTTGGACAAATGTCACATTTCTACCGATCAAAGCGTCGAATTGGCGCTGATTATAACTTTCAAAGAAGAAACCACGTTCATCACCGAATACGCGTGGTTCAATGAGGTATAACTCAGGTATCACTAACTGCGTCGCTTTCATATTTAACCAAGCTTTTCTTCATTATTCATACCGTCAATATAGCCATGCTTGAGAATCTGCATCAAATATAGACCATAACCGTTTTTACTCAATGGATGAGCCAGCTTTTCCAACTGGGCAGCATTAATCCACCCTTTTCGATAAGCAATTTCTTCTGGACAGGCTATTTTAAGTCCTTGCCTGTGCTCGATCGTAGCTACAAATTGACTGGCATCCAGCAAAGAATCATAGGTACCCGTATCAAGCCAGGCATAGCCACGCCCCATAATTTCCACATTCAGCCTACTTTGAGCCAAATAAATCCGATTGAGATCAGTGATTTCCAGTTCATTACGTGCTGAAGGCTTAAGACTTTTGGAAAAATCAACGACTTGCTGATCATAAAAATACAAGCCAGTTACAGCATAATTTGATTTTGGTTGCCTGGGCTTTTCTTCCAAATCGACCGCCAGCCCTTTTTGATCAAACTCAACCACACCATAACGTTCAGGATCATTGACATGATAGGCAAAAACACTCGCACCTTCTTGACGCATCATGGCGTTTTCGAGCAGATAATGGAAATCATGCCCATAGAAAATATTGTCCCCCAGAATAAGTGCAGAATGATCATTATGGATAAAAGATTCCCCAATGATAAAAGCCTGAGCCAATCCATCTGGTGAGGGCTGAACAGCATAAGATAAATTCAGCCCCCAGTGCTCACCACTTCCCAGCAAATGTCTAAAAAGCGGCGTATCCTGTGGCGTAGAAATAATGAGAATATCTCGAATACCCGCCAGCATCAGGGTGCTTAAGGGATAATAGATCATTGGTTTATCAAAAACCGGCAATAGCTGTTTGGAAACAACCTGAGTAACGGGATATAGTCTTGTACCAGAACCACCCGCTAAAATAATACCTTTTCTTCGGCAAGCAGCAGTTTGTGTCAGATTAATAGGATGCACTGGAATCATTTTTATTATTTTATTGCATTAAACTTAATTGCTTCTATCAATTATTTGAACAAAAGCCTGATTAAAATAGATTGTATAAATTTAGCCATAATATTTCTTACACTTAATGACATGTCTAACTTTTTTATCTCCCCTGCTTTAACATGCATCCATTGTATCTTGATATTCAAATAAGCTGACCTATGATCGAAATACAAATGCTCCGCCGCCTGATGATATGGGTTGTGCCCTACTGGACAATGCTTGCATTCGCTATCATCAGCCTGATTACCATTGCAGTCACTACCTCCTTATTACCCTTATTCATTAAACCATTACTGGATAACATTCTGACCAGTCAGCACGGATTAGAAGAGTTTCAGTTTGCTCTTCTGGCGATACTAGGTTTATTAATTACACGTAGCCTCGCAAGCTTCTCTTGTAGTTATGCAACTAGTTGGATAAGTGGAAAAGTCGGAATAGATCTGCGAAGAACCTTGTTTGATAAACTCCTAGCGCTACCTTTATCCTATCCGAAAGAAACGAATTCAGACAAACTCAATATCAATCTCTTCTCAGAAATCGAGCACGCTACCGATAGTATCGCTCAGATCCTAATCATTTTCGTCAAAGAAATATTAACCATAACTGGCTTGTTGATAGTGATGATACTCTTAAACTGGGAATTCTCATTCATGGGATTTTTAATCGCAGTGGTTATTGGTTTAATCATGCAATTTGTCTCTCAAGCGAGTAACTCATATCAAAAAGTACCCTCCTTATTAATAACACCTACTTTTTTAACATCGTGCAAGCATATCAAATCAATCAAGCTTGATGGTAGCCAGTCACAAGAAAGTCAACATTTTTGCAACTCCATTGATCATCAACGAAATCTTGCCCTAAAACAAGTAGTCGCCAAAACATTTAGCAAAACCATTGCATTCATTATGATTGCTACTATCTTAACGGTATTTTTTTTCCTTTTTAAACAACAGATCTCTCTTGGCATGATGACGGTCGGAGACGCAAGTGCTCTAATCACAGCAGTACTGATGCTTGTTCTTCCTGTAAGACGCGTACTGAACATACAAACATCTCCACAAAATAAGTTTCAAGTCATCCACAATGTCGATGCACTGCTTGCACAACAAAATGAAACTGATTCAGGCAAAGTTGAGATAGCCAACGCGCGCGGTCAAATACGGTTTGAAGAAATCAATGCTGGTAATTACTCACAAACATGCCCTCCCCTCTTCAACCTCACCTTGACGATACAGCCGGGTGAAATCATTGCGCTACCAGGCTCCAGCCAGGGTCAGGAAAGAACATTGATCGATCTTATTGCACGTTTTATTCACCCAGCAAGTGGTAGAATATTGTTCAATGACATTGATATTGCCACAATCAAGCTAGCTGACTTGCGTGCAAAGATCTCCTGGATAACACCCGACACCAGGCTTCTAAACGATACCATCGCAGCCAATATCGCCTACGGTACAATGCGCTGTGCGACAGAAGCAAGCATCATGAAAGTTGCGCGCACTTGCCATGTGACCACATTTGCACGCGAAATGCCGCATGGCCTTCAAACCAGAATTGACAATCAAGATATTAAGTTCACGGAGAATCAGCGCCAACGCATCTTAATTGCCCGGGCATTACTTAAAAACCCGGCAATTGTCATCATTGACGAGACGACATCCGTTTTTGATACCGATTGCCGATTGGTAAACAATGCGCTTGATGCTTTAATCCAGAATCGCACTACCTTGATCGCCTCATCCCAGCCAAACATGCTTGGAAAAGCGCATCGGATTATCAAGTTAACATAGCTAGAATGAGTAGTTTCAAAGAAAGCCCTTCTTTAGTAGCTAGGCCCTATCCTATAAAACAGGTGAATAGTAGTATGGTCGCAAAACTACAATTATTTCTTCTTTAATACCAACAGTATGTCATCCAGCCCATACCGTACTACTTCTAGTCGATCATTGCATTGAGAAACGTAATCCCCGCTTATGAGGGGAAGCTGGAATGGAAAGAATGCTGGGTTATTTAACAACAAGCCCAGTGCCACCTTGCCTTCTGAGGTGGCATGAAGTGCGGACTCAAACATCAGAATGGCTAGATCAGGATCAGCAACACTGATTGGCGCTGATTTCTCATAACAACCTTTGTTCTCAGCGTCCTTAAGTATTCCCCAAGCTACAAAGGAGCGCACGGTGTAACGTGCATTTCTAGCAACCGTTTCTCTATCCCCATATTGTTCCTTGATGCGTCCAAACACCTGAACCTGGGTTATCTGATCTTGAAGATTAAAAAGTCTTCCTGCCTGTTTAGCGATATTAAACCAGAAAGGGTATGAAGCAGATATTATTATCCAGTGAAGCGGGAGCCACTCCTCAGTTGATAAACTTCTTGCAAACATTAGTGCTTCATCACGAAATGGAACTAAATCAGAATCGGGAGCAAACCAGGAAGTCAAAATACCGATTGCCATTCCGTAGGTTTTTTCGCCTCTCTGACCTGTACCACCACTTTGCTTTTGCGTTTTTAGAAATTCATCCAATTCCGCTCGTATTTCTTTTTCGGACATCCCGGCCAGCATCATCTGAACAGTACGATCCATCCAGTATTTTTGAATCGTCTGTTTGACACCTAATTTCTCATGCCTTTTTCTCATCACCGTGTCCTCCTTTCAAACTTCACCAGGGGCACGATGACTTCTTCAATAGCGATACCGCCATGCCCTACCATGGCCTCTCCAGGATGCACGAAGGCATCGCGTCCACCCGTCACCAGGGGAAAATAATCTGCTGGCAATCCGACCGGCTGCCACTCATGGGCAAATGGGAAGATTCCTGCGACCTGAGAACGGAGTTCCGGCGTGGGATACACACGAACCCGCTCACCGCGAGTTTCGGCAATCACACCTTCAGATGGGCGGCCTTTGCCATTGCATTCGATGTTACCATGATCGGATGTCAGCCAGACCTCATACCCATAGTCCAGCAGGTAACCGACCAGCGCCGCAAGAAATCCACCTTGGCACCATTGCTTGATCTGATTGTGCATCCCAGCCGAGCCGAGTTGCATGCCATGCATGATCTTGTCGATCTTGTCCACAACAAGTCCTACTACTTTGGTTTTGCCGGGATGGATTACGGAGTCGAGCACGCTGGATGAATTACCGTCGCCAAGACCACGCTGGTAGGCGACATCCAGCCGGGACAGGCCATGACCTTCCCAGAACTGTTTCCAGAGTTTCTCTTCGCTGTTGGTCGAGTTGATGGATGACGGGAAATAGAGCGGCGGTTTGCCCGAAAAAATTGATTGCCGCGATACTGAGGTCAGCGTCGGGATCCAGGCGAAAGTCGCGAATTCGCGCATGACCAGATTGGCATCCTGCTTCTGCAAAAGTTGGCGGATAGTCACCCACTGGTCCAGGGCAAGGCCGTCTACCACGATCAGGCCCACACGATTGTCCCTCAACTCCTCTACATCCCGAGCCAAGCGGCGGGGCACATGGTGCACCATAGCCGGATTTGTCGGCGGCAAGTTGATCAGACTGGAATAGTGTTCGGCCAACCAATCGGCAAAAATCGTATTCAAGATATCACCGACTCCTTTTAACCGGTTCTGATGCACGGTGCTGTTGCCGCAATGAACCAGTGAAGAAAGCTCGGCCCATTTCAGCGCAAAGGCAGTCCAGTCAGAGTAGCGCGCTTCTGCTGTCGGCAGCTCCTTTTCGACAAGGTCAAGCAGGCGGGAGATACGAAGCTCTTCATCATCCACACCGACCATGGCAATGCCGCTTCGCACCCAGGACCCAGCATCCACCTCCATGCCAGTGGCCTCGACAGGTATAAGTTTTCCCTCCAGGAACAAGTTGTCGACGTAAACCTTAATATCATGATGATCAAACGGCAAGAGATTAGGCCCTAAATACTTGAGACCATATTGAGGCTGACGCCCATCATGCATCGTTCGCACTGGCTGGGTACTGCTTTGCGGTACCCAAATCTGCTGCCCTACTGATTTGTTAGGTGAATCTTCTATGAGCTGATCAATCTTTCTTAAGCTATTCAGGAAAAGAGGCCACCGCTCCTGCAGAAAGGCAAAAAATGCCTTCTCATTAGGAATAATTTCTTCCAAGGGCCAAACCTTGAATCCACCATGGCTTATGAGAACCTGAACGAACCGATGAGCCAGCATGAGCGGGATCTGAAGTTTCCCATAATGCAAACGAAGCAAAACCCGCAGCAGCTCCACCTCGTTAGCGATCAGCTCGGCGGCGATGCCGAACACATGGCGGAGAATGAAGTCCTTGGTGGCATTGTCGCCCATACGATCCGGCGGCGACTTGCGCTGTGCCTCAAAGAGCGCATCGAGCAGGCTCCGGTCGAGCTTCTCGATGACCGGGTAGCTCAGGTTAGGAAAGAGATCCCCCAGATTGAAGGAGAGCTTGCGTCCTGCCTGGAGCAGGTCGTAAGGCAAGGATTCCAGCTCGGTATCCTGCAAATGGAGGATCACCGCCAGATCGGTGTGCTCGCCTCGGTCAGAGATTGAGCGGTATTGGGACTCATAGGCGTATCTAAATTCGATCGGGTCATTGAACTCGATCAGGTCGAATCCGCGTCCGCGAAGCTCCAACGCTAGTTTCTCCTCAGTCAACAGACCGTCAGGGTCTGCAACTAGAGTGAGTTTGCTGACGTTGGGTACAAACTCGTTCAGGATGGCGTCTCGCCAACTACTCATTAAGCGCTTCCTGGTTGAACCACGAATAAACACGAACGGATATCACCTGAAATCACCCTGGTTAAGGCATGGATCTGGTGCGGCAAAGGGATGACATTGGATTCCACAAAACTCAGCATACCTCAAGCCAAGAAGTTTTTTCCGAAGCGAATGCTTTATGGACACGCTCTCAGCAATCGGGAATTGGTTGATGTGGTTCCCTGTAACTGGACAACCTGAAAGAAAGTTCAGCTCTGATATGTATAGTTAAACAGGTTCAGGCAACCCGATCAATTCTTGGATCACTATAGTAGATTTCATCAGGCGTAAGACGGTCAAGGCTTTGATGAAATCGTTCTTGATTGTACCATTCAAACCATGTGGATAAATTCTGCTTTATCTCCTTCAGATTATTGAATTCTCTGGTATATAAAAGCTCATACTTAACTGTCCGCCAAAGTCGTTCAACAAAAATGTTGTCATAGTAGCACCCCTTGCCATCCATGCTGATCTGAATATGATGATCTTTTAGTATGGAGGTAAATGCTTCGCTGGTAAACTGTACGCCCTGGTCGGTATTCATGATCTGTGGACAGCCATAATCCTGGATGGCTGCCTCCAGCGCCTGAGTACAAAAGTCAGTATCCAAGGTATTGGACAAGCGCCAGCTCAACACCTTACGCGAATGCCAGTCGATGATGGCAACCAGATAGCCAAAGCCTTTCTCCATGGGGACATAGGTTATGTCGGCAGCCCAAACCTGATTGGGTTTATTAATGACAAGTTCTCTAAGCAGATAAGGATAGACCTTATGCTGTTTGCTTGAGATGCTGGTCCTGGGTTTTGGAGCTATGCTGACAATACCGAGTGTCTTCATTAAGGAAGAGGCTTTCTTGCGCCCTAACATGATTCCCTGGCGCTGAAACCAGGTAGCATAACTGCGTGAGCCATATTGTGGCGTCTTTAAGTACTGTTCATCCATCATGCGCAGCAGAACCAGATCAGCATTACTGATTGGTTGCGGTTGATAATAATAAGTTGAGCGCGCCAGATCCAGCAGCTGACATTGACGAGTTTGACTAAGTTTGCCATGGGGCTCAATCATCTCTTTGCGTTCTACAAGACTTAATGATTGAGCTTTCTTGCTAAAAAATCGCGTTCTACCGCCAATTGACCAATAACCCGGTGCAGGTCATCTGTTGTAGGCTGCTCCTTATTGGCGGCAGTATTATTTTTACAAAACAGCTCGGCAGCTTGCTCAATGAGTTGCCGTTTCCAGCTATTGATCTGCGTGGGATGTACATTATAACGCGCTGCTAATTGGGGGACAGTTTCATCACCACGTATCGCTGCCAGCGCTAGTTTTGCTTTGAATTCGCTCGAATATTGTATGCGCTTTTTACTCATTGTTATTAAGCTCCTTTTTAATTCTGCCAGAGCTTAACAACCTGTACAGTTTTTGGGTACCACTTCAGAATTTGTCGGCTTCACCTTGCCGTATTATTTTTATACTGTCTGCGACTCGCCTTCGTGTCACTTTTGATTTGGAAATGGAATAACGAGGGGCTAGGGGAAAGTTTGTTCATAAAGCTATTGATCATTTTGCTGGCTTCCATCTGCAAGTTCAGGATTGATAAGAGTTGTTCTTCAAAAAGGTAACCAAAACGTTGGGCAATAAAGATTTGCGTTTCGATTTCGGTCAAAGACTCCCTTGCAATGAAAAAAGAGCGTTAAAATCAGCCGTTGAGATTTTTGCATGGCCTGTTGCCAAACAATTAAATTCTTGTAGCTGTTAATTTTCATAGCTCGCCCCTCACTCCTCGATCCTCCTTCCTAATCTCAACGATCAATGCATCGACCGAGTCATAGCTACGGTACTCGGGATGACCGGTTTCTGCATACAAAAGCCTCCCGGAGATTATGTTTCCGTTCCATGAAGCCACAATGGCCTGATTTCTCGAAATGCTCTGCAGCAACCGCAAAGGGTCTTGCTTGAGGTCTTTGTCGAAAAGGATCTCTAGATTATCCAGCACCACCGGTGTCTGAGCTTTATCTACGATTTGGTTGAGAATTCCAGGCAATCGTAGTGATCGCTGCTTCACAGTCAGCTCAAGCAATTCAATGGAAAGCGCCTGATTAATATTGATGACAAATACCCCGAACTCCTCGGCAACATTCTGCAGAACGCTAGTCTTGCCGGAACCGGTTTCGCCTACGAGTAATACCAAACGGTAATATAAGCCTTCGGCTGCTCGCAGGGATCGTATTATCTTGTCGGGAATTGGTTCGGCCATAGTTGCTGCTTCTTATTATTTTTTGCTTGCTCGTCAAACGCATCACCATAAGGGCTCTATTATCTACTTTGTCTTGTTTGAGCAACAAGTATTTTGAAAAAAGAGGAATTAACCAAGGTGCTTCCCTGATCCACTGTTGGAGCCTTTTACGAAAGGGAAAAAAATAATATCGATGACTGATGATCTGCCATTTACCTCTTCAGTATCATCAGTTTATGCTGTTAAGATTACGAAATTGATTAATCTTATATCTACACTAACCACCCTGCATCCAGCTAAATAATCAGTGCTGCTGCCACACGACGGCCTTCTGCAGATAAAATATTATAAGTGCGGCAGCCAGCCTGGGTATCCATCACTTCTAATCCGATCCCTGAAGAAACCATTGCTTTCATCAACTTAGGATCAGGAAAACGCAGTGCTGCCCCGGTTCCGAGTAAAATAATTTCTGGTTGAAAAGGTCGTATGCAGTCAAAATGGGCTGTTTCCAACTGCTCAATACTTTCGATTTGCCAGTTCTCGATAATGTGATCTGGCAGTACGATCAAATTATCCTCATAACGAATTTGATTAATCGTAACATAGCCTTCCCCGTAACTGGTGAAAATATTGATTCCTTCATGCTCTGAAAGATGTAGCTTCAAGGCAAAACCTCCTGCTTATTTATCGATAAAGAGTCTGTTCTTTATCCAGTAGAATATATTTAAAAATTATATTCAGTGTATTGCGTTGTTGAACGATTGTGCAGCAAGTAGTTATCAATAAAAAATTTAGCGTTTTTTTATTTTACTTTTTTGCAAAAATATATGGGTCAGGTAACATTATATTCTCTTTATTTTTTCAATATCTATCTACTACAGTGTAGTTTTTCATATTAACCATGCAGCCCATCACGAAATCCAGCAAGCTTGCTAACGTCTGTTACGATATTCGGGGGCCCGTACTCGATCGGGCCAGAGAAATGGAGGAAGAAGGTCATCACATTATCAAACTCAATATCGGCAACCCCGCTTCATTTGGCTTTGAAGCACCCGAGGAAATATTACAGGATGTGATCCGGAATCTGTCCGCTGCATCTGGTTATTGCGATTCAAAAGGCCTCTTCGCTGCACGCAAGGCCATCATGCATTACACCCAGGAAAAACATATTCCAAATGTGCAAATGGATGATATTTATATCGGTAATGGCGTTTCTGAACTGATCATGCTTGCCATGCAGGCACTGCTGGAAAACAACGATGAAGTGCTTATTCCTGCGCCTGATTATCCGTTGTGGACAGCTGCCGTATCGTTAGCAGGGGGGACGGCACGCCATTATATTTGCGATGAGCAGTCTGATTGGTTTCCGGATCTGGATGATATTCGTGCTAAAATAACGCCTCATACGCGCGCAATCGTAATCATCAATCCCAATAATCCAACAGGTGCGCTGTATCCGGTCGATTTACTGCTCGAAATCATAGAAATTGCCCGTCAGTATCACTTGATCATTTATGCGGACGAGATTTATGACAAAATACTTTATGATCAAGCTATCCATACCTCGATCGCTTCCTTGGCTGATGACATTTTGTTTGTGACATTCAATGGCTTGTCGAAGAATTACCGGGCAGCAGGTTTTCGTTCTGGTTGGATAGTAGTATCAGGTGATAAACAACGCGCGCAGGATTATATTGCAGGCTTAAATATGCTGGCTTCTATGCGCCTGTGTGCAAATGTACCCGCGCAATTCGGTATCCAGACTGCATTAGGGGGTTATCAAAGCATATATGATTTGACGTTACCTACCGGGCGACTCAAACGACAACGTGATCTTGCTTGGCAACTTCTGACCGATATCCCGGGTGTAAGTTGCTTTCGTCCCCAATCAGCGCTGTATCTATTTCCACGCCTGGACCCAAAAATTTATCCAATTCAGGATGATGAGAAATTTGTGCTGGATATGTTGCTGGAAGAAAAAGTGCTGGTAGTACAAGGAACAGGTTTTAATTGGCCCTGTCAAGATCATTTCCGTGTAGTGTTTCTACCCAATAGTGATGATCTGGCTGAAGCTATTGGACGCGTCGCACACTTCCTGGAACGTTACCGTAAACGCCATGGTATACACGCCGTATAATCCCATAGCCAATCTCATTAAATATGCTCAGAAATTCTGAAGAATCCATAATTTAATTATTTTGTAACAATTTTTGCTTATTTTAACAATTAGAATATGAACCCCATTAATGTTGGCTTATTAGGAATTGGTACGGTCGGTGGCGGCACCTATACCGTCCTGAAACGTAACCAGGAAGAAATTGTCCGCCGTGTTGGTCGTAACATTGTCATCCGTATTATTGCCGACCGTGATACCGAAAAAGCCCGCCGTCTCGCTGATCGTGATACGACAGTAACCGCTGATGCATTTGAAGTCGTCTCACGGCCCGATATTGATATTGTCATCGAATTGATCGGCGGACAAACTATTGCCAAGGAACTGATACTACAAGCGATTGCCCACGGTAAACATGTGATTACAGCCAATAAAGCGCTTTTGGCCTCTCATGGCAGTGAGATTTTTGCAGCCGCTCAGCAAAAAGGCGTCATTGTTGCCTTTGAGGCTGCAGTTGCAGGGGGGATACCTATTATTAAAGCATTGCGCGAGGGATTAGCCGCCAATCGGATAGAATGGATTGCTGGCATTATCAATGGTACCAGTAATTTTATTTTGTCGGAAATGCGTGAGAAAGGGCTTGCATTCGATACAGTATTGGCCCTCGCACAAAAACTTGGCTACGCGGAAGCTGACCCTACCTACGATATAGAAGGAATCGACGCTGCCCATAAAATAACCATCATGGCAGCGATCGCTTTTGGTATCCCGGTCAGCTTCAACAAAGTGTATATCGAAGGTATCACCCAACTAAGTAACGATGACATCCGTTATGCTGAAGAGCTCGGTTATCGCATCAAGTTACTCGGTATTACCAAACGTGTAGCGAAAGGCATCGAACTACGTGTGCATCCTACCCTCATCCCTATTAAAAGATTGATCGCTAATGTGGAAGGCGTGATGAATGCGGTAGTCGTCAAAGGCGACGCCGTCGGACCGACACTTTACTATGGAGCAGGTGCAGGCGCAGAACCGACAGCCAGCTCGGTCATAGCTGACTTGGTCGATGTGGCACGTTTACTGACCGCCGATCCGGAACATCGCGTGCCTTATCTCGCATTTCTGCCAGAATTATTATCAAATATTCCGATCGTGCCGATGGAAGAGGTTGAAACTGCTTATTATCTTCGCTTACAGGTGATGGATCAACCCGGCGTTCTTGCTGATATCACACGCATCCTGGCTGATTCAGATATTTCGATCAACGCTATGGTGCAGAAAGAACATGCTGAGGAAGAGGATAAAGTCAATATCATCATGCTCACTCATACAACGATAGAAAAGAACATCATTGCAGCATTAGATAAAATTGAGAAATTACCTACCATGGCAGGAAAGATAGTGCGTATCCGTTTGGAAGAATTAAACAAATAAGCATGATGTAATTTGAGTCGAATTACCGCCTTTTTTCAAAATCAGTCTAGGATAGTCGCTTATTTCTTCTCCTCCCTTATTATTTCAATCAGAATATTATGCGTTATATCTCTACTCGCGGCGGTATGTCGCCAAGAACTTTTACTGAAATACTGCTGAGCGGCCTTGCGCCAGACGGCGGGCTCGCTGTACCTGAAGTTTATCCAAAGATTAGTCCGCCTGAACTTGAGGCATGGCGTCATCTGGATTATCCAGCGCTTGCATTTGAAGTGCTTTCTCGTTTCATGGATGATATTCCTGCTCATGATTTGCGCAACTTGATAGCGCGCACTTACACAGCGGAAGCATTTGGCAGCACAGACATTACACCGGCTAAAACCCTTGAACCCGGGTTGCACATTTTGTGTTTGTCAAATGGACCAACCTTAGCATTCAAAGATATCGCCATGCAGTTATTGGGAAATTTGTTTGAATATACATTGGCCAAGACAAATGCTGAACTGAATATACTCGGAGCAACTTCAGGTGATACCGGTTCAAGTGCTGAGTATGCCATGCGCGGCAAACGGGGTATCCGTGTATTCATGCTTTCACCACTTGGCAAAATGAGCCGTTTCCAAACCGCGCAAATGTTTTCCTTACAAGATGACAATATTTTTAATATTGCTATTCGCGGTGTCTTTGACGACTGCCAGGATATTGTCAAAGCAGTCAGTAATGATCATATCTTCAAAGAAAAATACCATATCGGCACGGTCAATTCGATCAACTGGGCGCGCATAGCTGCGCAGATCGTTTACTATTTCAAGGGGTATTTTGCAGTCACTCAATCCAATGATGAGCAAGTATCATTTTCTGTGCCATCGGGAAATTTTGGAAATATCTTCGCTGGCCATGTCGCGCGTATGATGGGGCTGCCAATCAGACAACTCATTCTAGCCACTAACGAAAATGACGTATTGGATGAGTTCTTTCGTACTGGGCTGTATCGGCCACGCACCACTACTGAAACACATCACACAAGCAGCCCCTCGATGGATATCTCCAAAGCTTCCAACTTTGAGAGATTTATCTTTGATCTGACAGACCGCAATGCGATGCGGGTTAAGGAATTATGGCAATCCATTGATAAAGGCAATGCCTTTGATCTATTTGGGACGGCTTTATGGGTCAAAACGAAAGAGTTTGGCTTTATTTCCGGAACCAGCCATCATGCGGCACGTATTGATACGATTCGCCAACTCTATCATGAGCACAAAGTTTTGATTGACACCCATACCGCGGATGGAGTAAAAGTGGGACTTGAATATCGCGAGCCGGGTATTCCGCTTATTTGCCTGGAAACCGCGCTACCTACAAAGTTTGCCGAAAGTATCAAGGAAGCTGTGGGATTGGAGCCAGCACGGCCTGCAGGATTTAAAAATCTGGAAGACCTACCTCAACGCTTTGAGGTCATCGATAAAGATGTAGATGCAATCAAGACTTTTATCTGCCAGAAGATTGAACAGACTTGATGATTAAGATTTCACTCTGAATAGATCAATTTTTTAAACTGCATCGATGCCATCACCCTGCCCTGCTATCTTGATCGGTGAATATTAACTGTTAAGAAACGGAGGAGCTTCAATCATGCGATTCTCAATTAGCCGGTATAATCCTGACAAAGATGAGAAACCTTACATGCAGGATTACGATATTGAGTTAGAGTCAACTGACAAAATGCTGCTGGATGCCTTGATTCGAATCAAGTCTCAGGATGATAGTCTTAGCTTGCGTCGCTCCTGCCGGGAAGGTGTATGTGGCTCAGATGCAATGAACATCAATGGCCGAAATGGATTAGCTTGCATCACTCCAATCGCTAGTCTGAAAGAACCGATAGAAATCCGCCCTCTGCCTGGCCTGCCGATTATTCGCGATTTAATCGTAGATATGACACAATTTTTTAAGCAATATCACTCGATCAAACCTTATTTGATCAATAATGATCCTCCTCCAGAGACCGAGCGATTGCAATCGCCGGAAGAAAGAGCTGAATTGGATGGGCTTTATGAATGTATCCTGTGTGCATGCTGTACCACAGCATGCCCCTCGTTCTGGTGGAACCCGGACAAATATGTCGGCCCTGCCGGCTTGCTGCAAGCTTACCGTTTCCTGGCTGACAGCCGCGATCAAGCTACTGCTGAACGATTGGATTATCTGGAAGATCCTTATCGCCTGTTTCGCTGCCATGAAATCATGAATTGTGTCGATGTCTGTCCAAAAGGATTACATCCCATGAACGCAATTAGTAAGATAAAAAATCTGCTAGTGAAAAGAACGATATGAAACAGCGAGAACGCCTTTATTGGCGTTGTCGGCGCGGCTTGCTAGAGCTGGATATTGTATTGCAGCGCTTTCTGGATAAATACTATGCGCAATTAGATGAAGCGCAGTTAAATACGTTTGAATCCTTACTCTTACTCCCTGATAATGATCTGTGGGATATAATTTCTTCTAAAAAAGAAGCACCAAGCGAAAACTTGAAGTCATTATTAAAGCTTCTTCAACAAAGTTAAGCAAACTTACGCTGTCAGTTATACTAAACTAAAGCGTGTAGATCCATCCTCAAACCATGGAGATAGATATGTCTGAACAACGTATAGCAACCTTGCTGCTTGGCGAGAATAAAGAACCGGTTGAGCTCCCGATTATGCCGGGTGCGATGGGTCCGGATACGATTGATATCCATACCCTCTATGCCAAGAGTGGCATGTTTACTTATGACCCTGGTTTTCTTTCTACGGCTAGCACAAAATCTGCTATTACATTTATTGATGGGGACAAGGGGATACTCCTCTATCGTGGCTACCCTATTGAGCAGTTAGCGACACAATGCGATTTCATGGAAGTCTGTTATTTGCTACTGAATGGCGAATTACCTTCTGACGAACAAAAAAAGCAATTTGTTCATGCTATCAAGAGCCATACCATGCTGCATGAACAACTGGTCAGATTTTATAGTGGATTCCGCAGAGATGCTCACCCTATGGCAGTAATGGTGGGGGTAGTGGGTGCCTTGTCAGCCTTTTACCATGAAGCGATGGATATATCAGATGCGGTTCATCGTGAGCAATCCGCCTTCCGACTGATTGCCAAACTACCGACGATTGCGGCCATGGCTTATAAATACAATATTGGACAACCCTTCATTTATCCACGCAACGATTTAAGCTATGCTGCAAATTTTCTGCACATGATGTTTGCCACACCTGCTGAACATTATGAGCCCAATCCGGTTTTCGTAAAAGCGTTAGATCGTATTTTAATTCTTCACGCTGATCATGAACAAAACGCCTCAACTTCTACAGTCCGCCTGGCAGGTTCCAGTGGCGCCAATCCATTTGCCTGTATTTCTGCTGGCATCGCCTGTTTATGGGGTCCCGCGCATGGGGGCGCAAATGAAGCATGCCTTAACATGCTGGAGGAAATTGGCGATACTTCACGCATCACTGAATATATCAAACGCGCGAAAGACAAGAATGATCCTTTCCGCCTGATGGGCTTCGGTCATCGGGTATACAAAAATTTTGATCCACGCGCAAAACTGATGCGTGAAACCTGCCACGAGGTATTAGATGAAATGGGGCTCCATAACAATCGCCTTTTCAAGCTCGCCTTGGAGCTAGAGAAAATTGCTCTGGAAGATGATTATTTCATTACTAAAAAACTTTATCCCAATGTCGATTTTTACTCTGGCATCATACAACGTGCATTAGGTATACCAACTTCTATGTTTACTGCAATTTTTGCAATGGCACGGACGGTGGGCTGGGTAGCTCAATGGAATGAAATGATCGCTGATCCCGATCAAAAAATTGGACGCCCTCGTCAGCTCTACACCGGTGTGACACAAAGAGATGTACCGTCGAAAGAAACTGACAAATAGTAAGATCAACCCTAAATTTTAGAAATAAATTTTATGTGTATAGGGGTAAAAAGGGAAAAACCATAAAATTAAATTAGCATTGTTGGAATACAGGTCGACCGGCCAAATAAATTAAACCATATTGTGCAGGTACAACCTATTGCAAGGTGCTTCCGTTTTTTAACATATAGCGAGTTTGGTCATGATGAGACAATTCTTTGAGAATTCAATATTATTTGGCATTAATGCTCCTTTTATCGAAGATCTCTATGAAAAATATCTCAGCAGCCCGGATTCAATACCTCTTGAATGGAGGAGTTATTTTGATTCATTGCAGCAGACCCTGACGATAACTGCACGAGATGTTCCCCATACTCCCATCATTGAATCATTTGTAAAACTCGCACAAACTCCTCCATCTGAAAAACGTGTTGGCAGCTTATCAGTCGCTCCTTCTTTAGTCCCGTCTGAGGCTAAGGAACGTAAACAAATAGCTGTTCTCCAGCTTATCAACATGTACCGCTTTCTTGGGGCGCGTCTGGCGCGTCTCGATCCACTCAATCATCAGCAAATATCGGATACACCAGAACTCGACCCGGCTTTTTATGAATTAACTGAAGCCGATATGGAAACCGTTTTTAATACTGGTTCACTGGTAGATCAGGAGCATGCGCCATTAAAGGAAATTTTACAAATACTGCGGCAAACTTACTGCGGCACCATTGGCGCAGAATATATGTTTATTACTGATTTAAAGCAGAAGCGCTGGATTCAGAATCGTGTGGAAGGTCCGCGCTCCCAGCCCAGCCTTACTGCTGATTACAAACGACATATCCTTGAACGCCTGACTGCTGCAGAGGGTCTGGAAAAATACCTTCACACTCGCTATGTTGGACAAAAGCGTTTCTCTGGTGAAGGAAATGAAAGCCTGATTCCTTTACTGGATAAATTGTTACAACATGCGGGCGAAGTTGGCGTACAAGAAATCGTGATTGGCATGGCACATCGAGGCAGACTGAATGTGCTGGTTAACACGTTAGGCAAAATGCCCTCAGATTTGTTTCTGGAATTCGAAGGAAAAAAAGTGCAGACGCTCGCCGCCGGCGATGTCAAGTATCATCAGGGATTCTCGTCCGCTGTGATGACACCGGGTGGAATTGTATATCTTGCCCTTGCGTTTAATCCTTCCCACCTTGAAATCGTTAACCCTGTGGTGGAAGGCTCAGTTCTTGCCCGTCAGCATCGTTTGCAGGATAAAAAAGGAGAGTTAGTCATTCCTGTGTTGCTGCATGGCGATGCAGCCTTCTCTGGGCAAGGAGTGGTAATGGAAACATTAAACTTGTCGCAAACACGAGGCTACGGTACAGGCGGTACCGTTCATATCATCATTAATAACCAGATCGGCTTTACTACCTCCGACCCTCGTGACAGCCGCTCCACCCTTTATTGCACCGATGTGGCAAAAATGATCGAAGCCCCTATTTTCCATGTCAATGGTGATGATCCTGAAGCTGTTGTCATGGTGACAGAAATTGCATTGGATTATCGCATGCAGTTCCACAAGGATGTTGTCATTGATTTAGTGTGTTTTCGCAGGCAAGGCCACAATGAGCAGGACGAGCCCATGGTCACGCAGCCCTCCATGTACCACATCATTAATAAACACCCTGGAACACGCAAGCTTTACATGGATAAGCTGGTCGCAGCAGGCATCATTACTGTGGCTGAGGCAGAAGCTATGGTCAAGGCCTACTATGATGCCATGGATGCAGGGAGCAACCCCAACAAAACCATTCTCTACGATTATAAATCACCTCACGCAACCAATTGGGTGCCTTTCCTTAATCCAGGTAAATGGAATCAACCAGTAAAAACAGGCGTTCCCATAGATAAGTTAGAATTCCTGGCAGAACGGCTAACGGATACTCCGGCGACCTTTAAATTGCATCCGAGGGTGGAAAAAATTATTGCCGATCGTCGTGAAATGGGAAAAGGAAACTTGCCACTGGATTGGGGAATGGCTGAAAATCTGGCCTACGCCTCACTACTGAAAGAGGGTTATCCCATCCGCTTCTCCGGGCAAGATAGTGGGCGCGGCACCTTTTTCCATCGCCATGCGGTATGGCATGATCAGAATCGCGAGCAGGAACAATGGGAAGATGGCATTTATGTACCGCTTCGTCATATTGCAGCCAAGCAGCCTGATTTCACGATTATCGATTCCATGCTCTCGGAAGAAGCCGTGTTAGGTTTCGAGTATGGTTATGCAACGGCTCAACCGAATGCACTCGTTATATGGGAGGCGCAGTTTGGTGACTTTGCTAATGTCGCACAAGTTGTCATTGACCAATTTATCACCTCGGGCGAAGCCAAATGGGGACGTTTATGCGGATTAGTCATGATGCTGCCGCATGGGTATGAGGGGCAAGGACCTGAACATTCATCGGCCCGGTTAGAGCGATTCCTGCAGTTATGTGCGGAATATAATATCCAGGTATGTGTTCCTTCCACGCCTTCCCAGATCTTTCATTTGTTACGACGGCAGATGATCCGTCCCATTCGCAAACCATTGATCATCATGATGCCCAAAAGCTTGCTTCGACATAAAGAATCGGTATCTTCATTAGAAGATCTCGCTAATGGTCAATTCCAAGCGGTCATTCCCGAAATCGAGCCTCTCAATGCAGATAGGGTAAGGCGTATCATTGGCTGTAGTGGCAAGATATATTATGAATTACTCGCCTATCGCCGCAAGCAAGGCATTACCGATATGGCCATCATTCGGATCGAACAGCTCTATCCCTTCCCACACGAAGATTTTCAAGTAGAAATAGATCGTTACCACAATGCCAAGGAAATCATCTGGTGCCAGGAAGAACCAGGCAACCAGGGAGCTTGGCACCGTATTCAACATTACATCCTTAGGCATAAGCGACCTGATCAGATTCTCAGCTACACTTTACGTCCTTCATCGGCATCACCTGCTGTTGGTTATCTGGAGTTGGATCGGTTCCAGCAGAAAGAACTGGTTGAGGCGGCATTTCGGGATAAAATTTAAAAAGGAAAGCAGATTATGTTAATCGAAGTCAAAGTACCACAATTGTCTGAATCGGTTGCTGAAGCCACTTTGATTTCCTGGCACAAGCAGCAAGGTGAGATGGTCAATCGCGGTGAAAATCTTATTGATGTTGAAACTGACAAAGTAGTTCTCGAGCTACCTGCTCCGCAGCAAGGTATTCTAGCTGAAATTATTAAGGGGGATGGTACGACAGTAAAAAGTGGCGAAGTAATCGCTAAAATAGAGACAGAGATTCGGGAAGCCAAAGAACAACCTAAGGTTGAAGCAATGACTGAAAAAAAAACCACATCCTCTGAAGCCTCAGGAAGTGAGGAAACACCCTCCGTAGAAGAAACTGAGCCGGTCACACCAAAGCTAATGCCTGCAGCTAAAAAAGTGGCTGAAGAAAACAATCTCAGCTTGGATGATCTCAATGTTATTAAAGGAACAGGACGTGATAGCCGCATCACTAAGGAAGATATCCTAGCCTATGTGAAAAATAAGACCCTTACCTCTCAAGCAAAAACTAAAATGCCTGAGACAGTGGTAATGCCTGCAACCGGAAATCGACCTGAACAACGCGTGCCAATGACTAGATTACGCATGCGTATTGCTGAGCGGTTGGTACAGTCTCAAGCAACCACTGCCACCCTGACGACATTCAATGAAGTCAATATGCAGGCGATTATTGATTTACGTACGCGTTACAAAGATACCTTTGAAAAAGAGCACGGGGTTAAACTCGGCATTACTTCATTCTTCGTCAAAGCGGCTGTTGCCGCGCTGAAGAAATTTCCTATTATCAACGCTTCGGTAGATGGTAACGACATTGTTTATCATGGTTATTATGACATCGGTATCGCTGTGGCAAGTCCACGCGGATTGGTGGTACCGATTATCCGTAACGCTGATCAGTTATCATTGGCAGAAATAGAAAAGCAAATCGCTGATTTCTCAAAAAGAGCGCATGAGGGCAAATTGACCATTGAAGAATTAATGGGGGGTACTTTTTCCATTACGAATGGGGGTGTCTTTGGATCGATGCTTTCTACGCCCATTATCAATCCGCCGCAAAGTGCGATTTTAGGTATTCACGCGACTAAGCAACGCCCTGTAGTTGAAAATGGTCAAATTGTTATACGTCCTATCAATTATCTTGCGCTTTCCTATGATCATCGCATTATTGATGGTCGTGAAGCTGTGCTGTCGCTGGTCGCTATCAAGGAAGCTTTAGAATATCCAGTCAGTCCGCTATTTGAGCAATGAGACATTAGAAATAACTCATTAATAAATGATCTCTACGTTCTCTGGCTGTAGATAAGTAGATAGCGATTCAATCAATGTGTCATCTAGATGAACCTGCCATTTATTACCTAACTCGATCTCGCAGGTTGCGTACTGGTTCCGGTAAATGACCGTCACAGGGCAGTAGGAATAAAGGTGGCTTTCTGCACCTTTATTTTTGGCTATGCTATCTTGCCGATAAGGCATGAACAATTCCCTAAGCCTGGCGATAGTGGTTATATCAGAGGTTACCGAGCCGTTTATGACGAACCTTAATTTTTTTGCATGGCAAGAGCGAGCACTTGCAAGATCATAAAGTTTATCGGCAATAATGCGAAGCTCATCATTGCCTCCAAAAGCATTACTAATAGTCACTTCAGCAATCAGAAGTTGATCTTCTTTTAGAAGATCAGTGTGTTGACAAAATAATTCGTTATAAACCACGACCTCTACTTGGGCATGACCATCGTCTAACACAATGATGGCCATTTTCCCTCGACGCGTCATTTGCGTGCGAACAGAATGTATCACGCCAGCAATTAGCTGAAGCTCTCGTCGCAAACTTGAACTAAGTCGATCTAGGCGGGTCTGGACAAAGTGGCTAAGCTCTTTTACGTAGGTAGAAAATGGATGTCCGCTGAAATAAAACCCTAATCCCAGCTTCTCATTCTGCAGTATCTCTTTCTCTGACCATTGGGGAACGTTAACTAAAGCCGGATGTTGAAAATTATTCTCCATTTCCGTAAATAAACTCGTCTGATGAATTGACAAACTACGTTGCTCGGCAAATTCGATCGCGATGCCTACAGAGGCTAATAAGCCTGCCCGGTTAGGATCGATACTATCAAATGCACCGACACGAATAAGTGATTCTATAACACGACGGTTTACTACTCGCCGATCAATCCGACAACAAAGATCAAATAAATCAGTAAACCATCCACCTTGATTGCGTGCATCAATAATGGCTGAGATAGCCCCTTCCCCGGTGCCCTTCACTGCTCCCAAGCCATAACGGATAGTTCTTTCATCAATTGGATGGAAATGATACCTGGATTGATTGATATCTGGCGGTAAAATAGTGAGCCGATTGGCCAGACAGTCCCCGTAAAAAATATTGATCTTGTCGGTATCATTCATTTCTGCCGACAAACACGCAGCCATAAACTCTGCAGGAAAGTGTGCTTTAAGGTAAGCTGTCTGAAACGCGATCAAGGCATAAGCCGCAGCATGCGATTTATTGAAACCATAACCAGCAAATTTCTCCATCAAATTAAACAGCGTAATCGCATCCTGTTCAGTCAAACCATTCTTGATGGCACCCGCTACAAAAATATCGCGTTGCTGCGCCATTTCTTCAACCTTTTTTTTGCCCATCGCACGCCGTAGTAAATCAGCGCCCCCCAAGCTATACCCGCCTATCACCTGAGCAATTTGCATCACTTGTTCCTGATAAATCATGACGCCATACGTTGGCCCAAGAATAGGTTCCAGACGCGGATCCAGATATTCCACACGTTTTCCGTGTTTACGTTCTATAAATTCGGGGATCAGATCCATTGGCCCAGGTCGATAAAGTGCGACCAGAGCGATGAGATCTTCAAACCGATCAGGCTTCGCTTTTTGCAGCAGATCTTTCATACCGCGTGATTCAAATTGAAAAATTCCGATGGCGTTGCCTTTTCTCATCAACGCATAGGTTGCAGCATCCTCTAAAGGAATATGATCTAAAGAAAAGGGTGGATTCAGTGGAAATGTCGACTGTCCAGCTTGCTGATCGGCTGCCTGTGCCCCTAATTCAGCATAACGCTGCCGAATATCACAAACTGCCCTGTCGAGAATAGTCAGGGTACGCAATCCAAGGAAATCAAACTTCACCAAACCAATTTTCTCGACATCATCCTTATCAAATTGGCTAACGACCGAATCTCCCGCATCAGCGCAATACACAGGGCAAAAATCAGTAATCTTGCCCGGTGCAATCAGCACACCCCCTGCATGCATTCCCACGTTGCGCGTCAGCCCCTCTAGACGTTCTGCTAGTTCCAGCAAATTACGCACATCTTCTTCCTCTCGTGCGCGCTGTTCCAATTGAGGTTCAACAGCACGTGCTTTTTTTAGCGTCATCCCGATCTCAAATGGCACTAATTTAGCTAGTTGATCGACAAAGTTATACGGTAAATCGAGCACACGGCCCACATCTCGCACGACTGCTTTTGCTGCCATCGTGCCAAAAGTGACAATCTGTGAAACACTCTCAGCACCATAGCGCTGCTTTACATATTCAATGACGCGTTCGCGCCTATCCTGGCAGAAATCGATATCAAAATCTGGCATAGATATTCGTTCGGGATTCAGGAAGCGCTCGAACAGCAAATCATAGCGCATCGGGTCAAGATCAGTAATCCCAAGTGAATAAGCCACAAGAGAACCAGCACCTGATCCACGCCCTGGACCTACCGGCACATCGTTCTGCTTAGCCCAGTTGATAAAATCAGCGACGATTAAAAAATAGCCGGCAAATCCCATCTGGATGATAGTATTCACTTCGAAATCCAGTCTGTTCTGATATTTTGGCAGTTTCGAAGCATATACTTCGATCTCTGGAAATAGAACATGCAGGCGTTTTTCTAACCCAGCTTCGGCCTGCTCACGCAAATATTGCTCAATACTAACCGCACCCGGTGTTGGAAAACGTGGCAAGCGGTTAACGCCTAGCTCGAGCACAAGTGAACAGCGCTTGGCAATTTCTATACTGTTGGCAAGAGCGGCTGGTATATCCGCAAAAAGAGCCTGCATCTCTGCTTGCGTTTTAAAATATTGCTGCTCGTTAAAGCGATGCGGACGCCGGCGGTCACCTAACACATATCCTTCTGCAATGCATACCCTCGCCTCATGGGCTTTATAATCTTCAGGTTCTAAAAATTGCACTGGATGGGTTGCCACAACAGGTAATTGCAATTTGGAAGCCAGTTGCAGAGAATTTCGTACACAGCTTTCCTCGTTCGCATAGCCGATCCGCTGCACCTCGATATAGAATCGTCCTGGAAATAAGCTTGCCCATTCTTGAGCAAGAGTTTCAGCTGCACTCAAATTATTTTGCGATAGATGCAACCCTATTTCACTACGATAGGCACCTGACAGCAGAATCAATCCATCTGTTCCACTTTCATTAGCATGAAACCATGATTTGCGGAATTCAGCCCGGCCACGGTATAAATTCTCACGATAAGCTCGTGATAGCAAACGACACAATAACAAGTAACCAGTAAAAGATTGGCATAATAATAAAACGCGCGTAGGCTTATCACGATCTGTCTCATTCGTAATCCAGCTATCACACCCAATGATAGGTTTGATACCCTTTTTATAAGCGCTTTGGTAGAATTTGATCAATCCAAAAAGATTGGCAAGATCCGTTAACGCCACTGCTGGCATATTATCTGAAGCTGCTTTTGATAAAACTTCATCGATACGAACGATGCTATCAACGATGGAGTATTCACTATGCAGTCGAAGGTGGATAAAAGCAGGATCAGTCAGCATAATGCTACAATTAAAAAATTAACTTTTCGACTTTCAGGATTATTTCTGGAGATGATTCACTATTAATGGGCGTAGTGTCTCGTATGCGTACCAAACGGCCCATCGATTTAATATTACTGCTCATTTTACACTATGCTAAACACCCTTGAACTTTTACTCCCAGCTGGCTCGCTGGAAAAAATGCGTATTGCTTATGCTTATGGCGCTGATGCAGTTTACGCTGGCCAACCACGGTATTCTCTACGAGCCCGCAATAATGAGTTTTCTCTGGAGCAATTGCGTAACGGCATTACAGAAGCCCATGCATTAAACAAAAAATTCTTCGTTACCAGTAACCTTATGCCGCATAATGCAAAGGTAAAAACTTATATGGCTGATATGGCACCTGTCATTGAGCTCAAACCCGATGCACTGATTATGGCAGACCCCGGGCTCATTATGTTAGTCAGAGAAAAATGGCCGCATATTCCAATCCATCTTTCTGTTCAAGCCAATACTGTCAATTATGCTGCGGTAAAATTCTGGCAGAAAATCGGATTAACACGCGTCATCCTCTCCAGAGAGCTATCACTCGACGAAATTAGCGAAATTCGTCAACTTTGCCCGGATATGGAACTGGAAGTATTTGTTCATGGGGCCTTATGCATTGCCTACTCAGGGCGGTGCCTGTTATCAGGGTACTTTAATCACCGCGATCCAAATCAGGGTACCTGCACCAATTCCTGTCGATGGGATTATAAAGTCAAGTCAGCCGAAGAAAATGCAACCGGTGACATTGAGCCTTTGCAAAAAATTGACTTCGACTTCAACCAGGCATTAATGCAACAACCTACCCCTCAGGATAATATCAAACGGCACCCGGCTGCAGACCAGGTTTATCTGATTGAGGAAGGAGAACGACCAGGCCAGCTCATGCCCATCATGGAAGATGAGCATGGCACCTATATTATGAACTCTAAAGATCTGCGCGCAGTGGAACATATTGGACGACTTGCCAAAATCGGGGTCAATTCTCTCAAAATCGAAGGACGAACCAAATCAGCCTATTATGTTGCCCGTACAGCCCAAGTCTACCGTAAAGCGATAGATGATGCGATAGCCAACCGCCCCTTCGATCCTGCCCTGCTTGGTCAACTGGAAGGGCTTGCCAATCGTGGTTATACCGACGGTTTCTACCAGCGGCATCATAGTCATGAAACTCAGAATTATCTGCGTGGCCATTCGGAATCAAACCGTAGTCAATATGTGGGAGATGTGACTGCTATCGATGAAATCAGCGGCATGGCTGAAATTCTAGTTAAGAATCGCTTTGAGATCGGAGATCGCTTGGAGATCATTCACCCCTCTGGTAATCAAGTGATTGAGCTGGAACAGATGCAAAACATTGATGGCCTAGCCATTCATATCGCTCCAGGTAGCGGCCATCGGGTGAGAATTCCGCTCAAAGGAAATATTGAAAAAGCTTTTGTAGCAAGGTTCTTATCTTGATCCAGGAAAATTTACTAAAAAACCGAGATTTTTAAACAGCCCAGACGTTCACACTGATTCAAAGAAACTGATAAGCCGCTGAGGCAGCCAACTATGCTGACCAGGGAAAGTTCCATGCATAAATCCCACATGCCCGCCTTGCTCAGGAAATTCAAGCAAAACCATAGATGAAACCTTACCTCTTGTCGGCAATGCATCAGCCGGCATAAATGGATCATTTTGCGCATTGATAACAAAAGCGGGAACCTGGATATGTTGAAGCCAAGGCTTGCTGCTGGATTTACTCCAGTACTCTTCCGTATTACGGAAGCCATGCAAGGGTGCTGTAACATGGGTATCGAATTCATATAGCGAACTCGTTGCAGCGATCGCCTGCCCATCGAGCAAGCCTGGAAAACGCTTATGTTTTTCTAATGCTTTACGCTTTAAAGAACTCAGAAAATGCCGGGTATAGACTTGGTTAAAGCCTAACTCAAGCGCCTTTCCAGCAGCAGCCAAATCAAGTGGGGCTGAAACTGCAGCAGCGGCTGTAACCAATCTGCTTGCCTGACTACCTTGTTCACCTAACCATTTCAATAAAGCATTTCCTCCAAGTGAAATGCCGATTACGTAAAGTGGCAAACCTGATTTCTGCAACTCACATTGATGCGCTATCCGTCGCAGCATGCAATCTATTTCCAATGAATCACCTGCATGGTAAGCACGTGGTAGTCTATTAGGCTCTCCAGAGCAACCCCGGAAATGAATAATCGCACCCCGCCAATTCTGCTCTCGTAAATGATTCAAAATACTGAGCGAATAATGACTGCGTGAGCTTCCTTCCAGCCCGTGAAACATGACCACCAGCGGCTTATCCAAAGGACCTTCCAACCAATCAACATCTACAAAATCACCATCTTCAAGCTCCCAGCGTTCGCGTTGCAAAACCACCTGCAACGATGGCCTTAGAAAATAAGGATAAATGGTTTGTGCATTACCACCTGGTAGCCATTTTGGCGCAATATACTTAAATTTAACGTTCATATAATCTCGGACACCCAACAATGAGTTTCTCAAAAATGACAAAGAATAATCGTTATTTTCTTGCCATGCCAATAAATTAATGCTTGTTGATTCTTATCGAACCCAACTTAAAGTGATGGAAAATGTCACTAACTATATGCAGTGAAAAATTTATTTTTCGTTTTAAAAGCAATAAATATTACCTTGCTTCTCATCATGCTGCTACTCTAAGCAGAATGAAATATAAATTTTAAAAGTTCAAAACATCATTCTTTTTAACTTATATTTGAACCTATACAATGTTTCAGTTAGAATGTTGCATTACCCAGGCGCGTAGCTCAGCTGGTTAGAGCATCACCTTGACATGGTGGGGGTCGTTGGTTCGAGTCCAATCGCGCCTACCACAATCTCAAATAAATAAATTCAAGAATCAATAACCAGTTTTAGGTCTTGTTTTTTTATTTGTTGCATAGCTAAGAATATGACATTTGAGCAAAAAGCAAGTTTCATGCTGATTGACATAATGTCGTTTTGATGATCCATATATTCTCTGTCTCTCGTACTTCAGTACAACTTCTAAATTGAATAAAGTGATAAATAAGCTTTTTAGAATGAAATGTAGTGCTAGTTGGAGCAGATCATAAGAAGAGCTTATTTTTCAGCAAACACATGATGATGAAATGTGGGGCGCCTACTATTTTGGAAAATTTTCTATGATGATTTTAACCTATCTTCCGATTTCTACTCCAAAATTCTTAGAAAATTCATATTTATTTCACCAACTGTGAAATAAATATGATTGATATCCAGTATCTTTTCTCTTTAACGCTCTCTTATTCTTGTATTGTAGCGCTATAATATTAATATTATGTAGTCAGTATCGCATCTATTCATGCCATGGCCACTAGATATATATTCGATACACAACAATTAAAAGTAAGCAATCGAGCGGACCCTACAAAACTTATCGTCTAGTAGAAACTGAGTGCCTCGATGGGAAAATGAAGTAACTTATTGTCCTGAATTTTGGATGGCATTTTGATATTCCTCAATCCTGCTGGACTCTTTTGGCCAAAAGCGGGTATTTGTATTTTTAATCCCACCAGAATGTCGATTGATTCTTTGTCACGGACGTTCGGCAGCTCTGAGCCAATCGTTGATGCTATCAAGCCCTAATGAAAGCAGTGTGTCTTGTATGGATACCACGCGCCACAGCATTTCGCCATGATCAGACTCTTCCCGTTCTTCGGCTTCCGAAAACAGTCGGGTCATTAATTGGGTAAGGTTATTTCCATGATCATACAGATACGGTCTGGTCCGTTTGACATAGGTTAGAAAAATCTCAGTCGCAGCTATCGCCTGTTCAGGATCATGTTGCGATATGCCGTTAAGCCAATCACCAAACTCAAAAAAGTAATGTTGCCTGTTCTCATTATCGTTTTCCAAGATACTAAAACATTTACGAATCAACTCCGTTCGAATAGAAATTACCGATGTACTATCCCGGAACAACTTTTCCAACCCCTTGGCGATTATATTAGCATGTGGACTATCAGCATTCAGACCTGCTTCAATTCCTGCAAGACATTGACTCCGATGTTGTTTAATATTTTCAGTATTCGTCCATACGCTTGCTGCCCCTTGCCAGGCATCAGTAACACCCAAAGTTTTTAAGTCTTCTAACCAAACGTCAAAATCAATTCGATTGGACAAAGCTGCCAATGCCGAAATACGCCCCCAGGTTTTCATGCCCTTTTCGCCATCCTCGTGGTAAATGCGAGCAAGCAATGGTGCGACTTTTTCAAAATGACTATGATAAGAATAATACAGGCAAGGCTCAGCGGTCTGCCAAAGTCCGGATGCATCTTTCATGGCACAATTAAATAAATCCCAACCTAACTCAGATTTTTTGTATAGCATGTCCCCTATAAATTGATTATAATTTACAGATGACCTATCCGATATTATTTCGCCGTAAAGTATTATCCGTTCGTGAGAAGGAGAACCTCTCAATGGCGCAAGTGGCCAAGCGTTTTGGTGTAGGTGTGGCCAGCGTGATGCGTTGGATCAAAACTCCCGATCCCAAGACCACCCGCAACAAACCTGCCACCAAGATCAACATGGAAATGTTGGCGCAGGACATCAAGAATTATCCGGACGCGTATCAGTACGAGCGCACCAAACGGTTGGGTGTCAGCAAGCAAGGCATTAACCATGCTTTAAAGCGTCTGGGCGTGACTTATAAAAAAAAGCCTGTGTCACCCCAAAGCCAGCGAAAAAGAGCGGCGTATCTTCCAGCAAAAAATTGAAGACTATGAGCGAGCAGGCCGCGTTATCGTCTACCTTGATGAAAGCGGCTTTGCGCACGACATGCCACGCACGCATGGCTATGCGCCAGTGGGTGAGCGCGTCCATGGCGTAAAAAACTGGCATGCACGAGGTCGAACCAATGTGATTGGCGCTCTCATCGGAAAGACGCTGCTGACCATAAGTCTGTTCATCGCCAATATCACCGCTGACATTTTCTATGCGTGGATAACGCAGGACCTGTTGCCTAAACTTTTGCCCGCTTGCGTGATTGTCATGGACAACGCAACCTTTCATAAACGGCAGGATATCCAAACCGCCATTGCCAATGCCGGGCATACACTTGAATACCTACCGCCTTATTCCCCTGACTTAAATGACATTGAACCCAAATGGGCTCAGGCCAAAGCCATCAGAAAAAAGGAAGGTTGTTCCATCGAGCAACTCTTTGCCGCTTATGAAATTTAAATCATTTTATATGGGATCTGCTATACTGAAGATAGGGTAAACGCCGCAGGATTAAAGCACGAATCGCAGGGTGCTCATCCCCAGCAAAACGGCGAAGCGTGGGTGATAATAACTCGGGGAATGGGATGCTCCGTTCTTGAAAATTATTAGCCAACGTGAGTTCGACATAAGAAAAGCTGTAAAGGGAATCTGAATTCTTTATGATGAAGTGGTTCTGGAAAGAAATTCATCATGAGAGGAGTCAGATTTCAATGGCTACTACAACGATTTTTTGTGAGAGTGACGAATTTTGTAAAGAGTTTGATGTGGTTCCCTGTAACTGGACAACCTGAAAGAAAGTTCAGCTCTGATATGTATAGTTAAACAGGTTCAGGCAACCCGATCAATTCTTGGATCACTATAGTAGATTTCATCAGGCGTAAGACGGTCAAGGCTTTGATGAAATCGTTCTTGATTGTACCATTCAAACCATGTGGATAAATTCTGCTTTATCTCCTTCAGATTATTGAATTCTCTGGTATATAAAAGCTCATACTTAACTGTCCGCCAAAGTCGTTCAACAAAAATGTTGTCATAGTAGCACCCCTTGCCATCCATGCTGATCTGAATATGATGATCTTTTAGTATGGAGGTAAATGCTTCGCTGGTAAACTGTACGCCCTGGTCGGTATTCATGATCTGTGGACAGCCATAATCCTGGATGGCTGCCTCCAGCGCCTGAGTACAAAAGTCAGTATCCAAGGTATTGGACAAGCGCCAGCTCAACACCTTACGCGAATGCCAGTCGATGATGGCAACCAGATAGCCAAAGCCTTTCTCCATGGGGACATAGGTTATGTCGGCAGCCCAAACCTGATTGGGTTTATTAATGACAAGTTCTCTAAGCAGATAAGGATAGACCTTATGCTGTTTGCTTGAGATGCTGGTCCTGGGTTTTGGAGCTATGCTGACAATACCGAGTGTCTTCATTAAGGAAGAGGCTTTCTTGCGCCCTAACATGATTCCCTGGCGCTGAAACCAGGTAGCATAACTGCGTGAGCCATATTGTGGCGTCTTTAAGTACTGTTCATCCATCATGCGCAGCAGAACCAGATCAGCATTACTGATTGGTTGCGGTTGATAATAATAAGTTGAGCGCGCCAGATCCAGCAGCTGACATTGACGAGTTTGACTAAGTTTGCCATGGGGCTCAATCATCTCTTTGCGTTCTACAAGACTTAATGATTGAGCTTTCTTGCTAAAAAATCGCGTTCTACCGCCAATTGACCAATAACCCGGTGCAGGTCATCTGTTGTAGGCTGCTCCTTATTGGCGGCAGTATTATTTTTACAAAACAGCTCGGCAGCTTGCTCAATGAGTTGCCGTTTCCAGCTATTGATCTGCGTGGGATGTACATTATAACGCGCTGCTAATTGGGGGACAGTTTCATCACCACGTATCGCTGCCAGCGCTAGTTTTGCTTTGAATTCGCTCGAATATTGTATGCGCTTTTTACTCATTGTTATTAAGCTCCTTTTTAATTCTGCCAGAGCTTAACAACCTGTACAGTTTTTGGGTACCACTTCAGTTTGAACCACGATGGGAGCAGCACTTATTAGAGTCATCGCTGAAACAGCGTCGGCGGCAAGGAGCGCTGTGTCTAAGCGAAATCATGACCATTATGGTGGGATTTCATCTGTCCGGCTACCAGACATTTAAGCACTATTACCTGAATTACGTGTTGAGGTATCAGCGCGATTATTTTCCAGGGTTGGTGAGCTATAACCGCTTTGTTGAGCTATTGCAAGGCAGCCTGGTACCTTTGTGCTGCTTTCTGACCAGCCGCTTTGGGCAATGCAGTGGGATCAGCTTCATTGATTCGACTAAGATCAGTGTGTGCCATAATCGCCGTATTGGGTCTCATAAAGTAATGGCAGATTTTGCTGCTCGGGGAAAGACCAGTGTGGGTTGGTTTTATGGGTTCAAGTTGCACCTGGTCATTAATGACCAGGGGGAATTGCTGGGAGTCAAAATCACAGCGGGCAATGTGGATGACCGTGATGTAGTTCCGGAACTGGCGCGCTCTCTGTTTGGAAAACTCTTTGGTGACCGGGGCTATATCTCGCAACCGCTCTTTGAGCAACTTTGGGAGCAAGGCGTACAGCTCGTCACCAAGGTACGCAAGAACATGAAAAACAAGCTGTTGCCGATGTTTGACAAGCTCTTGTTACGTAAACGCTCAATCATTGAGACTGTCAATGATCAATTGAAAAATATCTCACAAATCGAGCATTCCCGCCATCGCAGCCCAGTTAACTTCTTTGTTAATCTGATAGCCGGGCTGGTGGCTTACACCTTTCGCGAAAAGAAACCCTCGCTTAATATCAGACTCCCTCAAGCTCTTCCAGATGTGGTAGCGTGATCCTTATATCGAACTCACGTTAGCCACAATCATTAAGGCCTCGGCAATGCATTCACCTATCATATTGATACCTTGATTGATTAAATCGACCGAATCTCCTTTTATAGGATTTTCCTCTTGAAGATTCGCAAAACCTATTGCTTTAAACACAAGACGTCCAGCATTTTGTGTATCCTGTATCACATATGCACAGGCTTGCAGGGCCTTTAATGCAGCCCGATTATAATGCCAGTGTTTGGGATGTCTTTCCAGTTCATCAAGAATGTGGCCCGCCAATATAAAGGCATCAGGTTCATTGATCGGCTTCCATGTATCATTGGTTTGCAAATTACCATAACGGCGTTCTAGATAATTGGCTACACCGTCGAGAATATCATCACAAAACTCTTCGGGAATCTCGATCCAATGAGCGGACAATAACTGCAAGAAATGCAATGGATGGCGAGATGCCGCTTCACGCAATTGCCAACCAACTTGTTGTTTTCCACCAACCAGACGATCATCGAAATCTTTGATATATTTTATGTAATGCGCCAATAAACACAATACTCCACCATCACTTGAATCAAGAAATACTTCAAATGAGAATGGAGCAGAAACCGTACCGCTCCATGCCCGAATGTCAGGCTCAAGAAATAAAACACCCTCTCTATTTTCATGAGCTTCCAACACTGCTTGTGCTTCTGGTGAGCGCAGATAGCATGGAATAGTGACAATCAATTCAGCTTGTTTCTTCAGTATCCACGCACGCCTATTCTCCTCAGTAAAATCTTCTTCCCACGCGTTCAGAACGCAGGCCATTGCATCACCCTGTTTAGACGTATCAAGGTATATGAATGCTGTCTGAATCAATGCACCCAATTCGTGGACAAGTTCGAATTTTAATAAATTTTTATCGCACAACATGCGCCCGATCAAATCTATGTTGGCTTGAGGTGATGCGGTGCATGCCAGGATAGCGAAGTAGAGTAAAGCACCTTCATGGTTGAAGCACAGTCGTTCACGGTTGCTTTGCCACCACTCAGAATGCGTTTGGGCATGATTAAGGATAGCAGCTTCTACCGCATCCATTAGGATGCGTTCACTGCTCATATGTCTAACTATCGTGCTGACTATGTATATCATTATATGAGGTTTCGTGCAGGAATCCATATCGGTAAACTATGGGGGTCTTGCCATAGTGAAGTGACCGGGCTTCGCTCCACTGCTCAATCGATTTCAACGCCAAATCCAGCAATGTAGTGGATTGCACCATCCGGTTACGGAGAAAGTTGTTATTACTCTTTCCAAACTCATGAGGTTGACAATGCAGTTTGTTGTTGAAATGAAATTTGATTACATCGTCTTCGCTGATGTCACCGGCAATATAACGCCATAACCAAAGATCTTCCATACTTCCTGCTGCCACACAGCGAGCTAGAGCATGTCCTAGAGAACTATGTTTTTGCCTCGGCATATCGAGCAATTTTTTAAGTAGGGGGCTGATCACAGTGCCAAATTTTCCGAATTGATCTCGGATAAATGATGTTCTAACTGCCAGGAAATTTTTTCGCCATCCATCCAGCTTAATGACAATACTTCCATCCAAAACGACAATACCCCTGCAGTATCTTCGTTTTTCCACCGGGATACTCGATAGGTATGTGCTGTCAGCTCTTCGGTATCCCGCGCGACGATCAGGCTAGGCACCAGATGTTTGAGCCAAAAGTAATGCCATTGTATTAGTTCCGCTTGGGTGTATATCACCTGAAACACGTCGTAGTGCTTTTCATGCAAATCACGTATCAGTGGCCAGTCATCATCCTGTGGTGGTTGTTCAGCAAATGATTCAGCTACCAAGCGGCGTATGTGAAAGGCAGCGTTTCCTGTCAATACTGCTCGTATTTGTTTCCTGAGCTCACGACGATCACCTATTGCCAGTTGTGTGACAAAACTACGGATACTGGGGCGTACAAAGGGGACAGGAGGCAAGTCATTAATAAACTTATTTAGCGTGATCCCCTTGCGTACAGCTCCACTGATCACCAACACATCCAACAGAGTTTGATGTCCGAACGTTAATTTTCCCTCTTGGTTTCTCTTAATACGTTAAGGCCCCACAGTATTCGTAAAATATCTTGTGACGCGGTAAAGCGTTGATGATGTACTGCCAAGCTACGTGTTTTGAGCATTTCATCGGCTATGGTTTCAATCGCTTGCATTGCTGTTTCACCTAACTTGTCATTTGCCCGCACAATGGTGTCAAGATATCGCTGTGCCAAAGCCTAGCTGGATACCACGTTAAAACTGCCTTCTCGCTGGGCAAGCTCGACAAATAATGCCAACTCGTGCGGATTTCGGATTAATTCACGGGTGACAGAATCAACAGTTGTCGCATGAACGCCGAGTGTATCAAGCAGCGGCTCAATTTCAGATTCCCAATCTAAAGGTTGGCACTTTAATTCACAATCCCATTGTCGTGCTGCAATTCTGTAGTCATAATGCCGGTCAAAGTCACGGCAGGCAGTGACTACTGTAATATTGGGTATCAACAGTAGACGGTCTATTTGTGCTAAGAAATATGTCAATACGCTGTGTTCACGAGAAATAGACAAAACATCCAATGAATCAATGACTACGACTACTTTTACTGCGTCAGCCATGCGAGCTGCTTTTTCTACCCATAATTCAGGCAATCCCAGGGCTTTGCGTTCCTGTTCTGTGGCCACATCGGCAAATTCGCGTGCTTGAACAAAGAGTGGCACTAAATCAGAGCAAGTTTTTGCTCTTTGTTCTAAAGCCTCTTGCACGGCTAATATCGCACAGGTTTTACCTGAGCCAGGTAGGCCCGTAAGTAAGATAGTGCGTTTTCCAGCATTAATAGCTTCGAGTAATTCGCTAACAATAGAACGATTAATGCACTGACCCGCAGTGCTTCGCTGCCATGATCTACCGATAGCAGAGGTGCTAGCAAACGAAACTCGAATCTCTTCAATATGTATGCTTGGAGCTAGCATGGCGCCTGCCTGCTGAAGGAAGGCTTTAAGGTCATCCTTTGTAAGGCGATGCTGGAGGGAAGTGAATAGGTTGATATGGTCTAATAGACCCGGACACTCCAGTTAAGAGAAAATAGTCTTAATTGGAGGATGAAATGGAACCTAGGAAACACTATACAAAGGAATTCAAGCTGGATGCAATCAGCTTGGTACTGGATCAGGGATTAACGATAGCAGAAGCTGCCAGAAACCTGGAAATCAGGGCTAACATGCTTGGGCGATGGATCAGGGAAAGCCAGGCGGATACTAATGGTCAGGCATTCCGCGGTAATGGGAAACTGACACCGGAGCAGGAAGAAATCCGGCGGCTTAAACTAGAAAACAAGCAATTAAAGCTTGAGCGGCAAATATAGCATGTCTCCTATAAATTGATTATAATTTACAGATGACCTATCCGATATTATTTCGCCGTAAAGTATTATCCGTTCGTGAAAAGGAGAACCTCTCAATTGCGCAAGTGGCCAAGCGTTTTTGCGTAGGTGTGGCCAGCGTGATGCGTTGGATCAATACTCCTGATCCCCCAAGACAACCCGCAACAAACCTGCAATGCAACCAGGATCGACATGGAGATGTTCGCAGGACGTCATAGGTTATCCGGACGCGTATCAGTACGAGCGCATCAAACGGCTGGGAGTCAGCACTTGCGTGATCGTCATAGACAAGGCGATGTTCCACAAGCGACAGGATATCCAAATCGCCTTTGCCAATGCCGGGCATACGCTTGAATACTACCGTCTTATTCTCCAGACTTTAATGGCATTGAACCCAAATGGGCCCAGGCCAAAGCCATCAGAAAAAGGGAAGGTTGTTCCATCGAGCAGCTCTTTGCCGCTTATGAAATTTAAATCATTTTATATGGGATCTGCTATACTAAAGGAGGCGGCGGTCTTTTTCGCGAAAGAAACGAAGTGAAGTATTCGTTCATCACCCAAAAGAAAAAGACCTACCCGGTCGGCCTCATGTGCCGGCTATTGGGTGTCAGTCGCAGTGCTTGACTCATGACTATGAACAACGCTGCTGCAATTGCCCGGATGATCTACACCACAGGCAACTACTTAATGCTGTGCAGAATATTGCAAAATCATGCGATTATACCTATGGCAGTCGCAGGATGAAGCGAGCGCTAAGTGCCTTGGGCTATCGGGTTGGTCGCTGGAAGGCGAGAAGACTAATGCAAGAAGCCGGGATACAAGTGAAACACCGGAAGAAATACAAGGTGACGACGGACAGCAATCACCCGTTGCCAGTGTTTGAGAACCAATTGAATCGGCAATTTACGGTTGCCAGACCGGATCAAGTCTATGTTTGCGACATTACCTGCATTTGGACTCAGGAAGGCTGGCTGTATCTGGCGATTGTTATCGATTTGTTCTCCCGAAAGGTGGTGGGCTGGAGTATGAGCTCACGGATGAAAGCAACACTGGTTTGTGATGCATTACGAATGGCGATCTGGCTACGCCGGCCACCGCCTGGCCTGATCGTGCATTCGGATCGTGGGTCGCAGTATGCTAGTAAAGCATACCGCAATCTACTGAAAGCATACGGTTTTATTGGCAGCATGAGTCGTCTGGGAAATTGTTGGGATAATGCGGTTGCGGAAAGTTTCTTTGGCAGCCTCAAGCAGGAACGCTGCCAATGGCGGCATTACCAAACCCGCCATGCAGCACAGCAGGATATTTTGCAGTATATCGCCGTGTTTTATAACAACCAAAGACTGCATTCATACCTGGATTACAAAAGTCCGAATCAATATGAAGCAGAAGCAGCAGAATCGATAAAAGCAGCTTAACTGAGGTGTCCGATTTTACTTGAACACGTCAGGTTGCTACTATCTAGACGCGCTCCGAGTTGATCGATGTTTTTCCAAAGAGTATCGTAAGCGGCTCTTGGATTACTAGCTATAAAGCGTAAACGCTCATATAGCAAGCTTTCCATACGGCCTAGTTCTGGACTGGTTTCAAACGTAGTTCGATTCAGGAACTCATAGGTTGAAAGATTGGGTGCATGCAAGCTAAGTTTCACCGCTAACTCTGCGTTAGTTTCTCGATGTCCTTTGTTTAAATTTGCGAGGTAGTGTGCTTCATCTGCTTGAGTAGCGGCATATTCGCGCAGCTTTGCTAATTCGCCAAAAGGGCTACGTGAATAGAAACGAACTTTCACATTCTTTTTGCAAGCCAATAAACATGAAGCTTTTTCTAACTCATCTGAAAGGTCTGCTATTGTCCAAGATTTGAAATGGGTTTGGTTTTTTTTTACATTGGCAACAAATCAGAGTGCCGTCAGCTTTTCCGATTACTACATCGTCAACTGGACACGATACAGAATCAACCTCAATCCAGTGAAAGTCAGGGTCGGATAATACAGTTAATGCCCAATCAAATGCTATAGCAGATCCCATATAAAATGATTTAAATTTCATAAGCGGCAAAGAGCTGCTCGATGGAACAACCTTCCTTTTTTCTGATGGCTTTGGCCTGAGCCCATTTGGGTTCAATGTCATTTAAGTCAGGGGAATAAGGCGGCAGGTATTCAAGTGTATGCCCGGCATTGGCAATGGCGGTTTGGATATCCTGCCGTTTATGAAAGGTTGCGTTGTCCATGACAATCACGCAAGCGGGCAGAAGTTTAGGCAAAAGGTCCTGCGTTATCCACGCATAGAAAATGTCAGCGGTGATATTGGCGATGAACAGACTTATGGTCAGCAGCGTCTTTCCGATGAGAGCGCCAATCACATTGGTTCGACCTCGTGCATGCCAGTCTTTTACGCCATGGACGCGCTCACCCACTGGCGCATAGCCATGCGTGCGTGGCATGTCGTGCGCAAAGCCGCTTTCATCAAGGTAGACGATAACGCGGCCTGCTCGCTCATAGTCTTCAATTTTTTGCTGGAAGATACGCCGCTCTTTTTCGCTGGCTTTGGGGTGACACAGGCTTTTTTTTATAAGTCACGCCCAGACGCTTTAAAGCATGGTTAATGCCTTGCTTGCTGACACCCAACCGTTTGGCGCGCTCGTACTGATACGCGTCCGGATAATTCTTGATGTCCTGCGCCAACATTTCCATGTTGATCTTGGTGGCAGGTTTGTTGCGGGTGGTCTTGGGATCGGGAGTTTTGATCCAACGCATCACGCTGGCCACACCTATACCAAAACGCTTGGCCACTTGCGCCATTGAGAGGTTCTCCTTCTCACGAACGGATAATACTTTACGGCGAAATAATATCGGATAGGTCATCTGTAAATTATAATCAATTTATAGGGGACATGCTATACTAGTGTTTGATAACCGTCACCTCGGTTGGATTGAATGCCCGCGATGCTCATTTACTTCATCTCTATTAAAGACCTTTACACAACTCTGAAAATTTTGTTTAGTGAGTGGGGAAGAAAATTTCCAAATAATAGTTTTATTCACTTTTTCTGTCAGAAAAAGTGAATTTTTACCTTTTTTAACGCAGTTTTTTATCCTTATGCTGTATTAGGGCGGACTACTCATCTTGAGATTCATCTACGAAAATTTTATTAACAGATTTTTTTCAGATTCATGCCATTATTTCTCACCAAAATTTGAGCATTGATTTTTACCGTTCTAAAATAACTGGCGCTCCATTCCGAATAAGCGTTTAGCTGTCCCAAAAATGGAGAAAATTAATCCGCACGCACAGCGCCTGTTCCAATGCAACATCCCACAAACTATGCCATAAAAAAGCAAGGATCGCTTTGAACATCATCAGTGCGTCAAACGGCTCTTATCCTCCACCATTCGATAGTTCGTGCTTGTATTAACCTCTAAGATTTAGTCGTAACTTCTACCAATCAATCAGTGCATCAATCTTCATCAGTACCTTGTCTTACCTTAGACATTGCGTCAATTCTATTGAGCCCAAACTCATCTGCATCTTTTGCTCTAATCGTCTTTTATCTGGCGCTATTTTTAGTTGTTTATTTAGCTAATAACGTGAGTTCGACATAAGAATCATCAAATCACGACTGGAAGAGCTTGAGGGAGCCTGATATTAAGTGAGGGTTTCTTCTCGCGAAAGGTGTAAGCCACCAATCCGGCTATCAGATTAACAAAAAAGTTAACTGGGCTGCGATGGCGGGAGTGCTCGATTTGCGAGATATTCTTCAATTGGTCATTGACGCTCTCAATGATCGAACGTTTACGTAGCAGCAGCTTGTCAAACAACGGCAACAGCTTGTTTTTCATGTTCTTGCGTACTTTGGTGATGAGCTGCACACCTTGCTCGCGGAGTTGCTCAAAGAGTGATTGCGAAATGTAGCCCCGGTCACCGAAGAGTTTGCCAAACAAGGAGCGGGTCACCTCTGGTACCGGGTCACGGTCATCCACATTGCCCGCCGTTATTTTTACCCCTAGCAATTCTCCCTGGTCATTAATGACCAGGTGCAGCTTGAATCCATAAAACCAACCCATGCTGGTCTTTCCCCGGGCAGCAAACCCTGCCATTACTTGATGAGACCCAATACGGCGATTATGGCACACACTAATCTTAGTCGAATCAATGAAACTGATCCCACTACATTGCCCAAAGCGACTGGTCAGAAAACAGCACAAAGGCACCAGGCTACCTTGCAACAGCTCCACAAAGCGGTTATAGCTCACCAACCCTGGAAAATAATCGCGCTGATACCTCAACACGTAATTCAGGTAATAGTGTTTAAACGTCCGGTACCCGGATAGATGAAACCCGACCATGATGGTCATGATTTCGCTTAGACACAGCGCTCCTTGCCGCCGACGCTGTTTCAGCGATGACTCTAATAAGTGCTGCTCCCATTGCGGCTCAAACTCTTTACAAAATTCGTCACTCTCACAAAAAATCGTTGTAGTATCCATGGAAATCTGACTCCTCTCATGATGAAATTCTTTTGCAAAACCATTTCATCATAAGGAATTCAGGTTTCTTTTACAGCTTTTCTTATGTCGAACTCACGTTAATAGGTAAGCTGCGCAGGAATCTTTCCGTAAATTTTTAGGTCAACCCCATGACTAGAGCATAAATACTCTTGTCAAGAACCACGTTCAAAAATGTTTCTGTTTCTTCAATAGTGGATAAACCGAGTAGGATACACAAAATAAATAAAAGAAGCGAAAAATACGACTAATGTATAAATCGAGATGCCTTTAACGCGTCTCAAGAGATATGAACCTCCTAATCAAAATTAAACCTAGCTTCTTCAGAAAAACTAAAAATTATCACCTTTACCTATTAATCAAACTTTTCTTGATCGCTGGCGGAAAGTCTCGAATAAGCAAATCCCAGCACTCACTGATACATTCAGGCTTTCAACACTGCCGACCATTGGAATACGTACCAGTTGATCACATGTTTCCTTTGTCAGGCGACGCATGCCCTCGTGTTCTGCACCTAATACCCAAGCTATAGGACCATTAAGTGAAATACTCTCAAGGAGATCAGTCGCTTCAGCCGCAGTGCCGATAACCCAGATACCTTGTTCTTTGAGTTCACGTAAAGTTCGAGCTAAGTTGGTGACGGTAACAAAAGGTACAGTATCAGCGGCACCGCTAGCAACCTTATGCACTGTAGCCGTCAATCCTACGGAGCGATCTTTAGGTGCAATGACAGCATGCGCCCCTAATGCATCAGCAACACGCAAGCATGCTCCTAAATTGTGTGGATCCTTGATGCCATCTAATATTAGGAGCAAAGGGAGTTCATTTACTGCCTCCAAGATATCTTCAATGGTGACGTACCTCTGAGTGACCATGATGTTAGCCACGACACCTTGATGGTGAGTGATGCCCACCATTCTAGCCAGCCTCGTGTTATCGCAAACCATTAACCGAATATTTTTGGTTTCAGCAAGTTTGCATAGATCGCGTGCACGCTGGTCATGTCGCGCTGAATCGATATAGATTTCTTTGATACTGTCCGGATTCTGCCGTAAACGGCTCATAATGGCATGAAATCCAAAAATATGTCGTGTCTGAGACATGTGTTTGTCGCTCGCTCAGGAGAATTGTTGTAAATGCTCTATCCTAAACAATTATCTGAAAGAATCGTACGCTTCTAGTGATAGTTTCCATTAATCATGGGTGTTCCTTGCTCGCATCCACTAAAATTCATATAGAGCCAGAAAATTTGAGTTTTATGATTTTTTTGCTTTTCAAGCAAGAACAAAGTCTATTTTGCGGGTTTCCAAGTCAACTCTTACAAGTTTGACATGTAAACGGTCACCCAAGCGATATTTTTTTCCAGTGCGTTCACCATATAACATGTGTTTAGTGCTATCAAAATGAAAGTAATCGCTGGGCAACTCTGAGATATGGACTAATCCTTCCACATAAATTTGATCAAGTGCAACAAATAAACCAAAGGCAGTGACACCACTGATAACACCATCGAAGCAATCATTAATTTTATCCTGTATATAAAAGCATTTAAGCCACGATTCAACATCACGTGTCGCTTCATCAGCGCGACGCTCTGTCATTGAGCAATGCTTACCCAGCTCATGCCAGCCGCCAACCGATGGTGAATAAGTATCGCTACTTAGAACTGCTTTGATTGCGCGATGCACTAGTAAATCAGGGTAGCGCCGAATGGGTGAAGTGAAATGAGTATAGGCTTCATAAGCCAATCCAAAATGGCCCATATTCTCAGGACTATATATCGCTTGTCGCAACGATCTCAACATCACAGTCTGTAATAATTGGGCATCGGCTCTACCATTGATTTTAGTTAAAACTTTAGCAAAATCTTTGGCATGTGGTTCACTCCCTCCTCCTAACTGCAAGCCAAATTCTTTAAGAAAATCTCGTAGTGCCTCTAATTTTTCTGGTGCTGGGCCCTCATGGATACGATACAAAACGGGGTGCCTATGTTTCTGCAAAAAATCTGAGGCACAGACATTAGCTGCCAGCATACATTCTTCTATCAGGCGATGCGCCACATTACGTTGTACCGGTAGTATCTGCTCAATCTTGCCCTGATCGTTAAAGATCATTTGGGTTTCAATTGTTTCAAAATCAATGGCTCCACGTTTCTTGCGTGCTTTCTGCAAAATTTGATATACTTTATAAAGTAACTGAATGTGCGGTAGTAGTTCGGTATATGGCTCGGTATCGGGCTCTTTGGGCTTATTCAGCATCGCTGCAACTTGGTTGTATGTAAGACGAGCATGTGAGTGCATGACTGCTGGATAAAATAGATAATCTACATATTCACCATTTGTAGCTAACTGTATTTCGCATACCATACTAAGACGATCCGTATGCGGATTAAGCGAACATAAACCATTGGAGAGTACTCCTGGTAACATCGGAATCACTCGTTGTGGAAAATATACCGAATTACCCCTTTTGTATGCTTCTTGGTCTAGCGCATCAGCATCATGCACGTAATGACTGACATCCGCGATGGCGACATATAACCGATAGTCTTTTCCATCCCGTTCACAGTAAACTGCATCATCGAAATCACGCGCGGTTTCACCATCGATTGTAACAAGAGGTAAATGACGGATATCTTTTCGCTTGGTAAGCTCCTTTTTTAGTACTTTTTTGGGAAATTTGGCAGAGATTTTCTCTATCTCAGATGTAAACTCATAGGGTAAGTCATGTGTACGTAATGCGATTTCGATTTCCATGCCAGGTGAAGTGTATTCACCCAGAATTTCAAGAACATGGCCAATAGGCTTGGTATGGATATCAGGTTGTTGTACAATTTGAACCATTACAACCTGACCAGTCTTAGCCTTCATAGTAGCTTCACGAGGAATCAGTATGTCTTGGCTAATACGCTTGTTTTCAGCAACTACGAAAAAAATACCACACTCGGTATAGAATCTTCCTATTAAGTGTGTGTTGACATGTTCAAGCACTTCCACGATTTCACATTCACTACGACCACGACGGTCTATACCAATTTCTCGCGCGATGACACGATCACCATCAAGCACCTTGTGCATTTCTTTGGCACTAACATATAAATCAGGCCCGCCATTATCGGTAATCAAGAAGCCATAGCCATCACTATGTCCTTGTACCGTTCCTCTGATCAGTTCAAGTTTTTCAATGACACAAATATCCCCTTTGCGATTGAGCATGATTTGGCCGGCACGAATCATAGCTGCCAATCGCCTATTAAAAAATTCAGTTTCTTTTGGGGTTATATCCAACAGCTTACGTAATTTTGTTTCGCTTACAGGTATGCCTTGTTCTTCAAGTACTTGTAATATGAACTCTCGACTTGGCAAAGGTGTGCCATATCGCTCGCTTTCGCGCTCGATAAAAGGATCATGTTTACGTAGCTGGCTCTTTCTAATTTTCTTGTTGATTGACAAAATGACTGTTTCCTATAGAATCACGAGTTGCTCCTAATCACTTGGTTAGGAGTATTGCCCAGATGGCGGAATTGGTAGACGCGCATGGTTCAGGTCCATGTGCCTTCGGGTGTGGAGGTTCGAGTCCTCTTCTGGGCACCACCATTTATAATCAATATCTTGATTATAATAGAAAATTATTAATTAAATAAATTTTCTATGCCAAAGAATATGCCTAAAAAATTTTGCTGGCTAAAAATTAGACAATCCATTTAACCCCCAGTTTATCCAATTTTTAATCATGTTGACCCAAATTTGATGGGCAACTTTTTTCTTCCTTTTATGAATGGTCGGGATGTGCAAGGTAGATGGCTGCTTCCAGCTTTGAGATGATATCACTTCCTATCCTGCAAATTCGTTGCTAACGCACAATATTTCAGTATGACATCTATGCTGGTGGGAAAGCAGTAAATTGTTGGTCCTTTCTATTAGCCCTTCAGCATGTTTGGCTGGTAGTCAACCCGCTATGACGCGATTTCAACTCTGCCAGAGTGACCAGTATCCCTTGATGTTGCCTGATGGTCAAGGTATCGCCTTCGCAAACACGGATACGCGCGCTCTGCTCAACCATTCCCCGCCGGTCTTCGTGCTGACCCGGCTATTTGTCCGTATAGAGGTGCTGATCAAACAGAAAAGATTGCTCTTATTTGATAATTAAGAGGGTGATCATATTTTAATCTTGTACAATCTTCTCATTGACTTAATGACCTGATAAACAGGATGAAGATACAAAAGTTTAACGACTTTTATCACATACAAACAGGCGCATCACATATAAGGAGTTGATCCAATGAGCGAGGATAAGAAATATGAAAAATCTTTCGGCCTTGATATGCCAATGGATGAGGCAATAAAGCGTATTGCAAAAGTTACAAAAAAAGAAGTTAATAAGAAAGATGAAAATACCAAAATTATTAAAGAGGGAGAGGAACAGTTAGTTCTATTTAAAAATAAAGAAATTAGACAGGTATTTCATGAAAATGAGTGGCATTTTTCTATAGTTGATGTAATCGAAGCCATCACAGAAACAGATAGACCGAGTAAATATTGGACAAATTTAAAATCAAAGCTTTTTAAAAAAGAAGAGCTTTATGAGCTTTCTAATAAAATCATAAAACTGGAAATGAAGGCATCTGATGGAAAGTATTACTCTACAGAAGTAGTGAATGTTGAAACCCTTTTTAGAATAGTACAGTCAATTCCATCAAAAAAAGCCGAACCTTTTAAGAAGTGGCTGGCTAAAGTTGGATATGAGCGAATACAAGAAATACAAAATCCAGAAATTGGAGTCAAAAGAGCTATTCTCCAATGGCAAATAGAAGGGCGAACAGAAGATTGGATTGATGCAAGGATTAGATCAATAGTAACTCGCAAAGAATTAACTAATGAATGGAAGAATAGAGGTGTGCAGGATAAAGAATACGGGTACTTAACCAATATTATTTCCTGTGAGACTTTTGGTATTGACGTTTCTACACACAAGAAAGTAAAAGGGCTAAAGAATCATAGACTACGAGATCATATGACTGACTTAGAATTAATATTTACTATGCTTGGTGAAAAATCAACTACCGCTATTGCCGTTTCCTCAGATGCACAAGGGTTAAATGAAAATGCAGAAGCAGCTAAAGCTGGTGGCAAAATTGCTGGAGGTGCTGCCAGAACGTTAGAAAAGAAACTTGGCAAGAGGATTGTTAGTTCAGATAATTTTTTATCAGGAGGTAACCGCATAAATGACCCTAAACAATTGGCTCTGATTCCTGATAAAGAGTAATTAAAATTTTTCACATAGCTCGTTTATCAGACCGGGATCTTTCCAACGGAGGCAGTCAAAAGCAAGGAATGGTAAAAGGCATTCCAACATATAACTGACGGGAGTAATTATGGCTTATGTATAGCTTACTCTTACTGAGACTGAGAAATTATATTGGAATACGTCTGAAACAGGAGGATTCGCGGAATCGGATAGCACGGCATATGAGCCTAAATTCCTCAGTTGAAATCTTTTAAACTGCTTAAGAACCTACTGATTAAGGCACTTTGAGAGATTTATGGCATCACCAATCAGGTGAGATTTTAATAAAATAATCAAAATCTTCTCAAAGTATTGTCACATCTAGCTTTCAGCTTGTTTACAATAACTTAGGAGAAGTTAATATTTTTGGCCAGGAACTGTTGATAGAATTTAAATTCCAACAGAAGAATTTAGGATGAATCGTGCTCAATCCCCTTAGTCAAGAACTTATACGAAACACGGTGATGCACGTCTATTATCATATGCACGCGACAGGAAGGCCAAACAACGCCATACACAGACAAACCCAAAGCCATTAAAATAGACAATGGAGCTAGGGGATTTTATTAACGTGATGCTTCGGCAACAGTGGAGTCCCGAGCAGATCAGTGGCAGGTTGAAACGGGAAGGCTGGGCCAGTATCTGCCATGAAACCATCTACCAGTATATCTTAAAGGTTAAACGGGCGGAAGGTGACCAGCTGCACCTGAATTTACGCCACCATGCGAAGAAATATCACAAACGCTATGGTGGCATCACATGCAGCCGTAAGCACATCCACAACCGGGTAGATATTGATAGATTTCCTGAGATAGCAAACCGAGGAGAATGGTTAATTACTGGGAAGCAGATACCATGATTGGCAGAGAACACAAGGCGATCTAATCTCATATGAAAAAGACTACTTGATCGAGTAGCCTAATCATATTCTAACAATATGTATTTAAGTCTAAAATCAAACATTTTAGACTTAAATTAGTTTTATTCTTCTTTTGGAGTAGCAGATATATCAGCATCCTGTGGTCGATCTACGAGTTCTACTATCGCCATAGGTGCATTATCGCCTCTCCTGAATCCATATCTTAAAATTCGAAGATATCCACCATTTCGCAGTTTATAACGAGTTCCCAGATCAGAGAATAATTTAACAACAATGTCGCGATCCCGCAACCGGTTGAAAGCTATTCTTTTATTTATAACAGTAGGGTCTTTTCCTATTGTTATAAGGGGCTCAACAACTCTGCGCAACTCTTTTGCTTTTGGCAAAGTAGTTTTAATTATTTCATGGCGTAATAGTGAATTAGCCATATTCCTAAACATCGCCAATCTATGACTACTGGTGCGATTTAGTTTTCTAAGTCCATGTTTATGACGCATGACCAGTTTCCTTTCCCTGATTTTCTAGATTAGCCGGTGGCCAATTTTCTAATTTCATACCTAAAGATAAATTTCGAGCTGCTAACACTTCCTTAATTTCATTAAGTGATTTTCTTCCTAAATTCGGCGTTCTGAGTAGCTCAGCTTCAGTACGTTGTATTAAATCTCCGATATAGTAAATATTTTCTACTTTCAAGCAATTTGCTGAACGCACAGTAAGTTCTAAATCATCAACTGGACGTAGTAATATCGGATCAATTTGCGGTATTTTAGGCTGCTCTTTAGGAAGAGGAGTGGTTTCAAGCTCAGCAAAAACTGACAATTGATCTACAAGTACTCTTGCAGCATATCGAATTGCTTCTTCAGGATCAACAGATCCATTTGTTTCAATATCAATTATTAATTTATCTAAATCAGTACGCTGCTCTACGCGTGCATTTTCAACAGAATAGCTAATCTTTTTGATTGGACTGAAAGAGGCATCTAATAATATGCTGCCAACTTGAGTATCCATATCTGCCGAACGTCTTACATTAGCGGGAACATAACCGCGTCCTTTTTCAACGATAATTTGCATATCAATAGTTCCACCCTTTACGATATGCGCAATGACGTGATCAGGATTCACAATCTCAACATCATGGGTACTCTCAATATCTGCAGCAGTAACTGGTCCATCTATATTCTTTTTCAATGTTAATACAGATTTTGTATTGCTATGCTGTTTAAAAACGATATTTTTGAGATTCAGAAGAATATCAATAACATCTTCTTGTACGCCTTCAAGCGTAGAATACTCATGTACCACCCCGGCTATTCGAATTTCTGTAGCTGCAGATCCAGGCATTGAGGACAGTAAAACTCTTCGTAATGCATTACCCAATGTATAACCATACCCACGCTCGAATGGTTCCATTATCACTCTAGCCAAGACAGGAGTAATATTCTGGACCTCTATTATTCTAGGTATAAGATACGGGCTACTCGACATGTATAAATCCTTAACTAGAAAGATATAAAATTAATTATTTTGAATATAACTCAATTATCAAAGACTCATTAATAGTAGATGATAACTCAGATCTTTCCGGTTTCATTTTGTATGTACCTTTCATAGCTTTGACATCTACATCCAACCATGCAGGAAAGCCGCGTTGTTCAGCAGATTGAAGAGATGATTTTATTCTAAGATAATTCTTAGCCTTATCAGCTACTTCAATAATATCTCCAGGCGAAACTTGATAGGACGGAATATTAACTCGATGCCCATTCACTAATATACAGTTATGTCGCACAACTTGTCTAGATTCAGATCTTGAAGATCCAAATCCCATATGATAGGCCACATTATCTAATCTACTCTCTATCATTTGTAACAAATTTTCACCAGTTACACCACGCATTCTGTCAGCATTTTTGTAAATAATTCGGAATTGCCGTTCAAGTAATCCATAAATGCGACGAACTTTTTGTTTTTCTCTTAATTGCAATCCATAATCCGAAATTCTACTCTTTTTCTGACCATGTTGGCCTGGAGGGTAATTTCTTCTTTCAATTCCACATTTACTTGAAAAGCATTTATCACCTTTCAAGAACAATTTTTCACCTTCTCGACGACATTGCCGACACTTTGGTTCAAGAATTCTAGCCACTAAATATTCCTCTCAAATTCGACGTTTTTTTGGTGGTCGACATCCATTATGGGGTACAGGGGTAACATCGGAGATACTAGTAATTTTAAAGCCAGCAGCATTTAACGATCTGACTGCTGAATCCCTACCCGGCCCAGGTCCTTTTATACGTACTTCTAAATTTTTAATTCCATATTCATGTGCAATTTTGCTAGCTTGTTCAGCAGCAATTTGAGCAGCAAAAGGAGTACTTTTTCGTGAACCTTTAAATCCCGCTCCTCCTGAGGTTGCCCATGATAAAGCATTACCTTGTCTATCGGAAATCGTAACAATTGTATTATTAAATGAAGCATGTATATGTGCGATCCCTTCAACAATATTTTTCTTAACTTTTTTTCGTAATCTAGATTGAACCTTTGCCATTAAATTATTACCTTAGAATCAATATTTATAGATGATTATCGTGTACTTGCAGATCTTCTCGGTCCCTTCCTAGTACGGGCATTCGTTCTCGTACGCTGTCCTCTTACAGGCAAACCCCTTCTATGTCGCAATCCGCGATAACAGCCAAGATCCATTAATCTTTTAATATTCATCGATATTTCACGTCGAAGATCACCCTCAACAGTATATTTGGCAACTTTTTCGCGTATTTGCTCTAATTGGGCTTCTGATATATCTTTTAATTTAATGGAACCTTCAATCCCCAATTCACTACATATTTTTTGTGAAGTTGAATTGCCGATTCCATAAATTGCCGTTAAAGCAATTTTGACGTGTTGATGATTAGGTATATTAACTCCGGCTATACGCGCCATTTACTCACCTTGAATATTATTTTATTAGCCAATGCTTAAATATTAACCTTGTCGTTGTTTGTGTCTGGGATCAATACAAACAACTCTTACAACCCTTTGGCGTCTAATTATTTTACAATTTCTGCATATTTTCTTTACAGAAGCAAATACTTTCAATTGATGTTTCCTTTTTAATTGAATAATGTTTATTTAAGAGCTTGATTTTATTTAGTTCTAAAAGTAATTCTAGCTTTAGTTAAATCATAGGGAGTCAAATCTACAGTCACTTTGTCCCCAGGCAATATACGTATATAATTCATGCGCATTTTCCCTGATATATGGCCTAACACAATATGACCATTCTCCAGTTTAACTTTAAATGTAGCATTTGGCAGCGTTTCGAGTATCTCGCCTTGCATTTGAATTGTTTCTTCTTTTGCCATTATTATGACCACATTCTAACGCGATATATAAGGGCTAGTTTTAAAACTAGTTTTCTTAAGCAAGCTTTCATATTGGGTTGACATAACATGTGATTGAACCTGTGCCATAAAATCCATTGTTACAACAACTATTATAAGTAAAGAAGTACCACCAAAATAAAAAGGTACGTTCCATTTCAATATCAAAAATTCAGGCAATAAGCAGACAAGCGTCACATACATAGCTCCAACAAGTGTAAGTCTAAGCATGATCTTTTCAATATAACGCGTTGTCTGCTCGCCTGGACGAATACCGGGAATAAACGCTCCGCTCTTTTTAAGATTATCTGCTGTTTCTTTTGGATTAAAAACAAGCGCTGTATAGAAAAAACAAAAAAACATAATCATCGCAGCATATAAAATAACATACATCGGCTGACCTGGAGATAAAGCACCGCTTATATCTTTTAACCAAGTCATTGATTCATCAGTTGACAGCCAACCTGCCATCGTAGCGGGAAATAAAATAATACTAGAGGCAAATATTGGAGGTATTACACCCGCCATATTCAATTTTAACGGCAAGTGTGAACTTTGCCCTCCAAAAACTTGTTTCCCTACTTGCCGTTTCGCATAGTTTACCAAAATCTTTCTTTGTCCACGTTCCACAAAAACAACGAATCCTGTTACAGCAATGACCGCTATAAATATTCCTAAAGCAACTAGAAAATGCATAGCACCTGTTCGAACTAATTCTAGCGTACCACCAATAGCTGCAGGTAAGCCAGCCGCTATTCCAGCAAAGATGATCAGTGATATTCCATTGCCGATTCCACGTTCAGTAATCTGCTCGCCAAGCCACATGAGAAAAATGGTACCTGTTACCAATGTAGTAACAGTTGTTATTACGAAAAATATCCCTGGTTCTATTACTAATCCAGCCTGAGACTGTAAAGCGATTGATATTCCATAGCTTTGCACCAATGCAAGAACTACCGTGCCGTAGCGAGTGTATTGTGTTATTTTTCTTCTTCCAGACTCCCCCTCTTTCTTAAGCGACTCAAGGTATGGAATAGCAATCGTCCCTAATTGCATTATAATAGATGCTGAAATATAAGGCATTATTCCTAATGCAAATATTGAAAAACGTGATAAGGCTCCGCCGGAAAACATATTAAACATACCTAATATGCCGCCTTCTTGGGTATCGAATAAATCTTTCAGAACAATTGGATCTATTCCAGGAACAGGCACATGAGCTCCAATTCGGTAAACGATGAGTGCAAACAACAAAAACCAGAGTCTTCGTTTCAAATCCGAATATTTATTCACATCTTTATTAAATTTATTTGCAGCCAAAACTATTCCTTTAATTAATCAACATTGCCACCAGCATTAACTATAGCTTCTTTTGCATTTTTTGATACAGCCAATCCTTTAATCACTAATGCTGTATTTATTTTCTTATCAAATAATATTTTCACCGTTTGTATCGAATTCGCTATTAACCGAGCCTTTTTCAAGTCGTCTATTCCATTAATCTCATTAAAGGATTGAGCAAGGATTGATAATTTGATTTCTTTAACTTGTGTATTGTCGAGGGATGTAAATCCACGCTTAGGTAAACGTCGATGTAAAGGCATTTGTCCACCTTCAAAGCCTACTTTATGGAAGCCGCCAGCTCGAGATTTCTGTCCTTTATGGCCTCTTCCTGCTGTTTTACCTAAGCCTGAGCCTATACCTCTACCCACTCTTTTTTTGGCTTTCCGCGATTCTTTATTTGATTTTATATTACTTAAATACATTTATTGCTCAACCTTAACCAAATATGAGACTTTATTTATCATACCTCTTATTGAGGGGCTATCTTGTAAAATCGTAATACTATTTATTCGTTTTAAACCTAATCCTGCAATTATTCTACGATGTTCGTTTTTTTTACCTATCAAGCTCTTAACTAATTTAACCCTCAATATCGCATTCTTATCTTTTATCATTTTAGCTTTCCTAAAATCTCTTCAAGATTTTTACTTCTTTTAGAAGCTATCATTGAAGGCGTACGTATTGATTCAAGCCCTTGAATGGTAGCGCGCACAACATTATAAGGATTAGTTGATCCAATACATTTGGCAAGTACATTAGTAATGCCCATAACTTCAAATATTGCTCTCATTGGTCCACCTGCTATTATACCGGTTCCTTCAGAAGCGGGTTGCATGAATACTTTGGCAGCACCGTGTCTTCCAACAACAGCATGTTGAAGAGTACCATTTTTTAACTCAATTTTAACCATTTTGCGTCGCGCTTCGTCCATCGCTTTTTGAACGGCAACAGGTACTTCTCTGGATTTACCTTTACCCATACCAATTCTGCCTTTACCATCACCTACTACTGTTAACGCAGCAAAGGCCAGGATGCGTCCACCCTTCACAACTTTAGTAACACGGTTAATCGAGACCATTTTTTCTTTAAGCTCATCGGTCTGCTCATCATTTACCGAGGTAATGTTTTGTGTTCTTGAAGCTTTAGACATTAATATTCCTTATCTCAAAATTTAATTCCACCATTTCGAGCACCCTCAGCTAATGCTCTGACTCGCCCGTGGTACTTATAGCCGGATCGATCAAAGGCAACGGTGTCAATTCCTAGGTTTTTAGATTTTTCTGCTATTCTTTTACCAATAAATTCTGCAGCTTGCACTGTGCCACCATTCGTTATGATACTTCTAACGTCGCTCTCAAGCGTTGATGCACTTACTAATACTTTACTATTTTCATCATCTATAATTTGCGCATAAATATGTTTATTACTGCGATGCACTGAAAGCCGGTAAGTTTTTAGCAATGCAATTTTAACTCGTGTTCTGCGAGCTCTTCTTATGCGAGATAGCTTAAGGTTTTTCATGAGCTTCCTATTTACTATTTTTTCTTAGTTTCTTTAAGGGTTATCACTTCATCAGCATAGCGCACACCCTTACCCTTGTAAGGCTCAGGAGGTCGAAATGCGCGAATTTCTGCTGCTATTTGTCCAACTTGTTGTTTATTAATTCCTTTAATCACGACTTCTGTTTGAGTAGGTGTTTCAACTGTAATGCCATTCGGCATTTTGTAAGCAATAGGATGAGAGAATCCCAGACTCAAATTTAATGTATCACCACTCGCCTGTGCACGATAACCTACACCAACAATATTTAATCGTTTCACAAAACCAGAAGTTACTCCAATTATCATATTATTAATTAAAGATCGCATTGTTCCTGATAATGAATGAGATTGTTTTGTCGAATTCGTTGATTTAACGAATAATTCATTATTTTCATTCGCGATGGTAATATGATCAGCAGAGAGGCGTTGGTGAAGAGAGCCTAACGGACCTTTAACGATTACTTCGCTATTTGAAATACTGAAATCAACATTATTCGGTATTTGAATTGGTTTCTTGCTAATTCGCGACATTAAATTAATCCTTTAAGCTACTATACATAAAACTTCGCCACCGATTCCATTCAGTCGCGCTTTTTCTTCTGTCATAACACCTTTGGATGTAGATACTATTGCAATACCTAATCCATTCATTACATTAGGTAACTCAGAACAAGATTTATATACTCTTAATCCAGGACGACTAACTCTAGATATTTTCTCTATAACAGGATGGCCAGCGTGATATTTTAGCTTGATTTCCAGATTTATTTTTTCTTTTTCTGAGTATGTTTGAAAATCTTCAATATAGCCTTCATCTTTAAGCACCTCAGCGATAGCTTTTTTTAACTGAGATGAACTCATGAGCACAGAGGATTTTTGAGATAATTGCGCATTTCTTATGCGGGTTAACATATCAGCTACTGGATCCGTTAGACTCATATTTTTTACCTATAAAAACTTTACTGAATTAATATTTAATTTGTTGATCACTATTTTGTTGTATTAATTATCGTTATAGTTTAAATCATTCACCAACTAGCTTTAATCATTCCAGGAATTTGACCACTCATAGCAAGTTCTCTTAGTTTATTCCGCCCTAATCCGAATCTCCGATAATATCCTCTTGGTCTACCAGTGAGCTCACATCGATTCCGTAGTCGTGTAAAGCTAGAATTTCTCGGTAAATTTTGCAATTTTTTTCTAGCCTCATCCTTTTCTTCAAAGCTCGCTTGACTGTTAGCAAGGATTTCTAATAAAGATTGTCTAACATTAGCGTATTTCTTTACTGTTGCTTGTCTTTTCAAATTTCTGTTTATAAGAGATTTTTTTGCCATTCCAGTCTCAATTTTTAAATGGGAATTTAAAAGCTGACAATAATGCTTTTGCTTCTAAATCAGTCTTCGCTGTAGTTGTTAGCGTAATATTCATGCCTCTTAATGCATCAATTTTTTCATATTCAATTTCAGGAAAAATGATCTGCTCTTTAATTCCGAGATTATAGTTCCCTCTCCCATCAAACCCTTTTCCAGAAATTCCACGAAAATCTCTAATACGAGGAATAGCAACACTAATTAATCGATCAAGAAATTCAAACATTCTTTTACCGCGTAAAGTGACTTTACACCCAATAGGATAGCCAACTCTCACTTTAAATGTGGCGATAGATTTTCTTGCTTTTGTAGTAATAGGTTTTTGTCCACTAATATTTTCAAGATCGCTCATCGCATTTTCAATCTTTTTCTTATCCGATGTCGCATCACCAACACCCATGTTGAGAGTTATTTTGGTAATTCGTGGCACTTCCATAACTGATTTATAACTAAATTGCTGCATTAATTGCTGCTTTACATTTTGATTATAAAATTCCTGTAATCTGGCCATTTAGACTATACCTTGTTAAATACTAACCTGCTCTTTATTAGATTTAAAAATCCGGGATTTATTATTATCATCTAATCTTATACCAACTCTATCCGCTTTTTTGGTGGTAGGATTATAAATTGACACATTTGATATATGTATTGGTTTTTCAAATTCAGTAATACCTCCAACAGTGCCTTTTGTCGGATTGGGCTTTACATGCTTTTTAAACATATTTAAACCTTGTATCACGATATAATTATCAGTTACATACCGCAATACTGTGCCTCTTTTACCTTTATCTTTACCACATCGAACTATAATCTCATCACCTTTTTTAATTTTCTTCATATTAATACCTGAATGCTTTTACATTACCTCGGGTGCAAGTGATACTATCTTCATGAATTGAGCCGTTCGGAGTTCTCTTGTAACTGGACCGAAAATACGTGTTCCAATAGGCTCCAATTTGGTATTTAATATTACTGCGGCATTAGCATCAAATCTAATCAATGATCCATCTGATCGACGAACCCCCTTTGCTGTACGGACGACTACTGCATTATAAACCTCACCTTTTTTAACTCTACCGCGGGGTGCTGCATCTTTTACAGCTACTTTGATAATATCGCCGATACCAGCATACTGCCGCTTAGATCCTCCTAGCACTTTAATGCACATGATAGATCGCGCACCTGTATTATCTGCTACATTCAGTATCGTCTGAGGCTGAATCATTTTTTAATCCGTGTATATAAATAAATTAATTTGTTTTATCTTTTTGTCTAATTAAATCTTTTTCACATCAAAAGAATTTAATATTGAGCATGCAACAAATGATTATTTTCAGTTTGTCAATTAATTACTAGTCAATAATTTGACTGCACGCCACGCTTTAGTTTTTGATAATGGCCGTACTTCTTGTATTATCACTAAATTGCCCATACTAAATTGGTTATTTTCATCATGAGCATGAATTTTCTTTGAACGTATAATAGTTTTACCATAAAGTGGATGTTTTATTTTTCGTTCAACAAGCACCGTGATAGTTTTATCCATCTTATCACTCACTACTTTGCCTACTAGGGTATTAGGTTTTTTATCGTTATTCATGACATTCTAACTCTTTGATTAAGCTCTGTTTTAACCCTGGCAATATCTCGCCGCACATTTCTTAATTGAGATACATTTTCAAGTTGCTGAGTTGCGTGTCGAATTCTTAAATTAAAATGGCTTCGTAACAAAGACATTAATTCATTTTTCAGTTCTTCATCAGTTTTTTTCTTAAGCTCACTTGCTTTCATTGCTTTAACTTCCTATATGACGAACCATAAATTGCGTTTTTATTGGCAATTTGGCAGCTGCAAGCTTAAATGCTTCTCTTGCTAATTGCTCATCAACACCATCCATTTCATATAGCATCTTACCTGGTTTTATTTCTGATACATAATATTCAGGATTACCTTTCCCTTTACCCATTCTAACTTCAGCAGGTTTTTGCGAAATTGGCTTATCTGGAAATATTCTAATCCAAATTCTTCCTCCTCGCTTAATATGCCTTGTCATTGCTCTACGCGCTGCTTCGATCTGTCTAGCAGTTATTCGGCCTCGGCCAACGGCCTTCAATCCATATTCACCGAAACTAATTTTGTTACCGCTAGTAGCAATTCCAGTATTCCGCCCCTTATGCTGCTTGCGGTATTTTGTTCTTGCTGGCTGGAGCATTTTATTTATTAACCTTTAATGTGTTGAAAGAATTTATATTTGCGATTAGATTAACATTAAGAATTATACACTTTATCTCTACGCAGTCTTTTCTGTAATCATTTTATCCGTACGCTTTTTATTTTCTTCTGCTGCTAAAGAATATGGTGTGCTTGAAGTCAGGTCACGGTTCCTAGTCTCTAACTGCTCTCCCTTAAAAATCCACACTTTTATACCAATAATTCCATACGTTGTTTTAGCTTCTGAAGTAGCATAATCAAGATCTGCTCGCAATGTATGTAGCGGAACACGTCCTTCTCGATACCATTCAGTACGCGCTATTTCGATGCCATTTAAACGCCCTGAACTCATAATTTTAATACCTTGAGCGCCTAATCTCATTGCGTTCTGTATGGCTCTTTTCATTGCTCTTCTAAACATAATTCTTTTTTCTAGTTGCTGAGCAATATTATCAGCAATCAGTTGCGCATCAATTTCTGGTTTTCTTATCTCTTCGATATTTATATGCACAGGAATACGAATCAATTTTTCGAGCTCTTTTCTTAGAATCTCAATATCTTCCCCTTTTTTGCCTATAACAACCCCAGGACGCGAGCTAAAAATCGTTATACGTGCATTTTTAGAAGGGCGTTCAATTACAATCTGGCCGACAGAAGCATGAGATAATTTCTTTCGAAGATATTCTCGAACTTTAATATCCTCATTTAATAATTTTGAGAAATTTTTACCATGTGCAAACCATTTTGATGACCAATTCTTTAGTACAGAAAGTCGGAATCCTGTAGGATTTATTTTTTGTCCCATAATCTATCGCCAAGCTCTTCGCAAATAATTTTTAATCGCTAATTGTTAATAAAATACGGCATGTTGGTTTCATTATGCGATTGCCTCGTCCTTTTGCTCGAGTACTTAATCGCTTTAGGTATGTTCCACGATCCACCATAATTTCTGATATATGCAGCTCATCGATATCAGCACCTTCATTATGCTCAGCGTTAGCTATGGCTGTTTCAAGAAGTTTTAGAATAATAGCTGACCCTTTTTTTGGACTAAAAGTCAATAACTCAATTGCTTTAGCTACTTTTAAACCTCGTATTTGATTTGCCACCAAGCGCCCTTTTTGTTCAGACAATCTAGTGCTTGGTAATATTGCAGTTGCTTGCATAATTGATATTCCTATTTTTTAGATCCTGCAGTCTTTTTATCGCCAGCATGGCCTTTAAAAGTTCGAGTAAGCGAGAACTCTCCTAGTTTGTGCCCCACCATATTTTCAGTAATATAAATAGGTATATGTTGCCTGCCATTATGTACTGCTATAGTTAAACCAATAAAATCTGGAATTACAGTTGATCTACGAGACCACGTTTTAATTGGCCTCTTGTCATTATTAGCTTTAGCGTTTTGTATTTTGTTATAAAGATTGGTATCTACAAACGGACCCTTTTTAACAGATCGTCCCATAAAACTTAACCCTTCTTAGAATGTCTGTGACGCACGATCATGTTTTCCGTGCGCTTATTTTTTCTGGTTCGGAACCCCTTGGTAGGCAATCCCCAAGGACTTACAGGATGTCGACCTGCAGCCGTTTTCCCCTCACCACCACCATGTGGATGATCGATTGGATTCATTGCCACACCTCGTACTGTTGGTCTAATACCCCGCCAGCGCTGTGCACCCGCTTTTCCAATCGATTTTAAACTTTGCTCATCATTCCCTACAGAACCAATTGTAGCCCTACAATTTATATGTATTCTACGAATTTCCCCTGAACGCAATCGTATTTGTGTGTAACTTCCTTCTCGCGCGAGCAATTGAGCTGAAGAACCGGCAGATCGTGCCAACTGCGCGCCTTTACCGGGTTGTAACTCTATACAATGCACGGTACTTCCAATTGGTATGTGCCGCAATTCCATTGCATTGCCAGTCTTGATAGGGGCCTTAACGCCGCTCAGCAATTTACTACCAATCTCTATATCCTTAGGCGCAATAATATAGCGTCTTTCTCCATCGAGATAACATAACAAAGCTATATTAGCACTACGATTAGGATCGTATTCTATTCTCTCTACATTAGCGATGATTCCGTCTTTGTTACGACGAAAATCAATCATTCGGTAATTTCTTTTGTGGCCACCGCCTTTATGACGTAGTGTAATGCGCCCGGAATTATTACGGCCTGCAGTTTTCTGTTTGTTTTCTACGAGTGCAGAATAAGGTTTCCCTTTATATAATTCCTTATTTGCAATTTTAATAACAGCACGCTGCCCAGGAGAAGTTGGTCTAACTTTTACTAAAGCCATTACTTAATCCTCGCCTTTTATTATTTCAGAAAAATTAATTTCCTGGCCTTTTTTGATGCCAACGTATGCTTTTTTCCAACTTGCTCTCCGCCCCATATATCGGCCAAATCTTTTTTGTTTTCCTTTAACATTTGATATCTGCACTTTTGTCACTTCTATTTTTTGAGATTTCCACAGATACTCAACGGCAGCCTTAATCTCATTTTTATCTGCACTGGGTAGAACACGAAAAACTATTTGATTATCTTTTTCTGCGATTAATGTTGCTTTTTCAGAAATTTGAGGAGCCAGAATAATTTGCAGAGCTCTTTCAGGGCTGATACTAGAAGATTTCATTTTAACATTTCCTCAATTTTCACCAATGCTTCACGGCTCATTAGAATGTCATTGTGCTTTATTAAATTTATAGGGTCCATGTGTAATGCATCAATTACACTTACCATAGGCACATTTCTTGAAGACAAATAAAGATTATTATTAACCTGTTCTGTAATAATCAAAACATTCTTAAAATTTAGCGCTTCTAGCTTATTAATTAACTCCTTAGTTTTTGGAGTATCAACTGAAAACTCCTCAATTAAATGCAATCTATTTTCGCTTAGTAAGCGAGAAAGAATAGTACATATGCCTGCCCGATACATTTTCTTATTGACTTTATGAGCAAAATTCTCCATTGGGCTGCTCGGAAAAATTCTACCACCACCTCGCCACAATGGATTAGAAGCCGCGCCAACTCTGGCTCTACCTGTACCTTTCTGCCTCCAAAGTTTATGTGTAGACTTCGTTACATCCGATCGGCCTTTCTGAGCACGAGTACCTTGTCTCGCATTCGACATATATGCGGTTATTATTTGATGGACTAGTGTTTCATTATAATCTCTTCCGAACACTGATTCCGAAACTGATATATTACTCGTTGTCCCATCAGATCCAATACATTTAGCTTCCACTGCTGGCCCCTATTCTTTGGCGATTTATTTTTTACTACAAAATTCTGAATTTATTATTTATTTTTTGGCTTACTCTTAATACCCGACCGCAATACAACAATTTCTTCCTTGGCGCCTGGAACAGCCCCTTTTACATGAATGAGCTCTCTATCCATATCTATACGCAAAATCTCAAGATTCTGAATTGTACATTTTTCACCACCCAGTCTTCCTGACATTTTTTTTCCTGGGAACACACGCCCTGGATCCTGTGCCATACCAATCGAACCGGGAACGTTATGCGATCTTGAATTCCCGTGACTCGCTCTGTTTGAGGAAAAGTTATGCCGTTTAATTGTTCCAGCGTATCCTTTGCCTATACTTTTACTGGTTACATCTACAATCTGGCCGACCTGAAACATGTTCAATTCAAGCTTCATTCCTGCCTTAACTTCATTTAGCTCGTCTGCGTTTACACGAAATTCTTTAATAACACGCCCAGCTTCCACTCCAGCATTTGCAAAGTGTCCCTGAGCCGGTTTACTTAACCGATTAGCATGCTGTATTCCAAAAGTTACTTGCAATGCATTGTAACCATCAGTCTCAAATTTTTTAATCTGAGTAATACGATTATTCGATACATCCAGCACCGTTACAGGAAAGCTATCTCCATTATCAGTAAAAATCCTGGTCATACCTACTTTTTTACCGATTAAACCTATGCTCATTAATTTATTCCTTTGCAAACATCTTCGTTAAAAGCTAGCACTAACTTTATGCTCAACATTACTTTTATAAAGTTACAACTTGATCTCCACATCAACACCAGCGGGCAAATCAAGCTTCATCAAAGCATCGACTGTTTTATCCGTCGGATCTAAAATGTCCATCAAGCGTAAATGTGTCCTAATTTCAAATTGATCGCGCGAAGTCTTATTCACGTGCGGAGACCGCAATATATCAAATCGCTCAATTCGCGTCGGTAGCGGAACAGGACCTCTAACAACAGCACCTGTACGCTTCGCTGTCTCCACAATTTCCATTGCTGACTTATCTATAAGCCGATAGTCAAATGCTTTTAAACGAATACGTATTTTTTGATTTTGCATATTAATCCTGAGATTAGCCGATCCGTATTCTAATTCTAGAATTAGATCACTATTTTAATTGGCAATATTTCTACTCAATAATTTTAGCCACCACACCCGCACCAACAGTTCTGCCACCTTCACGGATTGCAAACCGCAATCCTTCTTCCATCGCAATGGGAGCTATAAGGTTGACTGTCACCGAAATATTATCTCCAGGCATGACCATCTCAGTGCCTGCTGGAAGCTCTATCGATCCCGTAACGTCTGTTGTTCTGAAATAGAACTGAGGGCGATATCCAGCAAAAAATGGCGTGTGCCTTCCACCTTCCTCTTTACTTAAAACATATATCTCTGCGGTAAATTTCGTATGCGGCAATATACTCCCAGGCTTGGCAAGCACCTGACCACGCTCAACCTCTTCCCGCTTAGTACCGCGCAACAATATTCCCACATTATCGCCAGCCTGCCCTTGATCAAGTAGTTTCCTGAACATCTCCACACCGGTGCACACCGTCTTCAATGTCGGCTTCAAACCCACTATTTCAATCTCATCACCCACTTTAACAATGCCCCGCTCGACACGCCCCGTTACAACCGTACCCCGTCCGGAGATGGAAAACACATCTTCCACCGGCATGATAAAAGCACCATCTACGGCTCGCTGTGGCTCAGGAATATAACTATCCAGCGCATCCGCTAATTTATATATGGAGGGCTCTCCAATATCGCTCTGATCTCCCTCCAGCGCCTTCAATGCCGAACCCACGATGATCGGTGTATCATCCCCCGGAAAATCGTATTTAGACAAGAGCTCACGTATTTCCATTTCCACCAGCTCAAGCAATTCAGGATCATCTACCATATCTGCTTTATTCATATAAACTATGATGTACGGCACGCCAACCTGCCTTGCCAGCAAGATATGCTCGCGCGTCTGTGGCATCGGCCCATCAGCAGCTGATACGACCAATATAGCCCCATCCATCTGAGCTGCGCCGGTAATCATATTTTTCACATAATCTGCGTGGCCAGGGCAGTCTACATGCGCATAATGACGCTTATCAGTCTCATATTCTACGTGAGACGTGTTAATGGTAATTCCCCGCGCACGCTCTTCCGGTGCAGAGTCAATCTGAGCATACGACTTCGCCTCTCCCCCAAATTTTTTCGTCAATACCATCGTAATGGCTGCCGTCAATGTCGTCTTGCCATGATCCACATGACCTATCGTGCCAACGTTTATATGCGGCTTCAATCGCTCAAATTTACTCTTTGCCATGCTATATCCTTATCTTCAATAATTATTTACTTTTATTGATAATTGCTTCAGCAACGCTTTTGGGTGCTTCAGCATAATGTTTAAATTCCATTGTATATGTCGCTCTACCTTGTGTTGCAGAACGCAGGATCGTGGAGTAACCGAACATTTCTGCCAAAGGCACTTCTGCTCTTATAATTTTGAAACCCATTGTATCATCCATGCCCTGAATCATGCCTCGCCTAGATGACAAGTCTCCAACAACATTCCCCATAAAATCTGCTGGTGTTTCCACTTCAACCGACATCATTGGCTCCAAAAGCACCGCATTGGCTTTACGCATACCGTCTTTAAACGCAATCGAGGCTGCCATTTTAAACGCATTCTCATTAGAATCTACGTCGTGGTAAGAACCATCAAACAACGCCACCTTAACATCCACCACCGGATAGCCGGCCAGAACTCCCGCTCCCAAGGAGTCTTGCAACCCTTTTTCAACGGCTGGAATGTATTCACGAGGAACAACCCCACCTTTGATTTCATCAATGAACTCGAATCCCTTACCAGCTTCATTTGGTTCCATTCTTAACCAAACATGGCCATATTGTCCTCGACCACCACTTTGCTTGATGAACTTGCCTTCTATCTCTACTTTCTTCTTAATAGCTTCACGGTAAGCAACTTGCGGCGCTCCAACATTTGCTTCAACACCAAACTCGCGCTTCATGCGATCTACAATTATCTCAAGATGCAGCTCACCCATGCCAGAGATAATGGTTTGGCCCGATTCTTCATCAGTTCGAACTCGAAATGATGGATCTTCCTGCGCCAAGCGATTGAGCGCAATGCCCATTTTCTCTTGATCATTCTTGGTTTTGGGCTCAACGGCAACATGGATAACTGGCTCAGGAAATTCCATTCGCTCTAGCGTTACAACATGCTCGGTATCGCACAACGTATCTCCTGTCACGACATCTTTCAATCCTACCGCAGCCGCAATATCACCTGCACGCACCTCTTTGATTTCTTCTCGCTGATTAGCATGCATTTGCAATAACCGACCAATTCTCTCTTTCCGACCTTTTACTGAGTTATAAACAGTATCCCCTGAGGTAACCACGCCAGAATACACGCGAAAGAAAATCAACTGACCGACATAAGGATCGGTAGCAATCTTAAATGCTAAACTAGAAAATGGCTCATTATCAGTTGCATGACGTTCATCTTTTTCCCCATTTTCCTTGGTTCCCTGAATTGCCGGAATATCTGTCGGAGCTGGCAAATAATCCAAAACCGCATCCAGCATTGCTTGTACGCCTTTATTCTTGAAAGCCGAGCCACACAGCATCGGCACTATTTCGTTATTCAGTGTACGCGCCCTCAATCCCTGCTTTATTTCCTCTATTGACAAAGCACCTTCTTCAAGGTACTTATTCATTAGTTCCTCGGAAGCTTCAGCAGCAGACTCCACCATTTTTTCATGCCAACTATCTGCTTCACTCTTTAAGCTCTCGGATATCTCGCGCTCCTCAAATTTTGTACCCTGAGTAGCGTCATTCCAATAAATTGCCTTCATTTTTAGCAAATCGATGACACCTTCAAACTTGTCTTCTGCACCAATCGGCAATTGAATTGGTACGGGATTAGCTTTTAATCGCGTTTTAATCTGCTCCAGGACACGCATGAAATTCGCGCCTGAGCGATCCATTTTATTGACAAAAGCAAGTCGCGGCACTTTATACTTGTTGGCCTGCCGCCATACCGTTTCAGTTTGAGGCTGCACTCCCCCGACCGCACAAAAAACCGTGCACGCACCATCCAATACTCTTAGAGATCGCTCTACCTCGATAGTAAAATCTACGTGACCCGGTGTATCGATAATATTTATACGATGCTCTGGATAGTTACCCGCCATTCCTTTCCAAAAACAAGTTGTTGCCGCTGAAGTAATGGTTATACCGCGTTCCTGCTCTTGCTCCATCCAATCCATCGTAGCCGCACCATCATGCACCTCTCCTAGCTTGTGAGATACTCCAGTGTAAAACAATACGCGCTCTGTTGTAGTTGTTTTACCTGCATCAATATGCGCCATGATTCCAATATTGCGGTAGCGCTCTATGGGCGTTTTTCTAGACATTAAATTTAAACTCTTAAATTACTAATTTAACCAATTTTTAATAATATGACTCTTTCTGATACGCCCCTATTAAGCATATTCATTAAAGCCAAACTCTCTATAAAACCCTATCAAAACCGGAAATGTGAAAATGCTTTATTTGACTCTGCCATGCGGTGCACCTCTTCACGCTTTTTGACCGCCCCACCACGACCTTCAGAGGCTTCCATTAACTCACCAGCCAGGCGCACATCCATTGATTTCTCACCACGCTTACGCGCAGCATCACGCAGCCAACGCATCGCAAGCGCGCTACGCCGTACCGATCTTACCTCTACGGGGACTTGATAATTTGCACCACCAACACGACGGCTTTTTACCTCAACCATAGGCCGTATATTTGCCATCGCCTGAGTAAATACCTCCACCGGATCCTTTCCAGTTTTTTTCTCGATTTGCTGCATAGCACCATAAATTATCCGCTCTGCAACCGATTTTTTTCCACCTGTCATCAAAACGTTAACAAATTTTGATATCTCAACATTATGATATTTCGGATCTGGCAATATTTCACGTTTTGGCACTTCTCTGCGTCTTGGCATTTACAAACCCCAAACTATCCTAGTTAACTTTAATTGACTTCCACTCATTTCGACTAACAGACTTCGCTGAAAAATTATTTATGATGCCTTAGGTTTTTTGGAGCCATATTTAGAACGTGCTTTCTTACGATCTTTCACTCCAGCTGTATCCAGGCTTCCGCGCACGGTATGATATCGTACACCCGGCAAGTCTTTAACACGTCCGCCTCGAATCAATATCACCGAATGCTCCTGCAAATTATGGCCTTCACCACCAATATAACTTGCAACTTCAAACCCATTTGTCAATCTTACACGCGCAACTTTACGCAAGGCAGAATTAGGCTTTTTAGGTGTCGTTGTATAAACTCGCGTACAAACACCTCTCTTTTGCGGACACCCCTCTAGTGCGGACACTTTACTTTTTACACGCTTTGCTTTTCGCGGTTTTCTTACAAGTTGACTTATGGTTGGCATAATAATATTTTATTTCTCAATTAAACCCTTGTCTTATTCTTCATCACGATTTCAATGTTATGGACAAACTACTTTATTTTAACCTATCTCTTGACTTGCCTTTTCTTTTTAATCTATTTCTCTTTTCTTCACCGTGTATTTTGTATTCGAAAAGAGGAGGCTAAAAAGACTGCGGATTTTAGGGGTTTTATCGTTTCATGTCAAGGTAGAAAGGTAAAAATTGCCTGATTTTCATTTATAAAAACACCCCATATTCTGCAGGAATTTCAGCCATTATTTAAATTCGCAACCTAATTTCCCGCTAAATAATGCCATTTCTTTCGATTGACTCAATGTTTCCTTGATTATTTACTCGGCCTTAAATCTCTACCCTACAACAATCCGTTAATTTCTTATGTCAACCCGCTTTCTTTTATTTTTTAAATGACTTTCTGAGTTGCGCAGCAATTCGCATTCTAAGCGCATTCAATTTAATAAATCCTGCTGCATCTGCTTGATTATAAGCGCCGCGATCATCTTCAAAAGTTGCAACAGCCGGATCAAATAATGAATCCGTTTTAGAATCACGACCAACCACTACTACATTGCCTTTATAAAGCTTCACCCGCACCCAACCGTTGACATTAAGCTGAGATTCATCAATCATGGTTTGCAGCATTTTTCTCTCAGGACTCCACCAATAGCCGCTATAAATAAGGGCTGCATAACGTGGCATGAGCTCATCTTTTAAATGCGCCACTTCTCGATCCAAGGTGATAGATTCAATGGCACGATGAGCGCGTAACATGATGGTACCGCCTGGCGTTTCATAGCACCCACGCGACTTCATACCGACATACCTGTTTTCAACCAGGTCTAAACGCCCAATTCCATGTTTACCGCCCAGCTGATTTAGCTTTGCGAGAACAACTGCGGGCGATAACCTTTCTTGGTTCAGCGCCACAATATCACCACGCTCAAATTCTATGTCAAGATACTCTGGTTCATCTGGCGCTTTCTCTGGCGCAACTGTCCACCGCCACATTGATTCTTCGGGCTCTTTTGCCGGATCTTCCAATAGACGCCCTTCATAGGAAATATGCAATAGATTTGCATCCATACTGTACGGAGACCCAGTTTGCTGCTTCATCTCAATGGGAATACCATGCTTTTTCGCATACTCCAAAAGTTTCTCGCGTGAAGTGAGATCCCATTCACGCCACGGAGCAATGACATGAATATTGGGTTTCAACGCATAATAACCAAGCTCAAATCGAACTTGATCGTTTCCTTTACCCGTTGCGCCATGCGAAACAGCATCTGCTCCCGTTTCTTGAGCAATCTCTATCTGCCTCTTGGCAATGAGTGGTCTGGCAATGCTTGTTCCGAGCAAATATTCACCCTCATAGATAGTATTTGCACGAAACATTGGAAAGACATACTCTCGAACAAATTCTTCACGTAAATCTTCTATATAAATTTCTTTAATACCAAAGCCTTGTGCTTTTGCCCGCGCAGGCTCAATTTCTTCACCTTGACCGATATCAGCAGTAAACGTCACAACCTCACATTGATAAACATCTTGCAACCATTTCAATATGACCGAAGTATCCAATCCACCCGAAAAAGCCAGAACCACCTTGTTAATTTTATTCATAACAACAATACAGTTTCCCTACAAATTAATTAAAGCATCCGCTTAGTTAATTTTTACTTTTCCCAACAATAAATACTCCATTAACGCTTTCTGAGCATGCAATCGATTTTCTGCCTCATCCCAGACTACCGATTGCGGCCCATCCAATACCTCGGCCGCCACCTCTTCTCCACGATGAGCGGGTAAGCAGTGCATGAATAGAGCATCCTTTTTGGCATAAGACATCATTTCTTCATCAACACAAAAATCAGCGAAGGCATCTTTTCTAGCCTCTTCCTCTGCTTCGAAACCCATACTTGTCCATACATCAGTAGTGACAAGATCAGCATTTTTTACCGCATCATGCGGACAAGAAAACTCCTCATAATAATCAGTACTATACAATCCAGCACGCTCTGGCTCAACCTCATAGCCGGGAGGAGTTGAAACATGAACATTAAAATCAAAAATCTCTGCAGCCTGCAGCCATGTATTACACACATTATTGGAATCACCAATCCAAGCAATTGTCTTACCGGTAATATTTCCACGATGCTCTATATAAGTAAAAATATCCCCCAGAATTTGGCAAGGATGATATTCATCAGTTAATCCATTGATAACAGGAACACGAGAATATTCAGCGAAACGTTCAATTATACTATGCTCATAAGTACGAATTATGACTATATCTACCATTCGCGACACTACCTGCGCCGCATCCTCTACAGGTTCACCACGGCCAAGTTGAGTATCCCGAGTTGAGAGATAAACCACATTTCCACCTAGCTGATACATCCCCGCCTCAAATGATAATCGCGTTCGCGTAGAATTCTTATCAAAAATCATCGCTAGAGTCCGGTCTGTCAGTGGCCAGTATCGTCGATATTGCTTGAACTCATTTTTAATCCAACGCGCTCGCTCGAACAAATATTCAAGTTCTTTACGGGTTAAATCGTTAATCTTGAGAAAATGCTTGATTTGCATATAATAGTTGATTTAATTTGATGAGCCAGGTCGGTCACGCGTGATTATATTCGCAGCTTGACCTGTCAAGAATTTATCAATAATCTCCGAAGAAATATCAACTACCTGCTCAGCTTCCGCTTGATTCATTATTAAAGCAGGTAACAAACGCACGACTCTTTCCGAAGTAACATTAATCAATAGTCGATGTTTTAGCGCCTCCTTAATCAGCTCACCACAAGGCACAGGGAGTTCGATTCCCAGCATGAGCCCTTGACCTCGAATTTGTATCACATTCAGCCAATGAGCAAGTTTTTCCTTAAACCGATCTCGTATAAAATTACCCACTTGTACTGCATTTTGCATCAAACGGTCTTTTTCAATCACATCCAAAGTAGTTAACGCCGCTGTACAAGCCAATAGATTACCTCCAAATGTCGAGGCATGATTACCAGGCTTAAATACCTCTCCCGCCTCACCTGTTGCAATACAAGCACCGATAGGCACACCAGAGCCCAGACCTTTTGCTAGCGTCATAACATCTGGCATGATACCGCCATGCTGAAATGCAAACCATTTTCCTGTACGGCCGATACCACATTGCACTTCATCGAGCATCAACAACCAGCCATTCTGATCACATAATTGACGCAAACCTTGCAGATAATTAATTTGCGGAAAATTGACTCCACCTTCCCCCTGGTAAGTTTCCACTAACACTGCTACGACGTGCTTATTGTTATCAGCAATCTGAGCAACCGCATTGAGATCATCATAGGGAACACGCACGAAACCAGCGAGTAAAGGTTCAAAACCAGCTTGGGCTTTACGATTACCCGTTGCAGTCAAAGTTGCCATAGTGCGACCGTGAAAGGACCGTTCCATTACGATGATAGTAGGTAATTCAATTCCTTTATTGTGACCATACAATCTTGCCAATTTAATAGCAGCTTCATTTGCCTCTGCACCTGAATTACAAAAAAATACTCTATCCATTCCCGACAAAGCAGCCAATCTACCAGCCAGCAATTCCTGTTTTTCGATATGATAAAGATTTGAAGTATGGATTAACATCCCTGCCTGTTTACACAGCGCTTTGGTCAATTCAGGATGGCTGTGCCCAAGACTACATACAGCAATTCCGCAAAGAGCATCAAGATAACAATCGTCACGATCGTCCCATAACCAGACTCCCTCACCTTTGATAAAAGTTACGGGAAGTCGCAAATAAGTACTCATCAAGTTTGACACAGCGCTACACTCTCGCATTTAAATTTGAAGAAAAAGAAAACAATACGGCGGCATTTGCCGCCGTTAATTGGTTAATTACCTTATACTCAATCTATATTTACTTATTTAGTAAGCTTTTTCAAGGGGCCTTTTGGTTTTATGTTATTTTTAACATGAAAACATTTTTATGGTTAAGATAATTTAATCTGCTCAATAATCTAGATTTAATATATTCTATTCTGTCTTAATATATTCTATTCTGTCATCAAAATTTATTAATACTTTCATTAGCTAAGTTACAGCCAAGGCTTACAAAGAAATAAATAGAGATCACATGCTAAAATATAATAACTAATGCTCTAACTGTTTTAGCAGGAAATCAATTTTTATAGCCATATCAGACTTTTCAGCTCAATCCATCAATAATGAATGAGGCGGGCTGAATTCCGAATTCGATAAAACCCATCAAAATGAACCAATTCGCAAAGGAAACCTTACCTATCAGTCTCGAAGAAGAGATGCGACGCTCCTATCTGGATTATGCTATGAGCGTCATTGTGGGACGTGCTCTACCCGATGTTCGGGACGGACTGAAGCCAGTCCATCGGCGAGTTCTGTATGCCATGCATGAGCTCTCAAATGACTGGAACCGTCCTTATAAAAAATCTGCGCGTATTGTAGGGGATGTTATTGGTAAATATCATCCACATGGTGACACCGCGGTATATGACACCATTGTCCGAATGGCTCAAGATTTTTCTTTACGTTATATGTTAATCGATGGACAAGGCAACTTTGGTTCGGTTGATGGTGATAACGCCGCAGCCATGCGTTATACCGAAATTCGAATGTCGCGTATCGCGCATGAATTACTTGTCGATCTGGATAAAGATACGGTTGATTTCGGGCCTAATTATGACGGGTCTGAACAAGAGCCACTCATTTTTCCAGCGAAGATTCCCAATTTACTCATCAACGGTTCTTCGGGAATTGCAGTAGGCATGGCAACCAGCATTCCGCCACACAATCTACAAGAAGTAATCGATGCCAGTCTTTTGTTACTTAATAATCCGGAAGTCAATATAGATGCGTTAATGGATTATATTCAAGCACCTGATTTCCCTACAGCCGGCATTATTTATGGAACAGCAGGTATAAGAGATGGTTACCATACTGGGCGAGGTCGGGTAATCATGCGAGCTCGTACGCATTTCGAAGACATCGATAAAGGTAATCGCCACAGCATCATCATTGATGAATTACCTTATCAGGTAAACAAAGCTAATTTACTGGTACGTATCGGTGAATTAGTACGTGATAAAAGAATCGAGGGAATTTCTGAATTACGAGATGAATCTGATAAATCAGGCATGCGTGTCGTCATTGAGTTGAAGCGCGGCGAAATTCCAGAAGTAGTCTTGAATAATCTGTACAAAGAAACTCAGATGCAAGATACCTTCGGGATGAACATGGTAGCCCTCATAAATGGCCAACCTCGCCTATTGAATCTAAAACAGATTTTAGAAGCATTTCTGCGTCATCGGCGTGAAGTAGTGACGCGCCGCACCCGCTTTGAATTGAAGAAAGCACGTGAACGTGGACACTTGCTCGAGGGCTTAGCGGTCGCATTATCCAATGTAGATGAAATTATCGCACTCATCAAAGCTGCACCCACACCTGCCGAAGCTAAAAGAACAATCATGTCTAGAGTTTGGCGCTCCCGGCTGGTAGAAGAAATGCTCACGCGAGCAATGATCGATGCACAAGCTTTTCGTCCAGAGGGATTAGCAGCTGAATTTGGTTTATTCGATCAAGGTTATCGCCTGTCTGATACACAAGCCCAGGCCATCCTGGATCTTCGCCTTCAACGCCTTACCGGCTTAGAACAAAATAAAATTACTGATGAATATAGACAGATCATTGATAAAATCATTGATCTTCTGGATATTCTTGCTAATCCCCTGCGAATTACTGCTATTATTTCGGAAGAACTCGCCAGTATAAAGCAGCAATTTGGGGATAAACGTCGCAGTGAAATCGTTATTGATACCCAAAATTTAAACACAGAAGATTTGATTGCACCAGCCGATGTCGTCATTACATTGTCGCATGCGGGTTACATCAAATCACAGCTGATGGATGATTATCGAGCTCAAAAACGTGGTGGTCGTGGAAAATTAGCGATAACGACTAAAGAAGATGATTTCATTGATAATATGTTCATCGCCAACACCCATGATTATATACTGTGTTTTTCTAGCCTAGGGCGCGTATATTGGGTTAAGGTTTACAATGTCCCTCAGGGTAGTCGATCTTCTCGAGGAAAACCCATAAATAATCTGCTACAGTTGGAAAAGGATGAAAAAATCAACGCAGTATTACCGGTAAAAATATTCGATGACAACCGTTATATTTTTATGGCGACTGCTTTCGGCACTGTTAAAAAAACACCCCTGTCTGAATTCTCACGGCCACGCAATAATGGAATTATTGCAATCGATCTCGATAAAGATGATTATCTCATCGGTGTCGCATTAACCGAAGGAAAACATGACGTCATGCTGTTTTCGGACAACGGCAAGGCCATGCGTTTCGACGAAAATGATGTTCGAGCAATGGGGCGCAGTGCGCGTGGTGTGCGCGGAATGAAGCTCGGTGCTGGCCACAAAGTTATTTCAATGCTTGTCGCTGAGAACGAGGAATTAGCTGTCTTGACGGCAACCGAAAATGGATACGGCAAACGTACTCCGATCAGCGAATATACTCGCCATAACCGTGGCACCCAGGGCATGATTGCAATCAACACGGGCGCACGTAATGGCAAAGTGGTAGCAGCACAACTCGTCAAATCAGATGATGAAATCATGCTGATCACAACAGGGGGTGTATTGATTCGAACCCGTGTCAATGAAATTCGTGAAATGGGGCGTGCTACTCAGGGTGTTACACTCATTAACCTAGATCAGGGAGAAAAGCTTGCTGGACTCGAAAGAGTGATTGAAACTGATGAAACATAGGATCAACCTCCTTTGAAATTGAGAAACCGCAGATTTAAATTGAAATAATTCAGAAATCCACCGATGAACACAACCTATAACTTTAGTGCCGGACCAGCTGTATTGCCCAAAGAAGTACTCGTACAAGCTCGTGATGAAATGCTGGATTGGCATGGCAGCGGCATGTCTGTCATGGAGATGAGTCATCGCGGTGAGGAATTCATGTCCATCGCTGCCAAAGCCGAAAGAGATTTACGCGAACTCGCGAACATCCCTGATCATTACAAGATACTTTTTCTTCAAGGGGGGGCGTCCAGTCAATTTGCCATGGTGCCAATGAACCTTCTGCATGAAAAAAAGAAAGCTGATTACGTTAACACAGGTCAATGGTCACAAAAATCTATTGATGAAGCAAAAAAATATTGCACGGTTCATCTCACTGCTTCAGCAGAAGATGCGCATTTTACCTATGTCCCTACACTCGATAAATGGGAAATTGACCCTGACAGTGCTTATGTTCATTACACACCCAACGAAACCATTGGCGGAGTGGAGTTCAACTGGATACCCGATCTCACACAAGTAAAAGGTGGGAGAGCTGATATTCCCCTGATAGCGGATATGTCTTCCAATATTTTGTCACGACCGCTAGATGTCACACCGTTTGGGCTCATTTATGCTGGCGCTCAGAAAAATATCGGTCCAGCTGGGCTTGTAGTTGTTATCGTACGTGAGGACTTACTAAGTAGGCCGCTAAATGGTACTCCAACCATGTATCATTATAAAACTCATGTAGAGCATCACTCCATGTATAACACACCCCCTACCTACCCAATTTATATCATGGGTCTTGTGCTTGAGTGGCTGAAACAAAAGGGGGGATTAATAGCAATGGAGACGATCAATATCTCTAAATCCAAATTGCTTTATGATTTCATTGATGCTAGTGATTTCTATCAATGCCCTGTTGCTAGACCTGACCGGTCACGGATGAATATTCCGTTTACACTGAAAGATGCTGCACTGGATAATGAATTTCTAAAGCAAGCCAAGGCGCAGGGATTACTCCAGTTAAAAGGCCACCGTTCTGTGGGTGGAATGCGTGCTTCCATCTATAATGCCATGCCCTATGAAGGCGTCATGGCGCTGGTTTCTTTCATGAAAGAATTTGAGAAGATCTATGGTTGACCAGACGCAAAGAATTTTTAATATCCTCACGTTTAATCAAATTTCAGCAGTTGGGTTGAAGCGTTTTCCCTCAGATCATTACCATATCGGTAGTGATTTAACTCATCCCGATGCCATTTTGGTACGTTCGCACAATATGCTGAACATGGATATACCGAAAAGCGTTATCGCAATTGGGCGAGCCGGCGCTGGTACCAATAATATTCCTGTTAACGAAATGAATTGCCGTGGTGTTCCAGTATTTAATACACCTGGTGCTAATGCTAATGCAGTCAAAGAATTGGTATTAGCCAGTATGTTAATAGCAGCACGCAATCTGATTCCTGCATTTCGTTTTGTGGAAAGTTTGCAAGGTGATGATAAAGTTTTGCACAAGCAGGTTGAAGATCACAAAAAAAAATTCTTGGGAGTAGAATTGCCCAAACGGACGCTTGGCATCATTGGTTTAGGTAAAATTGGACGGCTTGTAGCAGATGCTGCCATTAAGCTTGGCATGAAAGTATTGGGGTATGATCCAAAAATTACTGTTGAATCAGCCTGGAGTCTCTCTTCAGAGGTACAAAAAGCCCACAGTATCGAAGATCTGTTGCGCCACAGTGATTTTATTTCGTTGCACGTGCCTTTAATGGATTCTACTTATCATCTCATCAATGATGAGATGATAAGCTATTTAAAACGAGACACCATACTTCTTAATTTTTCCCGTGATGCAATTGCTGATGAAGATGCAGTGCTCGCTGGCATCACGAATGGTAAGATTAAATACTATGTATGTGATTTTCCAAGTCAAAAATTACAGCATCATGAAGCAATCATTACATTACCTCACCTGGGCGCATCCACTCAGGAAGCGGAAGAAAACTGTGCGATAATGGTTGTTAATCAATTGATGGATTATCTACAACACGGCAATATTATTAATACGGTTAATTTTCCGGATGTAGTGATGGAACGAGGATCACCTTACCGGGTTGCAATTGCCAACGCAAATGTTCCCAATCTTTTGGGTCAAATATCAACTTGCATGGCTAATGCGGGACTGAATATACATAATATGACCAACAAGTCTCGTGGTGAAATGGCCTATACTTTGGTAGATATAGACAGTCCAGTATCAGAAAATGTGATTGATGATCTTTCTAGAATCACGGGCGCCTTACTGGTACGTTATTTGCCCATCCTGGCAGAAAATTCAGACTAATATTGATTTCCCATGACTGAACAACTCAAACAGTTGCGAGATAGAATCGATACGATTGATAGCGAATTACTCAGACTCATCAATATGCGTGCTGAGTTAGCACAACAAATCGGGCATCAGAAGAACGGTGTAACCTACCGTCCTGAGCGCGAATCTCAGGTATTGGCACGTCTACAGCAGTTAAATCGCGGGCCACTCACCAATGAGCATATCACACAATTGTTCATAGAAATCATATCGGCTTGCCGGGCGATGGAAGAGCCTTTGACTATTGCTTATCTTGGCCCTCAAGGAACTTTTTCTGAAGAAGCTGTAACCAAGCGGTTTGGCAGCACCGTGGCAGCTCTAGCCTGCAATTCGATTGATGATGTTTTTCGCAAGGTAGAATCAGGTACTGCTAGCTATGGTGTTGTCCCTGTGGAAAACTCTACAGAAGGTGCTGTCGGACGGACTATGGATTTGTTATTACAAACCTCACTCACTGTATGTGGTGAAATAGAATTGCCAGTCCATCAGTGTTTGTTAGCGCAACAAACGGATCTAACAGTTATTCAAAAAATTTACTCCCACCCACAATCATTTGCGCAATGCCTTGGTTGGCTGAACAAACATTTACCCAATTTGCAAGCCATAGCACGCATTGATACCGCAAGCAATGCTGATGCAGCTCGCATGGCTGCAGCAGATAAAAATGCGGCCGCTATTGCGGGAAAAAAAGCTGCTGACGTGTTTGGTCTTACCATCTGCGCCAAAAATATTGAAGATGATCCTAACAATACTACTCGATTTCTAGTGATTGGCACACAGCAAGTTTCTGCCTCTGGCAAAGATAAAACTTCCATTGTCACGTCGACAAGCAACCGACCTGGCGCCATCCATGAACTATTAGCCCCCTTTGCTCGTTATCAAGTTAGTATGAGCCGGCTCGAATCCCGGCCTTCCCGTAGAGGGCTCTGGGAATATGTATTCTTTATCGATATAGAAGGCCATCAACAAGATGGCAATGTTGCAAAAGCGCTTGAGGAAATTCGCAACAAAGCGACTTTCCTTAAAATACTTGGCTCATATCCTTCCGTGTAATAATTTGATCTATTCCTGATCCTAGTAATTTTTTATTTCAATTTTGTTTTTATGAAACTTTGTGAACTTGCACCAGAATGTATCCGAGCTATCCACCCTTATCAGCCAGGGAAACCCATTTCCGAACTGGTACGAGAGCTTGGCCTGGAAAAATATGGTGTTATTAAACTTGCTTCTAACGAGAATCCGCTCGGAACCAGCCCATTGGCTATCGAGGCAATGACTAACGCACTCCAGGAAATTGCCCGATACCCTGATGGAAGTGGTTTTGAGCTAAAAAATGCTTTATCAAAACACTATGGCGTCAATGTCGATCAAATTGTACTCGGGAATGGCTCGAATGATGTGCTGGAACTCGCTGCTCGTATTTTTCTGAAACCAGGTGCTTCAGCGGTTTATTCACAACATGCTTTTGCAATTTATCCATTGCTGGCACAGGCACTAGGAGCGCATGGTATAGCCGTTCCTGCCAGGCTTTATGGTCATGATCTAGTTGCCATGCTCAATGCCATCACACCAGAAACACGTATTGTCTTTATCGCTAATCCCAATAATCCCACAGGTACGCTCTGCGATGCTGATGATCTATTACGCTTTCTTGAGCGGATTTCACCGGACGTCTTGGTCATTTTAGACGAAGCCTACGATGAATATCTGCCTGAAGCTAATAAAGCCAATAGTATTTCGTGGTTAAGAAAATTTTCCAATCTATTAATTACCCGCACCTTTTCAAAAGCCTATGGCCTAGCAGGCATTCGGGTAGGATTTGCGCTGGCTCATCCTGATTTAGCTGATTTAATGAACCGCATCCGCCAACCGTTCAATGTCAATAGTATTGGATTAGTCGGAGCGCTCGCTGCATTACAAGATACCGAATTTGTCAAACGTTCCTATACACTCAACCGGGCGGGCATGCTGCAGATTACCAATGGCCTGCGCCAATTGGGGGTGGAATATATCCCTTCCTATGGAAATTTCATCAGCTTCCGCGTGAGAGGGGATGCCACCAATACTATTAAAACCTACCAAAGCTTGCTTGAGCAAGGCGTTATCGTACGCCCACTCGGTGTTTACGACATGCCTCATCATTTACGAGTTACCATTGGACTGGAATCTGAGAATGAGAAATTCCTGCATGCTTTGGAACAAGTATTGAAAACCTCTCTCTGAAGATCCCTATCCGTAATGACGATCATCCTAAAGTCCACCTAAAGATACGCACCCATGGCCTCTCCTCTCCTTCAGAAGCTTATTGTCATTGGCGTCGGTTTGATTGGAGGCTCCTTTGCGCTGGCATTGCGTCAGGCAGGCATGGTCAAGCACATCGTTGGTATCGGACGCAGCCAGAAAAATTTGCAGCGTGCGCTTGAGCTGGGCATCATTGATGAAGTAGCGAGTAACCCAATATCTGCACTGAAAGACGCTGATTTTGTCCTGCTTGCCATGCCCGTAGGTCAAACCAGCAACATCATGGCTCAGATTGCTCCTTTTCTGGGGTCTAGCACCATTGTCTCTGATGTGGGAAGTACCAAACAAGATGTAATATTGGCTGCGCGCACGCATCTTGCTCGACATCTCACTCACTTCGTTCCTTGTCATCCCATAGCCGGAACTGAATTCAGTGGCGCTGAAGCTGCCAGTACTCATTTGTTCTGCGACAAGCATCTGATCATCACCCCTTTGGCAGAAAATGATGACCAGGCAATTAAACTAGTCTCAACACTCTGGCAGCATTGTGGTGCAAAAATCTCTTGCATGGCTGCAGATCAGCACGATCGGATACTTGCCATTATCAGCCACTTGCCACACATTCTAGCGTTTACGCTCATGAATCATGTTCGCACCCACGTAGAAGATAAACTAGAAGAAATATTGCGCTTTGCAGGCAGCAGTTTTCGTGATTGCACCCGCATTGCCAGCAGTTCGCCGGAAATGTGGCGCGACATCTGTCTAGCTAACCAAGAATGGTTACTTAAACAAATTGATGCTTATCAGAATGAGCTAACCAATGTGCGCACTATTCTAGCAAATAACGATGGAGAAGCACTCGAAAAGGCATTTGCGAATGCTCGCCAAACACGGCAACAATGGCTAAAAAGCGATTAGCTTTCCAGGCAACTGCACTATGGAGTCACTCTCCTGCAAGCTTACTCTGCAAATATAAAAATAGGCAGCTTGATCGAACTTCCTGCTGAAAAGGCAGTCCTTTAATCGTTTATTAATCTTAATTCAAGAATAAAAACCCCTATGCATCGACATCTGATTACATTTATCGCTTTTGCCTTATCACTTACTTGCTTTAAGGAAATTAACGCTCAGCAACCCAATGTGGAAATCCCTGCTGGTTTAACAAAAATTACGACAGTCGAAGGTATCTCTGAATATCAGCTTACCAATGGGTTGCGCCTACTGCTTGCTCCGGATAACTCACTTGATTCGATTACAGTCAATGTAGTTTACCTCGTTGGTTCCCGTGATGAAGGTTATGGCGAAGCAGGAATGGCGCATCTGCTCGAACACCTGTTATTCAAAGGAACTGAGCAATTTTCTGACATCAAAAATGAATTTACCAAGCGTGGTGCCCGTTGGAACGGTACCACTTCCTATGACCGCACTAATTATTTTGAAACCTTTACCGCCAGTGCGGATAATCTTGACTGGGCGCTCCGCCTGGAAGCGGATCGCATGGTCAATTCACGGGTTGCAAAATCGGATCTCGATAGCGAAATGACCGTGGTGCGCAACGAATTCGAAGCTGGTGAAAACAGTTCCTTCAGTGTGCTATCTGACCGCATGACTTCAGCAGCTTATTCTTGGCATAATTATGGCCGCTCGATCATTGGTTCACGCTCAGATATCGAAAATGTACCGATTGAGCGATTACAGGCTTTCTATCGCCACTACTATCAGCCAGATAATGCTGTGCTTGTAATTGCCGGAAAATTCGAGGAGGCTGAAGCATTGAAAATGGTGGCGCGTCATTTTGGCCCTCTTCCACGTCCGACACGTCAATTGCAAAAAACTTATACGGTCGAGCCAACGCAAGACGGTGAACGCATGGTTAAGTTACGTCGCGTGGGGGATACCCAGATTGCTGCCACGCTTTACCATCTTCCTTCTGGAGCACATCCTGAATATGCTGCGATTGATCTACTCGTCACCATCCTCAGAGAAGTTCCTGGCGGTAGATTACACAAAGCGTTAGTAGAGCCTAAACATGCAAGCACTATTCTAGGTTTTGATCGACAGTTGCGCGAAGCCGGTTATGCTTTTTTCAGCGCAAATCTACGACCCGACATGCCGCTGGATACTGCACGTGATGTTCTGATCGATACCGTTGAATCGCTCACTGATCACCCGATTACTGCCGAAGAGCTTGAGCGTGCTCGTACTCGCTTACTAAATGAGATTGAGCAACTACTTGCCGATACACGCAAATTGTCCATCACGCTCACTGAATTCATTGCCATGGGTGATTGGAGGTTACTGTTCCTGCATCGTGATCGCATCAAGCAAGCCTCACTTGATGAGGTACAGCGTGCCGCCAATAGCTATTTCAAACCAAGCAACCGCACACTGGGTTTATTTATACCGACTTCGGCCCCTGATCGTGCCGAGATACCAGCAACCCCCAATATAGCCCGTATGCTTGAAGGGTATCGCGGTGATCCCAGCGTTAGCACTGGAGAAGCCTTTGATCCCACGCCTGAAAATATTGAAGCAAGGATCATTCGTACTATCCTGCCTGGAGGCATGAAGCTCGCGATGGTACCCAAGAAAACCCGCGGCAGTACCGTCGTAGCATCACTTTTACTTCATTGGGGGGATGAAGAAAGTACGCAAAATCGTTCCACCGCGTGTAACATTGCTAGCTCGATGTTAATGCGCGGTACGAAACACCATACTCGTGAAGCATTACGTGATGCATTCGACAAACTTAAAGCACAGGTCAAGGTTGATATTGAAGGTGTTTCCATCGAAACTGTCCGTGCCAACCTACCCAATACACTAAGACTGGTTGCCGAAGTATTGCGTGAGCCGACTTTCCCTGAAAAAGAGTTTGAACAGCTAAAACTTGCTATGCTGTCATCCATAGAAAGCAAGCGAAGTGAACCCAGCGCCCAGGCAAGCTTGGTCATAGAGCGTCATCTTGCCCCTTACCCTGCTTCGCACTGGCACTATACACCTACATTAGAAGAGCGTATTGTACGCATCAATGCATTGACTCTTGACGAAGTAAAGCAATGTCACAGTGAGCTATTCGGTGCGTCAGACAGTGAATTTTCTATCGTGGGTGATTTTGAGCCGGAAGAAGTAGCCCAACTCTTGCAACAGCTTTTCAGCAACTGGAATAATCCACACCCCTATAAGCGTATTCCTGTGCTCTATCAAGACATTACACCCATCAATCATGATATTGAAACACCTGATAAGGCCAATGCTGTATTTCAAGCTGGTATGAATCTAAAGTTGCGTGATAATCATCCTGATTATCCTGCTTTGATTATAGGCAACTATCTTCTTGGTGGTTCGGCCGACTCAAGGCTATGGCGCCGCATCCGCGAACAAGAAGGCTTGTCCTACAATGTTGCATCGAGTCTCTCAGCCAGCGCTTTTGAGGAACAAGGCGAATTCAGTATATATGCCATTTACGCGCCAGAAAACCGTGCACGAATTGAGTCAGCCATGAAGGAAGAACTGGAGCGCATCATGAAAGATGGTTTTACTAAAGAAGAAGTTGAGACAGCTAAGGCTGGTTATCTGCAAGCACGACGCATCGCCCGCGGGCAAGACAAAGCACTTGCTGAACGTCTGGCTAATTACCTGACTCGCAAACGCACCATGCAATGGGATATCGAGTTTGAAACCAACATCGCTGCGCTCACTCCAGAATCAATTCTCGCGGCACTACGCAACCATCTCGATTTCAACAAGCTGACAATTATAAAAGCGGGTGACTTTTCCAAAATCACTACCGCTACTGCTTCACAATAACTCCAAACGATCTCAATCGTTATGAAGGAATAATAAAACAGACACTCGGAGCCCCAGCCAGGAAATACACTGGGCTCCGAGCAAGCGCGGTCGGGTATATACTTTGCATGGTATCGCCTCATTTATTTATTGAAACCTTCTCTCGCGATATCCAACTTGGGTTCTGGTTCACTTGCGGCAAAATCAAGTTCTACTTTCGCACCATCTGGGTCATGACAAAAAAGTTGCCACGTTTGTTGCTCTATGAGCCGGTGGAGTTTGAATGCAATATTGTAAAAGTTTAGTTTGTCCACGACCAGCTGGAGATTGGATGCAGTAAACGCCATATGATCAATAATACCCTGTGACTCTGCTGGCAAAGACCTGCCAGCAATGATGTGTAGAATGGCTTGATCGCCGGAATAAAGCCAAGCACCTGGAAAAAGAAAAGGTGGACGATAACCTTCCGTTAGCCCAAGCACGCCAATATAAAAAGCTTTGCACTTTTCCAGATCGCTGGTCAGCACTGTAAAATGGTTCATACCCTCGATTGCCATTTTAATTTCCCTGAATTCGTCCTTTTCTATAATCTAAGTGACACAATATTTTAAGCATATTTTTCTCGAGGCAAATTAAAATTTACACAATGGATTGAATATATGATAAAAAACCTGGTATTACCTAAAAATTGTACTTTAGTACCGAGATTGTTATCAGATATTATCATATGCTCTGAGATTGAATTGAGATTGAAGGTACCGAAAGGCATCCATACTATCTGGTCATCGTACTCAAGCTGAATTAGGCTCTGCTGCTATCAATGAACTAAAGTCGCTTCAATTTCTGCAAAGGTCTTGGCAACTTCTGAAAGTGGAACAGCAGTGCCTAACTGCTTTTCGATTTGGGTCAATGAAAAAATTCCGCATATCATAGTTGCACCACCGACATCTCTCTCCATAACCAAGGTATGCTGGCGCCCGGCATCACACAGGCTAGCAATCACATGCCCGACTTTGGCATGCTGCACTTCCTCGATAGGGATCGCTTCTAAGCAATCGAGGGGTGTCATGATATCTGAAACTAGAATCTCACTACGTTTCACGCGGTGTTCCTGAATAAAGCGCAATGGCTTCTCACCAAGAATATCGGAAGCAGTAATCACACCTTGCAGAAAATGATCATCATTTAATATAAACAATAAGCGAACCTGCCTTTGCATCATATATGCATTAGCTGATTCCATCGTTGCATGCGGATCAATCCCAGCGACATGACTGTGCCGTAAATCAGTCATAATTTCGAGCGCTGGTGATTCCATTGTTACATGTTTAGGTGGAACTGGGTGGGCGATCCGAACAGTATCTGTTAATTGCCGTGCAGGAAGTACATGGTATCCAGTCATGGTGGCATCCTCCATAGATGTTGGTTAAGGACGTAAAAAATTAAAAAGGATTAAAACTTTATCCTGTTTTTTTACTCTACGCTTATCAAAATGAAGGGTCAAGACGATATATTGCATTGTTTTTAAAAAAAACCATAGGTTATACACTCAGACTCAGAAACATACCAAGCGCGCAAGTTGCTTTTCTTTGTTCAAACTTATCAACAATCAAATCAAATTATGCCGCTTCAATTTAGGGCACCTCTAAAAATACCTAAAAAAAGCAAATCAATTCAACCAGGAGGGCAATTTCACTTGATTCTCAAAGTTTTTCTGTCCAATAATTAAATTTTTCTAAATTCAAGGTGATTCGGGTTGTTATCTTCTCGTTTTTGCTCCCTTTAAGCCATTTCGGGCGCACTAACCCTATCGAAACTGAAATACCCTTTTCGAATCAGCGTCGCTACACGCTTGATGTTATAGACGAGGTTGAGTAAGCCTATGTGTACTTTTGCTCTCCCATAACCTATGGTACGAATCGTGATTCCGCCCAGTTCATTCGTCATCGAACCAAACACATGCTCGACTCGTGCACGTACCCGTGATTTCTCTTTGTTACTGGATTTTTGTGCTTGCGTGAGGGGATGATTGCGAGCGCCTTTTTCGTGAATCTGACTCGTGTATTTTGAGGTGACCAGACTTTCTTCCTGTGCATTGCTGCGGTATGCTGAGTCCGCATAAATATCTGCGCCTCCCACTTCAGGGGATTGCAGCACTTCTTCCAAAACCTGACTGTCATGAATTTGCGCTGAAGTAACTTCCCATGTGGTTATCAGCTTGGTATCGCGATCCATATTGACGTGATCTTTGTAACCATAAAATGATTCGCTGTTCTTCTTCGTCCAACGCGCATCAATGTCTTTTTGCGCCAGTTTGTGGGGATTCTGTCCCCATTCAATCGGAACGGCATCTTCTTTAATCATCTTGTTTTCTTCACGTGTATTGCGTTGTTTAGGCACACTCACAAAGGTCGCATCAATGATCTGACCTGACTTCAGTTCTACCTCCAACTCTCGTAAACATTCATCGAATCTTGCAAACAGACGATCCATCAGATGGTTCTCTTTCAACTCTTCCCGGAACGACCACATGGTCTTTGCGTCAGGCACTACCCCTGCCAGACCAAGTCCCAAAAACCGCATGAAACTCAACCGGTCCCGGACTTGATACTCCAGCCGATCATCCGACAGATTATTCATTCTTTGTAATACCAGCATTTTGAATAGCATCACCCGATCAAAGGGTTTGCGGCCTGCTTCACTTTTCCGGGGCTTCGTCGTTGTCTCTGCAAGAAGATCAGCGAATAGATTCCAATCGATTATGCGATTCAGCTCTTCAAGCGGATCATTTAACTTACTTAGCTGAGCATATCGATTGTCAAGGTCAAAAAAACCGAGTTGCATGGTGAGGACTCATATCGGGGAGCATAATCTCATTATTATACATTTTAAACAACGTGTTATCCTGGACAAATCAAGAAAATACTACTTTCTCCTAACGCGCCTCATTTTATAGCTTGAATTTTTAGAGGTGCCCTTTAGGAAATTGCAATAATAACCAGGTATGCTTAGTCATAACATGAATAACAGGCAGACTGCCTTAGAATAGAAATAAAAGGCGGCCAGAAGCTCTAATAATTTATGATTTCACAAAGCTCTAATGGATACTGCCGATACGCCTGAAAATCAAGCCTCTCGGCCCTTCCATCTTTTGGAAGCTGAGGATGTCTGTGCGTTGCTGGAAGTCACTCCGACAGATGGATTAACGTCTGAAGCAGTCACACTCCGCCGTCATAAATATGGCACTAACGAGATTATCGAAACGGTGGGACATCCCTGGTGGCGCATATTGCTTGGTCAGTTCACTGATTTCATGATCGTTGTACTTATTGCTGCCGCTGCCGTGTCTGGAATACTAGGAGAGCTTACTGATGCAATTGCCATCATAGTGATCATCATTCTAAATGCACTGGTTGGCTTCATACAAGAATTTCGCGCCGAGCAAGCAGTCATTGCCTTGAAGCAGATGGCACGTACTATCGTACGTGTACGACGCGATAAGATTACGCATGTGTTAGCTGCGGCAGAGCTTGTTCCAGGTGATATCGTGTTATTGGAAGCCGGCAATATGGTACCAGCGGATATTCGACTGCTAGAAGCGATCGATCTGGAAGTGGACGAATCGGCGCTAACTGGTGAGTCTTTGCCGGTGCACAAAATCATCGCTTCGATCAAGGATAAGGACACTATTCTTGCTGAGCGTCATAATATGCTGTTTCGCGGCACCTTAACCACACGTGGCCGTGCAACTGGAGTAGTGACAGCAACGGGAATGCAAACAGAGTTGGGTAAAATCGCCGTCATGCTGGACAGCGAAACAATCCAAAAAACACCGATACAAAAGCGTCTCGCAGTATTCGGGCGCAAGCTGGCATTATCCATCATAGCGATTTGTACCATTATCTTTGTAGCTGGCTTATTACAAGGCGAAGATATGATAATGATGTTTCTGACTGCAGTCAGTCTCGCCGTTGCAGCGATTCCCGAAGCGTTACCAGCGGTGGTAACCATTGCGTTTGCGCTGGGTGCAAGTCAGCTGGTACGTCAACATGCACTGATACGGCGCTTACCTGCGGTGGAAACTTTGGGATCAGTTACTTTTATTTGTTCCGACAAAACAGGTACGCTGACTAGAAACGCCATGCATGCAGAGCTATTCTATATAGCTGGCGTTGAATATACTACACTCGCGTCTCGTGATGCTATTTCATCAGAAATTAAAATCTTCATCCAGGCATTAGCGCTGAATAACGATGTCGAAAAAAACCCGACAGGCAAACTGATCGGGGATCCAACTGAGATTGCGCTGTTACAGGCAGCGCTCGATACCGGTATCGATAACACAGCGCTGAGCAAGTCATGGCCACGTATGGCTGAAGTCTCGTTCGATTCGAGCAGGAAACGCATGACTACTTTTCACCAGGGTAAGGAGCAGTTACTTGCTTTTACCAAAGGCGCCCCAGAGCAGGTTCTAGAACATTGCACGAGTGATATTCATGGGCAATTCAGCCATGCTGCTATCCTTGATATTGCAAACCATTGGGCCATGCGGGGTTACCGAGTCATCGCCTATGCTTATCGCGACTGGCCAGCGCTACCTGAACCCATAGATGCCAATAATGTAGAACAAGAGCTAACGTTTCTCGGTTTGGCAGGGCTGATGGATCCACCTCGTGATGAGGTACCGGCAGCCGTTCGGGAATGTTATCAAGCCGGGATCAAACCTGTCATGATTACTGGCGATCATCCAGCGACGGCGCGTGCAATCGCAGAGCGAATTGGCTTAGTGCATGACCATGCCGACGTTATCACGGGAAAACAGCTCGAACGCCTCACTGACGAGCAATTAAGCGGCCAGGTAAACCATACGCAAATTTATGCGCGAGTCTCACCGCAGCAGAAAATACGGCTAGTACAACTTTTACAGCAGCGTGGTGAGTATGTCGCTATGACCGGAGATGGGGTAAATGATGCCCCAGCTCTGAAAAAAGCGGATATCGGTATCGCCATGGGTGAAAAAGGCACGGATGTTGCGCGAGAAGCTGCTGATATGGTGCTGATGGATGATAATTTTGCTACGATAGTACGTGCTATCCGTGAAGGACGACGGATTTATGACAATATTCGCAAGTTTATCAAGTATGCGATGACGGGTAACTCAGGCGAAATCTGGACATTGTTTCTGGCACCGATTCTCGGGTTGCCGCTACCGCTGCTCCCTATACATATATTATGGATTAATCTGGTAACCGATGGTCTACCCGGTTTAGCATTGGGTCAAGAGAAAGCAGAAGAAAATATCATGCAGCGTCCACCGCGCCATCCGCAGGAAAGTATTTTTGCACATGGTATGTGGCAACACATTTTATGGATCGGATTGTTGATTGGTGCCTTGTCATTGTTTACTCAAGCATGGGCTATTCAAAATAATATTGAAAACTGGCAGACAATGGTCTTTACCGTTCTAACGTTTTCGCAGTTGATCCACGTCTTGGCGGTCCGCTCGGAAGCACAATCGTTGTTTACCATCGGCTGGTTAACAAATCCAGCCCTGATTGGCACTGTACTGCTAACCATTCTGTTGCAGTTAGGTGTAATTTATATTTCTGTGTTTAACAGCATCTTTAATACCGCGCCATTATCATTAGAAGAACTTCTATTCTGCTGCACAGTACCGTGGTTAGTATTACTTGCGGTCGAGGTGGAAAAATGGCTGGTACGGCACGGCATGATTTATCGTGACTCCAATTGAGGCTGTTTGTCTATATCAGGATGAGGCATGGTTTTTGGCTGATATCTCTTTCCCCAGGCAGTGTTTCGCTAGCGTTCAATTTCTGATCCTTTATGTAAATGATGGGCGCGCTGATAAGCCAGCGCTGCGAGGGCAAGATCCCCCAAAGCCAGACCGCGAAATACAAAAGCAGTTTTCTCATCGTCAGAGCAGCGTCCAGTCATGTCATCATTAATCAGCCCTGCCAGATCACCACTCACTAGCTCGGGATCAACCAAAGGTGTAGGCATTTGCGCTTCCTGCTCGATATCATCAATAATAATGCGATCAAACGCGGGCATACTGTCTGTTAACCACGAAGCAGCCAAGTCTACCACTGCCGCAAATGCGCCTGGCTTCAGCCAGCGTGCGTCCAGAAAAGGTATAAGCTCGGGTGAGAGCGTGACAGTCGAGATTATCAGATCAGCATCTCTCACCGCTTCCCTTGCACTCTTGCTGGTGATCGCCAATAGACCCAGCTTTTCTGCTGCCTGACATAAGGCTTCCCGATTTGTGCTTCCACGACCGAATACCCGAATTTCCCTTAAAGGAAACAAATCAGCAAAGGCCTGTAAATGGCTGCGTGCCTGAGTACCGTAACCGATAAATGCAGCGGTGGAAGCATCCATCCTTGCCAGCCGCTTGGCTGCCACTGCACTTAGCCCTGCTGTACGCACAGCCGTAATCCAGTTGCCATCCATGACAGCCAGCGGCAGACCTGTATCACTATCGAGCAGAATAACCAGTGAGTTAATGTCTGGCAGACCCCGCTGCCGATTACGTGGATTGAGAATAAGTGCCTTCACAGCCAGAAAAGGGGGATCATCAGCCGCAGATAGCGTCGCCATCATATATCTTCCATCCGGTAGTGTAATAACAGCTTTCGGTGCATTCCAGACCTTGGATTGTTTGCGCCCCAGCAAAAGGTGTTCAATACTTTCGATGACATCTTTGGTCGTGAGCGCCAGGCTCTCAAGCGTTTTGTGAGACAGATACCATAAGCTATCAGGATGTTCCATTCCCATTACCCATTTTCATTACCTGGAAACTTACCATAACTGGGCTACGGCAGGTACAAGCATATAAGCAATCTGAGGAAAAGGCCTTATCAGCTATGACTCAGCGCCCATCGCACGATATCTGCCATTCCCATCGCGCCCGACTGACGCGCCACCTCGCGGCCGTGGTGAAACAGTATCAGCGTCGGAATACTGCGGATACCAAACTGGGCGCCCAGCATTTGCTCAGCCTCAGTATTGACCTTGGCCAGGCGCACGTTGGGCTCAAGCTGGGTTGCAGCCTGAGTAAACTGAGGCGCCATCATTTTGCAGGGACCACACCACGGCGCCCAGAAATCGATCAATAACGGAATATCATTATGGTTAACATGCTGTTGAAAGTTGGATCCAGTCAATGCCACCGGATGACCATCAAATAGTGGCTGATGACATTTACCGCAATTCGGCGCTTCGCTCAGTCGCACAGAAGGAATGCGATTGATGGCATCGCACTGTGGACAAACAATATGCATAGATTCGTTCATTATATTTTCCTAATCAAAGATGAGAGTTCTCCCTCTTATTCCATTTCTAGATCAAAGCTGACTTTGCCGGCTTCATCTTGTCGTATTATTGATACTGTCTGCGGTTCGCCTTCGCGTCATGTTTGATCTGGAAATGGAATTAGCCAGATCACGCTCAGATCAGCACCCATACATCATCTGGTCAACTGCTAAGGTAAGCAACTATGGCTTCAGTTTGTAGAACTGTAGCGCATCCTCGAACATGCTATCAAGTGTCTTCTGATGTAAGTAAGGCATGTGTCCACCATGATAGACTTTGAGCTGGATGTTATGATTCATCATCGGTTCCAGCGCCAGTTGCTTGATTATCATCTCGGTGGCATAGTATGGGGTAACCAGATCGAACACGCCATGCATAATCTGCGTGCGCATAGCAGGATTCAGGCTCATGGCCTTCTTCAGATCTGAAAGGGCTTCAGCAAAGCCTTGCTGTCCGCGAATTCCGGATCGCCAATTCCAAGATTGATATACCTCTTCATTTAACAGCAGAAAGGGTATATCAGTTTTAAAATTGAGGCGATCGCGGACATAATGGTTAAAAGCTGCCGTCAGAGGCGCATTGAGCCGCTGGAGATAGAAATCACTGCCAGTAATCAGAGATTTTGCTGGCTCCGGATCAACCAAGGTAATTGATCCATCATATAAACTCAGCACACGGCGCTGCTCGGCGAGCAGCGCCTTGGCAAAACGCGCGGGAGGCACACGTCCCATCTCACGTAACAGGATATCCTTATCCAAGCCGATCAATTTACTGATTTGCTTGAGCCAATCCTGTTCGAACGAACCTGTGGCCAGTCCGCCAAGATAGTCGGTCAAGGCAGCACGCTCCACTTCCGCTAGCGAAGAACGGGGATCACCCGCCCGGTAGGGTATCTTGTTACTACGCTCATGGACTGCCGCAACCGCTGCGTAACTCGGCAATAAGGACACCCATGGCCACAGGCTGCGCTCATTCCCCCAGATAAAACTAAAGTCCAGTACTGGCGAAATCAGGATCAAACCAGTTGGTGCAATACTAAACTGGGATTGCAGCCGTCTAGAGAGACGTGCAACTCGGAATCCACCATAACTCTCACCAATTAAATAAACGGGTGACAGCCAGCGATTTTCCTTAGTCAGATAGGCACGAATAAAACGAGATAGCGAAACCGTATCTTCCTCAATTCCCCAAGCTTTCGCTCGCGGATAGGTATGGCCGGAAGATTCCGATTTCCACTTATCTTCACCTTCTCTCTTGCTGCTTTTGTCATACCGCAATTCTCGGCTATAACCCGTGCCTACAGGATCAACAAAAACCAGATCAGTAAAAGCCAGCCAGCTTTTCGGGTTGTCCACGATCTGAGCCGGCATCGGAGGTACTGTACCATCTGCATTGAACATGACGCGCTGTGGTCCGAGCGCACCAAGGTGGAGATACGCGGAAGCGGCACCAGGGCCGCCATTAAATACAAAGGTAAGCGGTCGGGAACGCCCCCCCTGTTGCTCCATCGTGTAGGCAATATAGAAAATCTGACCCATAGGTTTTGATGGTTTATCATAAACCGTAATCGATGCAGCAGTCGCTTTATAGTTGAATTTTGCATCCCCTGCCTGAAAGGTATGCGAGGTAATCGAACGATTGGATGGATCAAGCGCTTCCGACTCACTGACAGGTTTTGCTTGTACCTGAGCCTTCTCTGGTACATCTGTCCCAATCGCAACTTGCGGCAAACAAAGCCAGATGGTAACGAGTATTCCTATTATGCGCGGATCCTGAACAAACTTTTTTCTCACCTGCATTTCCTTCCTCAAGCGCTAAATTGACGGCCACCTGCATGTCTTAATTGATTACCAACTCAACACGACAAAACGCTGCGTATCGCCTTCGCGGATAAGCAACAGTAGGCGTTTGTCACTATGGCTTTCCTTGATCGCTCGCTGGAACTCAGCGGTATTTTTCACTGCTTTGCGATTTACCTGCAGGATAATCGTGCCTGGCTTGATTCCCGACATGGCCGCTACAGAGCCGGGCCGAACTTCTGTGACAATTACGCCTTCGCCGGCTGTGGCACCAAATTGCTCTGCCAGTTGCGGCGTCAATGTCTGCACTGTCAGACCAATATCTTCGGCACGCTGCGACGTTTGTTCGGTAGGCTGTTTCTCCTTGGTGAGTTTACCGATCTCAACTTCTACGTTTTTTTTCTTGCCATTCCGTAGAATAGTTAGCTCTACGGTAGTGCCAGGGGCAAGGAATGCCACCTGGTTACGAAAACTTCCTACATCTTTAACCAGCTCGCCCTGGAAGCGTTCAATGATATCGCCCTGCAGTAGACCTGCTTTCTCTGCGGGAGAATGCTTACTGACTTGCGCAACAAGAATTCCTTGCGATGCCTCAATTCCAAACGATTCCGCCAGGTCAGATGTTAGTTGCTGAATGACGATACCCAAATAACCACGCGTAACTTCGCCATGTTCAATGAGTTGAGTAGTAATTGCCTTGGCGAGATTACTCGGGATAGCAAAACCTACGCCCATGTATCCTCCACTGCGACTAAAAATGGCCGTATTGATGCCTACTACCTCACCATCTAAATTGACTAAAGGACCACCTGAGTTACCTGGATTGATAGCTGCATCAGTCTGAATGAAATCTTCGTAATCATTGATGCCAAGACTGGTTCTCCCTTTAGCGCTGACTACGCCTACGGTCAATGTATGGCTAAGACCGAAGGGATTACCAATCGCCACCACCCACTCACCGACCTCAAGCTTAGAAGAATCAGCCAGAGTAAGCGCAGGATAGCCGCGCGCATTAATCTCGATCACCGCAATATCAGATTGTGGATCACGGCCGGTGACCTCGGCCACGAATTGGCGACCATCTTGAAATTCAACTCTGATTTTGTCGGCATTTTCTACCACGTGGTTGTTCGTCAGAATATAAGTTTTGTCAGATAACAGGGATCGGGTTTCAAAAACGAAGCCCGATCCCTGCTCCATAATGCGGCGTTCTTCTTGTGGCTGGTCAGAATACGGGCTGCTTGGGATGCCTGGGAGTTTACCACCAAAAAAGCGTTTAAAAAAATCATCACTAAACGGCCACTCATCATCAAATTGTGGAAAAAATGGCGTAGCCTCTCTTGATGCTTTACCCTCTACCTGAATGAACACGACAGAAGGTGAAATGGCGCGCGCTACGGAAGCAAATGCTTTGCTAGTCTGCCGCAAATTTGCAATAGCATCTTCTTTCGCTTCACTAGGTAGAGCTATCAGCCATGCCACACCCAATAACGAAACAATTAAGTTTTTTTTCATAATACTAGAACCTCCTCTTAGATGGATGAGTGATCTATATAAATGAAACAACCATAAATACCTTAATCCCTTTCCAAATCAAAAATGACGCGAAGGCGAGCCGCAGACAATATCAATCATACGGCAAGGTGAAGCCGACAAGGTCATTTTTGATTTGGAAATGGAATTATTCATGAGAATCCGCTCCCACTATAAGATGTAATGGTTTGTAACTCGATTCCAGTCAGCACTCGCACCGAAATACTTGGTTAATTCGAAATCAGGCGTCAAATCTTCTAAGGTTTAGGAGGATTCGAGTGTAATGCGTAGAAATTTTAAATTCCTGATCATTTGCTGCTTGAGCCGCTGGCGACCGATGCTGCGCTTCAAATTGTTGTCTTGAACTTGAGCAGTGGAAGCTCTATGTGTATAAAACAAGATAGAGCCATTACCGTACGGCATACAACCCAAGATCATATGACTGGAGTTATATGAATGACCGACAAAGAATTGTCTGGTAATAATGACGGAGGCAGCATCAGTCGTTAACACCCTACGATGATTAAGAATTGCCGTAGGTCGATTTTGCACTTGCCGATTGAGCCAAAAAAATCGTTCTTCAGTATCGGCTGGCAATTGAGTCGGATAATTTAACCAGATCTTTTGTAAAGCTGGAGAAAAGTATGTCAGCAATTTACTGTTAGCCGCTGCTATGCGTAATTCGTCAGTAAGATTGATATTTGCTCGTTTGCGTGTGTAAGCTGCGACTCCAGCCAGGCCCTGCTTACTGTAAGCGTGCCAGCGCTGCCATAAAATCTGCCGGTAATGCTGCGATACACTTGCAACCAGGGCCGTTTCGTCAGCATCAGTTAATTTTTCCCTAAGAGAAACAAAGCCATCCATTTCCTCGGCAGACAAATTGAATTGATCACCCGCGGTCACTGCGAGCAAATTGCGGGCTTCATTGCTCTGTTCACGCATAAAAATCAACCCCTGGAAAGCGTTTATACCGGATTGTGGGTATATTTCGCCCAGTGCTGAGGCATCTTGATTGACTGTCGCCACATCTTCACGATTGAAAAAAGCTGCCAGCTTTGCTGGAGGAAATGGAAAATACATACTCAGACCCATCATCAATTTTTTTGAGTGGTTGCTTCCCCTGTCTCAAACGGGACGATTTTACCGCGCTCAAGATCAGCTACTTTATCCGGCTCAAGCTTAAGCATGGTAAAAATAGTATCTGCTGTGGGTATGAATTCCGCAATCTTCGTAGCAGACAATAGCGGCATTTATCCAAGTAGAAACCACAAGAATAGAGCACGTATTGGATAACTAATGGCAGACTTACTCATTCATTATCCCTATATATTCAGTTGAGAATTCGCGATTTTAAATGCTCGCCACATCTTTGCGCATTCCAGATCATTCACATCGAGTTGTTATCTATCAACAATTTGTCTGCCGATTTGCTGTTTAATCAGCTACTTATTATTGCACCGATAGACAAAGCTTTAACTATCCAACTAGATTAATAGCTAAAGTTAGCGCACGAGTGCCACACCTAAAATGGGAACTTCAAACACCAAAATAGAAGCAGCAATCAAAATAATTTCGCACTTGATTACATTATGATACTAAGAAATAACATTCAGACAGGCAATAATGCATTTGTATACAATTTTATTCCTCAGCATCTACTTCTATTTCTACATCAAAACTGATTTTGTCAGCTTCACCTTGCCGTATGATGGATGCTGTCTGCGGCTCGCCTTCATGTCATTTTTGATTTGGAAAGAGAATAAAATCTCTTGGAAGGTAACAAATATATAATTTAAGTGTCGCCATCTGCATCAATGATTTGGTAAGAAAAAGATTTAACTATCGGCCTAGGAAGTCGTGTTGGAGGACAATGAATTAAAGAAAAAAAAGTCGATTAACACATGAACATGAGCAATCATAACTTGACTCATGCATTAATCAATGATTCTTGGAATTAGTTAAAAAGTTAGATGTAATGATTTAAGGGCACCTCTAAAAATTCATATTTGCGAGCATCCGCTTCGCGGATTGCCTGCTTACCCCGTCTCGTCACAATACTTCGTTGTTCACAAAAAATGTTTCCTTACCTATCAGTTATATACTGCGTCAACATTTTTTGTTGTTCGCCTTGTCTTGTCTAGAACTCTTAATTTTTAGAGGCGCCCTTAAGATTCTTCTGTCAATCAGCAACGGCCTTTTTTTGCTTGACCAGGAGGGCAGTGATAACCACGGTCATAGTCATAATGATTATATTGATGGCGAACACCACTAGGTGGCGCATTATAATACTGCCCCCCTGGGGGAGCGGCATAATATTGATTTCTACGTGACGCATGACGATGATCATCATCTGTAGTAATCGCTGATCCTACCCCTGCACCCACAGCGCCACCGATAATCGCACCATTGCGGCCACCGATCTCATTACCCAGTGCTGCCCCAGCCGCTCCACCTAGCGCCCCACCGATGGCTGCATCAAGTGTGGAGTTATCTGCACTCGCTTCCACCGCTGCCAAGGCAAGTGCCAAGAGAAAGTATTTCAATTTCATAGAATAAACGTCCTGTTTAAATTAAATTGATCTATATATTAAATAGCGTTGCTTGTCATCAAAACTTTAGAGAATATAACCTGATATCTCATCAAAGCATATTTCAATGCATATGGTATATGTTATTTGCGAATTATTAATGAATAAAATAACTGTTTATTCTGATCTATTATCATTTTAATGATAATTGAATTGCAAGAATACCCGTCCTAAGCTGAACTGGTGATGAATGGGCGCTATGAGTATAATCATATAACAGATGACGTAGGCTTATCTGTCCGATTATGTATGCCCACTGAAAATTAGAATGAAGCACCAAATAAAAACCCTGATAATCATCGTAATGTGGTAGCAACGATTATCATTAACAAAATGATTGCATGGTTTAACGAGCCGACTCTATTAAATAAAGCCTCAACCTCTTTGAAAAAACTTATTTCAGATATCTAAGCAAATAAAATCTATCCTCCAACTATCATATCAAAGCTGTTTGACGATGTGCTTAACGGCAGCGTCTTCCTCGCTAGTACTGACTTTGAATCCCAGTTTGCGTACTAACTCCAGCATAAATTGATTGGTTGCCAATACTTCTCCTTCCATGGTTTTAATTTCCTTGGCACGAGCCGCATCGAACAGGCAATTCATGAGTTTATTGCCAATACCTCTTCTCTGCCATTCATCTGCTACCACAAGCGCGAATTCACAGGAATAGCCATCAGCACTGGCCACATAGCGACATACACCTAGCTCCTTTTCCTGATTATCCTGTTTGAGCACGGCAATCAATGCCATTTCTCGGTGATAATCAATTTGCGTAAAGTGCAGAAGTGTATTTTGTGAGAGCTCCTTCAACGCATCCATAAAACGAGAATATTTTGATTCATCCGATAAGCCTCGTACAAATTCCTGCTCGATTTGTGCATCCTCCGAGCAAATCGGACGTATCATCAGGTCGGTACCATCTGGTAACTGCCAGTACGTAATCAGGTGAGTGGGATAAGGGTGGATCGCCATGTGCGCATAGCGGTCGACAGAAGGGGGCAGATAATCCACGACCATACGCGCATCCACCGCGCAGGCACCGCTTTCATCGACAATTAAAGGATTGATATCCATTTCCTTGATCCAGGGAAGTTCACATACCATTTCTGAAACGTGCAAAAGTATGCTTTCAAGCTCCTCCATATTGATGGGTGGCATATTACGGAAGGCCGAAAGAAGTTTGGAAATACGAGTGCGTCGAATCATATTTTTAGCCAAAAAATTGTTAAGTGGTGGAAGCGCAACCGCGCGGTCACCCATCGCTTCAACGAGTACTCCTCCTGCTCCGAAAGTAATAACAGGGCCAAATACCGGATCAGTGATGACCCCGATCATCAATTCCCGACCATTGGATTTGATCACCATCGGCTCAACGACGATACCGTCAATCCTAGCATTGGGATTTTTCTTTTGCACCGACTGGATAATGTCGTGATAGGCTGACCGGACTGCCTGTGCATTACCGAGGTTGAGACGTATTCCACCTGAGTCTGACTTATGCGAAATATCAGGGGAATTGATTTTCATAGCGACAGGCAGGCCTAGTTCTTCAGCAATTAATAAAGCTTCGTGAGGGGTACGTGCTACCATGGATTTGGCAATAGGAATATGAAATGCTGTCAAAATCGCTTTGGATTCCATTTCATTCAGGACTTTACGGTGATCTGCCAATACACTTTCAATCAATAAGCGGGCACCTTCTTTATCCGGTATACTGCGTTGAGATATTGGGCATGGTGTCTGCATGAGCAGCTTTTGATTCTGATAATAAGTAGAAATGAAGGAAAATACTTCAACGGCGGGTTCTGGTGTACGGAAAGTGGATATCTTTGCCTGGTTGAAGAGCTGTCTGCTTTCAGCCACTTGTTCCTCTCCCATCCAGCATGCGATAAGCGGCTTGTCAAACTTACCAGCGATTTCAATAACCGCTTGCGCCACCTCCAGTGGTTGAGTCATCGCTTGCGGTGTTAGTATTACTAGCACACCATCCACACCCTCATCCTGCATACAATATGTGACAGCATGACGATAACGTTCTGCAGTTGCGTCACCGATGATATCGAGCGGATTACTATGCGACCAGGTAGCTGGTAACACTGCATTTAATTGGGTTAATGTATTTTCAGACAGTGTAGCAATAGTCACCCCCAACTCAACAGCCCGGTCAGTCGCCATGACACCGGGCCCACCCCCATTCGTTACAATCGCTAACCGATTGCCGCGCGGGCAGATATGAGTCGAGAGGGCTTTGGCTGCAGAAAATAATTGCACGATCGTATCAACGCGTACAACACCTGCGCGTTGCAAGGCAGCATCGAATACATCATCCGCTCCAACCAGTGCACCCGTATGGGAAAATACCGCTTTAGTGCCGGCTTCATGGCGACCTGCTTTGACGATGAAGATAGGCTTGACTCTAGCCGCCGCACGCAGCGCGCTGATAAAGCTGCGAGCGTGCTGAATACCCTCGATATAGAGTAGAATACTTTGAGTATGTGGGTCAATTGCGAGGTAATCGAGTATCTCACCAAAATCCATCCCTGCTGCAGCACCCAAGGATATAATACTGGAGAAACCAACATCATTGGGTCGCGCCCAGTCCATAATTGCAGTGCAAAAAGCTCCAGATTGAGAAATTAACGCCAACCCACCAGCTTTTGCCCTTCCCTTACTGAAGGTGGCATTCAACCCTGTCTCCGGACAGAGAATGCCAAGACAGTTAGGGCCAATGAGCCGCATACCATAACGCCGTGCATTTTCTACTATAGCACGTTCCAGCGCAGCGCCTTGTGGCCCGGTTTCACTAAAACCTGCCGACAACACCAAGGCAAAACGCACACCGTGCTTACCACACATCTCAATAATATTAGGCACGGTTGCTGCGCGTGTGATGATGACAGCCAGATCAACTGTTCCCTCAATCTGCTCAATGCCGGCATAGGCATGCTGACCTTGGATTTCAGGGTGGTTCGGGTTGACTGCATAGAGCTTGCCCTGATAACCGCTTTCAAGCATGTTTTTAAACACGACTCCTCCAACGGAATCTATACGGTTACTCGCACCAATCACGGCTACCGATCGAGGGGAAAAAAGTGGACTGAGATAATGTATGTTCATTGAATGATCTCCCAAACCTTAACATTCCTGGCGGCAGTATAAAAGTTTCTTTTCGAATATCGGTCATACCAGACTGATCTCGCTCTTAAGCGCCTATTTTATTCTTATAGTAGCACCATTTCTTGTACACTATTCTGCATAGAATTTAGAGTAATTAAAAATATACGATTAATTTAAAGGGGGAATTCATGATCTTCTGGCGCGTAAAATCGCTAGATACCATTTTGGCTACAGCCGAAAAGAGAAGCCTTCACCGCTCGCTGGGAGTATGGCAACTGACACTCTTGGGCGTAGGCGCCATCATCGGAACCGGTATCTTCGTTTTGACTGCTGAAGCCGCACAGAAAGCAGGCCCCGGTATGATGATTGCCTTCATCATCGCTGGCTTTGTGTGTGCCGTGGCGGCACTTTGCTATTCTGAGCTTTCTTCAATGGTGCCTGTATCCGGCTCTGCTTATACCTACTCCTATGCGGTATTGGGTGAATTTGTAGCATGGATGGTAGGCTGGGCATTAATCCTTGAATATTCCGTCGCTGCTAGCGCAGTTGCTGTAGGCTGGTCCGGCTATTTTGTTGGACTATTAAATAATTCTCTTGGTATTGAAATTCCCTTTGCTCTGGCAAATGGCCCCTTTGCCGGCGGAATGATCAATTTGCCAGCAGTGGTCATTTGTTTGCTGATTGTGGGTCTGCTTGTCATCGGTACGCGCGAAAGTGCCGCGTTCAATGCCGCGCTGGTGGCGGTCAAAATTGTTGCCCTTACAGCTTTTATCGCGCTGGCACTGCCTGTCGCTGAGCTGGAAAATTTCCAGCCGTTCTTGCCGTTAGGTACCTCTGGAGTGGTCGCGGCAGCTGCTTCTATTTTTTTCGCCTATGTTGGTTTTGATGCCGTCTCGACTGCTGCAGAGGAAACGAAAGATCCGCAACGCAATATCCCCCTCGCTCTCATCGGCTCACTGGCGATCTGCACCTTATTCTATCTTCTGGTATCAGCCGGCGTGATCGGTGCAATTGGGGCACAGCCATTGACAGATGCTAGCGGTCGTGGTCTTATGCCTGGCTCATTAGCATTGGCCGAGCGATGCCAGTCACTTGCCGCTCTCGGACAGCAGCCCATTGTGTGCTCACGTGAAGCGCTCGCGCATGTACTGCGTGAAATCGGCTGGGAAAAAATCGGCAATCTGCTTGGCCTGGCCGCTTTTCTGGCATTGCCTTCGGTTATCCTGATGATGCTGTTTGGTCAGACGCGCATCTTTTTTGTGATGTCTCGTGATGGCCTGCTGCCGGAAGTACTGAGCCGCATCCATGCACGGTTCAAAACACCGCACATTGTCACCATGATCACCGGTATCGGAGTAACGTTTGCCGCTGCTTTCCTACCGGTTGGCAAACTCGCGGATATTTCCAATTCTGGCACATTGTTTGCTTTTCTGGTTGTGGCACTGGCCGTCATGATTTTGCGCATCAAAGATAAAGATCGTGACAGGCCTTTCAAGACACCAGCCGTTTGGGTGGTAGGACCTCTCGCAATTGTTGGCTGCATAACGCTCTTTCTCTTTCTGCCAGCTGATGCCAAACTGGTATTCCCGATCTGGACGGGAATCGGCTTGATTGTCTATTTTCTATATGGTTACCGGAAAAGCCATGTAGCATTACACATTAAAACATCCGCTGGTGGTGAAAACCTCATCGAACCGATTCGTCCGCTTGCGGATTACCGAGATGGCTTTAAGTCGCTTAAGCAAAAGGATTAACTACTTACTGCAAGCATAGGAAGCAATTGATGCAGACAGCCTATATTACCCATTCCGCGTGCCTTAAACATAGCATGGGATCTGATCATCCAGAGTCGCCAGCCAGACTGAGAGCGATTGAAGACCAATTGATTGCATCAGGTATTTTTCCGCTGTTGCAGCAACACCAGGCACCCTGTGTAACGCCTCAACAACTCGCGCGGGTACATTCGGAAAGCTATCTCAAATCCATTGAAACAGTTGCGCCACAACATGGATTGATCAGTCTGGATGCGGATACCTTTATGAACCCTTTTACGCTGGAAGCGGCATACCGCGCAGCCGGTGCCGTAGTGCTGGGCACAGACCTCGTGATGACCGGTAAGGTAGAAAATGCGTTTTGTAATATCCGCCCGCCCGGCCATCATGCTACCCATGATCGGGCCATGGGTTTCTGCTTTTTTAATAATGTCGCGGTCGGTGTTGCGCACGCCTTGACACAATATGAACTGAAGCGAGTCGCGATCGCAGATTTCGATGTCCATCACGGCAATGGCACCGAAGATATTTTCAAATATGACCCTCGCGTCATGCTTTGTTCTACTTTTCAGCACCCATTTTATCCGTTTTGTGGCGCGGATAGCAGCAGCGCTCACATCATCAACGTACCGCTTGCTGCAGGTACAAATCATCTGGTTTTTCGCACTGCCGTTACCCAGTATTGGTTACCAGCACTGGAAAGCTTCCAGCCAGAAATAATTTTTATTTCTGCAGGCTTCGATGCCCACCGAGAAGATGATATGGCTCATCTGAATCTGATCGAATCGGACTATTCCTGGGTCACTGAACAAATTAAAATGATCGCTGGCAAATATGCCCAGAAACGCATTGTCTCTGTGCTCGAAGGCGGCTATGCGCTGCATGCGCTCGGTAGAAGCGCTACCGCCCATATTAAGGTATTATGTGGATTGTAAGTTGGTTAAAAGCCGCATCCGGCACTTCAGCATAAGAATCTTCTCTTGGATTGTGCGATGCTAACTCTGCAGCCAAATCGCAAACACTCTTGCAACATCAACTTTTGAGTATCATCAGCTGAAAATTAGCCCAATAAATGACTCGAGCTAGTCGAATTTATCTCTGGTTGGCAAAGACTACCTGGCTGAACATGCCATTGAGCTCCAATAAGAAGTCATCCCTGAAAATTTCTTTCAAGGATGGCTAATTAAACCTGCATCCAAGCACCAAACTATCATTAAATTTTTTTACCAAGACTGTTTTACATTGAAATATTCTGGAATTCTCTGCACAGAAGTCGCGCAAAGCAGATTATTCATTGACAACTTATCATAAATTTAATCATTTAAGCTTGCTTCTAAAGTTGTATTTGGTGGTTCCAAGCGCCGTTCATCCCACAATGGCACACCAAATACATCGTGAATAAAGTAATAAGTAACCGGAACACCCAGTATCATTCCCCACAGGCCAAAGCTGTGGTAAGCAATCAGTAAAATGATTAATACCAGCACCGGATTGAGTTTGAAGTGTTTACCATAGATTAAAGGATTAAGTCCATAGGCCTCAATAATATGAATAACGGTAATCATCACTACAATTGCTAAGGCCAGAGTCAATCCACCCGTATTCAATGCAATCAGCACCATCGGTGTAGTAGAGATAAACACGCCCAGTACTGGAATAAAGCTGCACACGAACACAATCAAAGATAAAAGTGCAACGGAAGGAATCCCAAGTATGATCAGGCCTATCAGAGTTAAGAAAGTATTCACACATGCGATCATTGCCTGTGCCTGAATAGCTCGGCCAATTACATAGGCAAAGCGGACTACCGGCTGTGCAGTTTCCTGATAAAAATCACGCAAGCGTGAATCATGCAAACTTTTCATCAAATCTCCCAGGCGAACGCTATCAAACAGGATCAGGAAACTGAATAACAGAGCCAGCAGCATCGTACCGGTGGCTTGATAGAAATGATTGATAAGTTTAGGCACTTGCTCACGAGCTTTATCCATCTGTTTAGTCATCAAGGAATCAATGAGCAGTTCGGCTTCCTTATCGTAGTATTTTTTCAGCTTCTCCTGCATCTTTTCCGTCATGCTGCTATCTTCTTTATTTTCAGCGTCTTCCGGCTGCTCGACCTCAGAAAGATTGATGGTTCTCTTGAACAAATTAAGTTCTCTATCAATAACTTTTTGAGTATCTTCATTCAGTATGCTTCGGATATAACCGTGCAAAGAGCGTTCTATACCAGGATATTTACTGCCAATATCTTGTTTTAGTTCCAGCAGCTTCAACTGCAGTTCACTAAGGTTATTCATAAAACGACTGGCTTCACCGATCACACTGGGTGTGACATAGTGGAAAAAGCTTCCCAACCCTACCAGAAAAAAGATATATACCAACGCCAGAGAGAAGCGGTAAGACAGTTTCAATTTATTCTGGCCGAGGCGAATCAGAGGTGTAGCAATAAATGCAAGAACAAAGGTGATAAAAATCAGTCCAAAAAAGTCACGCAATAACCAAAGCAAACCGATCAGGATGAGCCAGATCAATATGCGGCGGTTAGCTTCATAAAAACTATCCAAGCTGAATGGCATTATTTAGATTATTTGAGTAGTTATTATTCGGGTAGATTTGATCAAAATTCATTTAATCAAAAAGTAATTTACAACATAAGGATGAATACTTTTTCTATGCAAGTATAAAGTATAATAACGCGGCAAGATATCTGTCGGTTATTGGTTGGTTATATGTTTTCGCATAAATAATGCTTTCAATCTCATCTTCGGGAATGTCGATTCTATCGAAAGCTTGACCGCATGTAGACTAAAGATTGCTAGTCTAGCAAACCGTGCTATTCATCCAATGCACAACCAGATAGAACGATCATCGTAAATTCTATCTGCCCAACCATCACATACCCTTTCTCTACTGTTCAGCAATATCACCTGTCCGATGGGACAATGAGTATAAACATTTAATTCTTATAGGCTAGCAGATCAATCAAATAAAGTTTAGGGCACTGATCTTTCTAGCTTTACTCAATATACCAACCAGGCTTAGTATTTTATGAATCTAATCTAGTTCGAGCCTTGCCTAATCAATATACGTTCTGTCATAAATACTGCATATTGAAGGTGTGAGTATGGTCTCAAGGAGAAGTCAATAACTATGTCACTCAATCTCACGACTTTTATTCAAGAGTTGATCTAATTTATTTTTCTGATTATTTTTTACTTTATTGATTCGATAGAACTTTAGTCAATGCACTAACTAGTGCCAAATGCTATAAATCAACAGTTCAGGCCTTGTCTAATCAAATCAATGCGCATGCTGCTCACAAAAAATTGTATATTTTCTGTAGGCGCAAGGAGGAACAAATGTTAATGTCATCTAATCACACTGCCTTTAGACAGTCCATGGCACTCAATATCACTGTGTTCAGGCAATTTATGGCCACTATTTTCTCTGTTATTTTTTTCCTAGTGGCGTTAATACTTACTTTTCTCACCGGAGAAGCCCTTTATCAAGGATTCGTAGGCAATATTGGACTGGTAGAAGCCGTTATTAAATCTATCAACATGGCTATTGTCGTACTAGCAATCTTTGAGCTTGGCTTGGTGGTTAATAGGGAATATGGGTGCAAAGAAGGTGAACAAAACCTCATAGTTGTACTCAGACGTACAGTGCCTCGTTTTGTTAGTATCGTATGTATCGCGCTTGTTCTTGAAGGGTTATTATTAGTTATCAAGTACAGTCAACTTGGACCGGCAAGCAATCTCAATTATTCGGCCATTATAATTATTAGTGCCGCGATACTGCTGGCTGCTCTTGGAATATTTATGCGTTTGACTGACGATAGCCACAACAACCATAACAAAATTCTGTTTAATGACAAAAAGATGCAAGCTGACGGTGAATCAATAGGAAATTCACATCATTCTTTAAACCAATAATATCAATCTAGCTGATTTTCTCTTATTATGTTGGTTAATGACTGACACATCATTTCACATGATACAGCGGTCGATCCAGGTGCGAGGCAAGTGTTAGATGGCCGCAGGACCAACCTCTGCTACGAAAAATAACGCCACCTTCGTTACCTGGAACAGCAATCATGCCCTGTAACGGTCTCACTATTCCGGTAAATGGTTCTTCCATTTCCAAATCAAAACAAAAATGACGCGAAGGCGAGCCGCAGACAATATCAATAATACCGCAAGGTGAAGCTGACAAAGTTAGTTTTGATTTGGAAATGGAATTATTTAAGCTTAATACTTTTTACTGATAGAAAAGCTGATTTGATTTATCGGGAGCCGCACAATGAAGGTTATGAGTATTAACGATATCCAAAAACTGATCAAAATTATCGGCTTGAAAGCCTTCCTTACCAGGCTGATACTATTTCTGGAAAGCGATTTCGCCCGTTGGGACACCTTCCATAAATCTATACGCCATGCGACTTATTTTGCGCACGGCGCTATTGAATTGATGCCTTGTGCAAATGAGCAATTCTATGCATTCAAATATGTCAATAGCTATCCCGGCAATACAGCACAAGGTAAATTGAGCGTGATCGGCATTGGTCAGTTAAGCGATGCCACCACGGGTTATCCATTGCTACTGAGTGAAATGACCTTGTTGACCGCTTTACGTACGGCAGCAACCGGAGCCTTGGCAGCAAAGTATTTGGCCAGAGAAGACGCCCGCTCCCTGGCAATGATTGGTACCGGTGCACAGGCGGAATTTCAGGTGATAGCATTTAACAGCCTTTTCCCATTACAACAGATACGCTACTTCGATATTGATCCAGCAGCGATGGCTAAATTTTCGCGTAATCTGGCCTCCTATGCTTTTGAGCTGATACCTTGTGCCAATGTAGGGGAGGCCATTCACAATACCGATATTATTATTACTGCAACGGCAACAACTAGACGGATGAGGTTGTTCGAATTGCAGGATGTCGCAGCAGGCACCCATATTCACGCCATGGGTGGCGATTCTCCAGGTAAAACCGAATTAAGCCAGACCCTGCTAAAGGCAGCGAAAATCGTGGTTGAATTTATTCCGCAAACACTCAAGGAAGGTGAAGTACAGCAATGTGATGCAAGCGATATTTATGCTGAATTATGGGAGCTCGTCACCAAGCGCAAACGAGGCAGAGAAAACGCTACTGAAATTACCGTATTCGATTCGGTTGGCTTTGCGGTGGAGGATTTCGCAGCGCTGCGTTTAGTATATGAATTGGCTTTAGAGCATCAATTAGGTAGCGAGATCGCGTTGTTGCCTGAGCCAGATGATCCTAAAGACTTGTTCAGTGTATTAATTCCATTTCTAAATCAAAACTGACTTTGTCAGCTTCACCTTGCCGTATTATTTATACTGTGTACGGCTGCCTTCACGTCATCTTTGATTTAGAAATGGAATAACATTTCTTCCTGGCAAGGGAGAAATTGATTGTTAATCTGCATAAAACGTTTCTACAATTGATTTCATCAGAAGTAGCGTTTTAGCGTGTCGATCACTTTCTGGATTGAATTCACTGATTTCCAGAGCACAGAACTTGGCATGATGCTTCACCAAGGCAAGCGCTTCCAGCAGTGCAGCAGCTTTAATTCCAGCCGATACCGGCGTCTCTACGCCAGGTGCATCTTCAGGATCGATTAAATCCAAATCGAGGCTGATACCTATAGTTTTGCAGGTTCTGCTTAATTGTTCGATAGCTGCAAGTAGTGTCCGTGAAAAATCGATGATTTGATCAGCAAACACAATCTTGACGTTTGCCTGTTTTAAAAGAGCGTATTCCCCCGCTTCATAACTGCGAATACCGATCATCAGCAGATTTTCTGGTTGAATAAAGCAGCAGGCTGGATAAATTGTGCCCAGCCGCTCATCCGCTTTGCCTAGCAGCGCAGCAACAGGCATACCGTGTATATTGCCGGAAGGTGTGGTGGCAAAAGTGTTCGCATCCATGTGCGCATCAAGCCAGATTAAGCCAAGTTCGCTGCTGTGCGGCAATGCCTGTAGTACGCCTGACCAGGTACCTAGTGCACAAGAATGATCACCGCCGATTACCAGAAAAGGATGGTGGTTTTCAGTCCAGTGGCGGGTAAATTGACTCGCTTTTTGGTAGAGATGGGCTAATCTGGCCTCTTTTGTGCCTGTCTTTTCGGGATATAGCATATGCCATTGCAGTTGCAAGCCAGTTTGCGTTACTGGCAGCTTAGCAAACTCGTCCCGCAGCAGTTCTGCTGCGTTACCGCAAGTACGCATCGGTCCGCCTAGACAAGAAGCAATCCCTAATGTTTGTATCAGTTTTGTCATAAAATAATGATGGCATAAGCTGAGGATAATGTCTCTAAGACAAGCCAATTTTTGGCATTTTCCCAGCCAAGATGACTAATCACACCCTGCTCACCCGGATAAGAATATATACCCGAACAAGCAGGAATCACTGAGTTACTCAAAGTTCGCAAGACAAGCTCTCCATGCGCTCTGGTAGCAGTCGGCAAAAAATATCAAATGCTACGCAAGCTCAAGGCATGCGATAAATCTGACTGGGCCTCCAAAATTCACCTCGCTCTGTTTCCAGCCTACCATCATAATCACCTGATGTACAAAATGCTCGCATCCTGTTTGCATGTCTATATGTGCCGTATAGCCCTGAAATCAGGCAACCTTCAGCGAGAAGCCGATATTGGTCGCATTGAGATCGGAAGCTGGCTCATCAATAGCATCTTTAAGTTCAGCCGCACTCTTTTGTGAAGCGGTTTGATTGAGAACACTATTGGAGAAAAGCCACTGCGAAAAACTGTGCCACCCAATTCGTGAACTGACCGCAGATGGTTAGCTGAGAACTAGAAGAGTAAAGTGATAAATCCCTTCTAGAGTATCATTATGTACTATGCCGTTTGACAGGAATTGATCAAAAATAATGACAATAAACCTTTTGCTCATCAGCATCTGATGAGCAAGTAGGAGCAAGTTCTAAGTGGAAAATATACAGCAAAGTTATTTCAATCTGCTATGTTAAATTCATAGCACCAAACACTCACGCCGCGCTGCTACTTCAGTGTCATTCCTTAGCAGGTGCCTCTTCCGGCTCGATACTCTCGACTTGCGGAATAGCTTTATGTGGATGCTGTTTGACCATCCGCTTCAATTTATCATCCTTCGCTCGCCCATGAGTGCCGCTTTCCTGCAACTCTATATTCGGTGGCAATTTCTCAGACTCTGGCATTCTGCGCTCAAATTCTGCTTCAGCGGCAAGCCAGTCCTCAAGCTCATACCCCGAAGCGTAACCACGCTTGGCATACTGATAGTAGGCAGCCTCGCGAATCATCGTCTCGCGCTGCTCTGGACTGTAACTTCCTTGCCCTGTAATGTTGGGATCGCTGTTTTGTTTAACGGAAGTGCGTGTCTGTTTAGCCATGTTTTGTCCTCCATCATTGAAGATAAGCAGCACGGACCGAATGAGTCAAATCCTCGTGCTATGCACCTTTCATGGATCCCTGGCTGATTTGCAACTTTAATCATGTGCACCAGGACCATGCAGTATAGGAAAAAATAAATGTTTTTTATTTAACTCTAATATTGCAATAGATTATGACAATACTTTGATTAAAGAAATACGTGCTAGCACGTACTAGCTTGATAAAAATTGTAAGTTTTCTTTTTTGATCAATAGTCTCGCAGCACGCCCAACACTCATGTCTCAAGAGCGTTGGGTTTTATTGCGCAATGAATCCGCAATCAGAGGTAATGACGCTGCAACTGACCACAAAATATAGTGCCACCGCTCGCGAGATAAGCGCTAGATATACAAAATCACACTAGAGGGAGTCTACTCGTCCTTACCCTTGTAACCGTTTACTATTTTTGACAACCGCTGTTGCGTATCAACATGGCCTTTGCGACGAGCCACCCCATAGTGCGTGTTATCTTCTACATTTTCGTTACCCCACTGAAGCCAGCCATGACGACGAAAGCGTGCGAATAACTCAAGATAAGGGCCAGGCGAGCAGGATTCGATCAAATCGTAGATTTCATCAGGTTTGCGAGAGTGTTCCCGTTTCCGGCTTAAAAAAAGATTAACCTGCGTGCGTCCTGGAGAAAGGGTCCGCAGATTGCCGCGTACACCGAATAAAACCAGTTCTGTGACATTACGAAAATAGAAACCCACCCCTCGTCCATCTGGGCCGCCATCTTTGCGAATCTTATACCAAACCAGGTTTGATTTATAGGTAAACCCCCATGCTTCCATTACCTTAAGGCCTTCCTGCAGCAGAGTATTCGGCACCCAAAGATAAAGATGTGATTTGGCAGCTGCAAGCTGGAAAACAGGAAGTTCCATTATATCTTTCAATTCCATGGTGGGATATCTGAGCAACCGTCTGTGCTCTGGTGCCATTTTGCCGGTGCGATTCTGGAACTGCCAAGGCGGATCAGCCAGGATGGTCGAATACTGACCTTCTGCCTTTGCCAATAAATCTTCCGATGGATGCGACTCTGTAATGTGATCTACCTGCGCTACCACGACCAAACTTCCCTTTTCAAAATTATCAAAATAGCGACTTCTTACGAATTGCATTATCACCCTTAGATTCTTTTGACCCATAAAACAACAGAAGAAGCCACTCCAAATGCAGGTTTTCTTTGTGCCATATTTACGCTAAAAACTAACCTCCATCCCGCAGATATTTTTGCAAAAAAGCAGACACCCTGGCTTCGTATTCTTTGGGATTATGCGCGTGGAGATTAATGTGGGCGGCACCTTCAACGATCCACAGCTCTTTAGGTGGATTAGCGGATTCAAACAGGCATTGCGTTTCTGCAACTGTGGGGTGCAGATCTTCTGACCCTGACATGATGAGTACCGGGCTATGTAAGGCAGCAAGATTGGTGATAGGGCGAAGCCGGTCAGCTGTAACGCTCAGCCGGATGGGTAATTGCCAAAGAAATAGCGGCGTAAGCAAACTCCCAAGTGGACCAAGCCGCTTCTGCAGCCTGCGAGCAATGGCTTCTTCAATGGTCGGGTACATTGACTCCAGCACCACAGCACTCGGAGCAGGAGATGCTTTCGAAAGCACGAGCGATGCCGCGCCCAAGGAAACGCCAATCACAGCAATCTTTTCATGTGGAAATGACTCGACCAGATTGCGCATAGCAGCCTCGACTCCTTCAGCCTCCCGATAACCAAAAGTAATATATTCCCCACTACTTTCACCATGGGCAGGAAGATCGATCAACATGACCGAATAGCCCGCCCGCACTAGAAATCTAACGCGGTCCAGCATCTGGCGTCGATCATTGCGCAAACCATGCAACAGCAAAACCACACCCATTCCAGGTTCTCCACGTATGAGCCATCCCGAAACTACCAGCTCGCTCGTTTCATTTGGGGGACTTTGCAATGTAAATGTTTCGACAGGCAAATCCGCCGGGGGACTACCGACAGATCGTTGTGCAGGACGGCAAAGCTCACCTCCAGCCATGATACCGATAGCTATCACTGCGATGCCACAGATAACGATAAGAATGATTAACGCAATGAAAGCTGGCGCATGAACAATGTGAAGCATTGTTTAAACTTGACTGGTAACTAAGGTTGATTTGGCAAGATGCGCATCAATCAGCGGCGCGATCTCTTTAGCATGGACCATGACCAAATTGTGGTCACCGCCTGGCACAATGTGCAAGTTGGCATTTGGCAGCAACGTAGCAAGGCGCAGACCCACACTGACAGGACTGATCGGATCGGCATCACCCCATAACAGCAAGGTGGGAGCCTTGATCTTGTGGAGCTGAGGCGTCAAGTCTTCATCGTATTCCGACAACAAACGAGGGAAAGACGGATGAGCAGCAAGAATGATTGGACGCCAATCCTGCGCCCCAAAGCTCTCCATATCAATTCCGCCTGAGGTAGCCGCCAACACTAAATGGGTGATGAGCTCAGGTTTCTTGAGTGTAGCCTGGATCGCTATGATGCCTCCTATCGACTGTGCGATGATGGCAACAGGTTGATCTACTTCGGCAGCCACTAAATCTACCAAATCATGCATGCTGTTCACCTTGGGATCAGATGGTATAGACCCCAACTCCGGCCATTCCAAGTAAACTTTTTCTGCAGGATAGGTAAGTGAATTAACCACAGGCAGCCAGAACTGGGTATCACCTGATGCACCAGGCAGAAACAAAAGTTTAGACGGCATGGAATTATTCCAAATTGTAAATCATTCTATTTTCACATCAAACATGACGTAAAGGTAAACCGTGGAAGCGGGTCGGTGCATGTGGTAGTCCAAGGCGAGGTAAGCTGCAATGAAGCCGCACGGCCACTTCCCGTAACCAAAGGTGCCACCGCATTTGTGCCTGGAGCAATATACGATGCACGCATAGCTGCTCCCCATTCCGTTAATTCAAAAAATTTCAAAATGCTTCTATAGAGCATGGTTTAACTCCCCAATTAAAAATGCAGGAGACAGCCTAAGGTTCATGGTTCGTCAGGAAAGTAGGTATTCTGAATTTCATTACCAATTATTTGTTACATTCGTTTGGTCCACCAGAGAAAGCAGGAAGATTGCAGCACAGTTCGTTTCGTATGAAGCATACTTACACGGCTGAGATTGATATTACTATCGCTTGGAAGCATTCGAGCTGAATGACTTAGAATACCCCCAGCGGCTAATGAGGATGATAATGCTAACTGCCCTGGAGATTTCATTCTTACCTTCTGGGTATTTCGCACCATTACGGATTGGTGATTCTGCAAGCACATGGCCATATTACAACTCCTTGGAATGGTACGACTATTCCACATCGTTGTGCCTTGCCCTGCACTCGCAAAACCACCAACTTTACTCTATTTAATTAAAACATCCAGGTTAAATGGTCTAGGTTGGGAAAGGATACCCATCCACCATCCCTCCAGCTATGCTGAGAGGTACCTACTTACTACCATTTTAATCCTTTTTGCTGGCTTTAGATTCACGCAGATGACTTGAGGCTTCTTCGGCATGTTTGGTTCCTTCCTCGGCATGCCCCATATCAGCGTGCTTAATGGATTCTTCTAAATGCTCAATCGCCTGATCCATATGCTCATCGGCACCTGATTCCTTAGCTTTTTTAGCATGTTCCAGGCTTTCCTTCGCATGCTTGGACAGCTCTTTAGGATGACCCATTTTTCCGTGCTTTATCGCTTCTTCAAGATGCCGTGTTGCATCTGCTTTATGTTTATTAAACTCTCCAGCTCCAGCTTCTGCATAAGCGGGGATGCTCAAGAAAAATGCCAACATTGCAATTGAAAAAATAGCTGATATTGTTTTCATGACAATTACTCCTTATTTGGTTAAAGATTAATCATGTCAAAACACTTGCAACAATCGTGCCATTCAACTCCACAATTTCCGGAAAAAGAGTCATCTACTGAGTAGCTCTCTCAGATTCGTAGCACGCATTTGCTTTATAACACATATTTCAAGAAAACAATATTGCTTAGGTAGTTTGGCAATTTATCCAAGCAATAGATTGGTATCTCAACTACCCTGGCCTACCCTGGGAATTGATAGCTTCTGTCGACTATGGAGATTGTTTTTATTCACATCATTTTTTCAAATACGTTTATTCTGATCAAGGGGTATAATCACAAGCTCTAATCGATTCATTCAAGATAGCACCCCAGAAACAGCATGCTGAAGATAAGAATTATTTTTCCCATCCAGCATCATACGATCTACATTATTGAAATAATCCATATACTTTCCTTTTTCATGTACTATTGCTCGTCATTCGCTGTCAGTAGTCATGAAATATGGGCCTTGAAAAGCAACATCTTTATTGCTGTGCTAAAAGAGGTCAGTACTCTCTTCCATGCCGCCTAAATCAACATACTTTTTCACGCTGATCAGCGTACGTGCTATCAGTTTTTTCTTGAATAGATCTTCAATAAAGATCGGAACATTTTTCAGCGATACTACGCAACCGTAACGACCCAGGGTTTTGCCTTGACCAAACGAATAGAAGCGCCAAAGACCACGCAAATCTGTAAGGTCATTATCAAATTTTGGATCCAGATTCCAAAAGAAATTAAGCCCTTCCTTATCAAAGGTAAGATTGACACGGTTAATAAGAGTCAAAAAGGCGATTCTTGTTTTAAATTCAACCGTTTCCTGTTGAGGGCGCTTAGCGATGACCTTGGCCTCTTCGAGCTCTTCAAGGTATTTAACCTGATCTTCAATGCGAGAAAGTAATTCCCACGTCTTTTCAGTAGTTTGATTAAAGATAACGGCAGCCTGGATCAATCTCGAGTGTTCTTGCCCAGTCAAATGACTAATAGTAAACACAATCTCGCCACTAGCTAGCCGTTGTCTTTGATCACTATCTAGATCTTTGAGACCATCCGAGCCGAAATCGGGTGTGGCAGCAAGGGACAGCGTTGAGATCAAGCAGAGTATTCCAAAAACAACTTCAATATATTTTTTCACTACACCCATCTTCCTCCTTGAATATCTATTAAATCAATATTTAGTGTAAGTTTCACATAAGTATTAAATTGACATTGAACAAAAATACCTGAAGGGAAGATGCATCACAAGGGTAAATTTGCTTCATTCCATTTCCAAATCCAACATGACGCGCCGGCGAGCCACAGATAGTATCAATCATACGGCAAGGAGAAGCCGCCAAAGTCAGCCTTGATCTGGAAATGGAATCGGGACTATTCTATGAATTAATAGGCAGGTTGATTGCTGAAATATTTTGAATAAACGTATTGTATTATGGTTGGCAGGGTAATAGCATAAAATGCGCCTTAAATCAGGCAAGCACAAAAAAAGTTGATAGCATATACTTATGCCGCTTCTATCTTTGCGCAAGCTTAATGTTGAGCAGGCTGTATAGAATGAAACTGAAGTGATTCGAACGACACAACCTATACGCCTCTACGTTCGCTACATTCGTTCACTTACTACAACCATTTTTCTAACCTTGAAACTAGGCAAAAGGAATAAACAAAATAAAGTAGCCGCACCTGAGAGAATAATGAGAGGCGCTAAATATCCTGCAAACCAGTTAACCAACATCCAGGAGCCCGTCATAGCGGATAACTGAGCGCAGCCATTTATTATCGACATCAGTACGGCAAAAGTAAAGCCTTCCGCTTTCTCGGGACAGGCTCTAGCTGCAAGGGTAAGAATAGCTAGCAGAGCGATCATACTCGTAATGCCAAAAAAGAAGGATAAAGTAATAAACAACAGGCTACTGTAAGAAGTTGGCGTGAGCGCGCCAAGATAGGAAAAGGTGCTAAACGCGCTTGTAAGAATGCTGAAAACAAGCTGAAAATCAATACTGCGATTACTGAGGTACTTTCCATAGAGCCAAGCCCCTAGAATTGAGCCCACTGAGCTTATCGCCCCCAAATGGCCGATAAATGATTGAGAAAAATTGAGCGTGTCAGTCATAAAATAGTAAATAGGAATGCCAAAGCCTGGGCTAAAATTCCATAAAACTAAAAATAATATCGTGGTCCAGAGTAATCGACTTCGGAAAGTTTCACGTAAACCCGCTACTGTGGCTTTTAATGAAGCGACATCCATTGAAGTTTTTTCTTCTTTTACTATCAGCCAACTAAGAATGGCTATGATTGCGGGAGCGGCCATGGTAATGATTGCTGCTGTACGCAAACCTGTACCAGGATCAGCCATTTCCGCTAACCATCCGCCTAATATTGAAGTAACTATTTGAGCGACACAAAGCCAAAACCACTGCACAGCCTGAAATTGAGCAGTCATATTAAATTTCCGGCCGTTTTCTACCATTAAAGCATCAATAATGACATCTGCAGCGGCCGTTCCTATGGCGGTTAAAAGAAGTGCCATAATTAATTGGTCGTTATCTGCTATTTCAGCTAGCCAAAAATAGCCAATGCAAGTAAATAGGTTTAAAACTAACAGCCAAGACTTACGTCGATACCCAAACAGAGAAATAAAATCGCTAACCAGGCCATAAACAGGTTTGATCACCCAGGGAATCGCTAGAACAGCCAGGTAATGAGTTGCACCTAATTCGTTAAATTGCATGACTTCCTTAAGATAATAGTTCAGAGGAAGACTGATAAGGCCTCCCGATTGAGCAATACCTTGCGCGAAATAGACAATACCGAAGAGAAAAACAAGGTGATTAACATAACGGCTGTTAATCGATTGCTGACTTACAAGCGGAGTATTTTCCATAAATGTTACTTCTTAAAAGTGCTATCTTTGGTATGATAAAAATAACTTTACTCAACCAAAAATCTTATTATTCCATTTTCTGCTCAAGTATTTACAAGTGATTTCTTTCCACTAAAAAAACTTTTTACCACATTTTTTCATATCCTTTGATAGGACAAACTAGAATTAGTTTCGTTTCAAGGGTCAGGGTTAGAAACCACATAAAACTAGAAGCCTGAAAAACTGATTTTTATCATGACGACATCTCACTCTCCTCAAAATTTTAGCAACAAGGGAATACTTGCACGTATGGTAGGAGCGATAGGTGTCGTTTACGGTGATATCGGTACCAGTCCGCTTTATGCCATGAAGGAGGCTTTTAGTGGTACCCATGCGCTTTCACCAGAGCCACAGAACATACTGGGTTTTCTCTCATTGGTCTTCTGGGCACTTACTATTGTGGTATCTGTCAAGTATGTACTTTTCATGATGCGCGCAGATAATAAAGGTGAAGGTGGCATCATGGCACTCATTGCATTGACGCAGCGGGTAGGAAAAGCTAATTCACGATTACGCTGGCTGTTATCTTCACTTGGGTTATTTGGAGCAGCACTCTTTTATGGTGACGGAATGATTACTCCGGCCATTTCAGTACTAAGTGCTGTAGAGGGAATAGCCGTTACGACGCCAGCACTGGAATCCTGGGTCATTCCTGTTGCTGTCATTATTTTGGTACTGTTGTTTCTGTTTCAACCACGCGGCACCGCTGGGGTAGGGAAATTGTTTGGTCCAGTCATGGTAGTTTGGTTTTTGGTTTTGGCGTGGTTAGGAGTAGTCAACATCATTCAGTATCCGGTTATACTTCAAGCGATAAACCCCATCTATGGCCTTGATCTGCTGTTACACCATGGATGGTTTGGATTTTTAGTGTTAGGCACGGTGGTGCTGGCGGTGACTGGCGCTGAAGCGCTCTATGCCGACATGGGGCATTTTGGTCGAAAGCCGATCCAGTTTGCCTGGTTTGGATTTGTCTGGCCGGCACTGCTGTTAAATTATTTTGGACAAGGGGCATTACTGATAAGCGATCCGACGGCGGCGCGCAGCTCATTCTATCTGATGGCACCGTCTTGGGCGCTTTATCCCGTGATTGCTCTTGCTACTGCTGCCACAGTCATCGCTTCACAGGCAGTCATTACAGGCGCCTTCTCGGTCACTCGACAGGCTATCCAGCTGGGTTATATTCCTCGCATGCAGATACTACATACTTCAGAGCACGAGATAGGGCAGATTTACATTCCGTTTGTGAACTGGTTTCTAATGCTGGGTGTAGTGGTACTGATAATTGGGTTTGGTTCCTCAAGTAATCTAGCAGCGGCTTACGGCATCGCTGTAACCGGCACTATGGCCATTGACACGCTGTTGGTCTTTTTTGTGATTTATGGCCTGTGGCGCTGGCATTGGACAGCAGCCATCCTCATCATAATACTTTTTCTAGTGATCGACCTCGCCTTTGTCAGTGCCAATCTTACCAAGATCCTTCACGGCGGCTGGTTTCCGCTGCTCATCGCCACAGTTATCCTTACTTTCCTGAACACCTGGAAGAAAGGACGCAGCATTCTGATGCAACGGCTTCAGACGGATGTAATCGATATCGACTTTTTCCTTAGCAACATTGAAAAGGAACCGCCGACCAGAGTACCCGGTACAGCCGTGTTCCTGACCGCTAACTCCACAGGGGTGCCTCATGCCTTGCTTCACAATCTTGCGCACAATAAGGTGCTGCATGAGCAAGTAGTGCTGCTGACAGTGGTCACTGCTGATGTACCTTTTGTACCGGCCAATGAACGCATTGAGATTAAATTACTGGGAAACGGCTTCTATCGCGCGCTATTCCACTTCGGCTACCTCGATCAACCGGATGTACCCGCAACGCTGGCACAATGTGAACTTTTAGAGAAAAAATTCAATATGCTTGAGACCTCATTCTTTCTCAGCCGAGAAACACTTATTTCCACCTCTTTCCCAGGTATGGCACGATGGCGCGAGAAGCTGTTCATTACCATGGCGCGTAACGCTTCCAGTGCCATGACGTTGTTCAAGATTCCAGCTAACCGTGTCATTGAGCTGGGCACACAAGTCGAATTGTGAACCCATCACTTTTCCTCGCCAGGAAACATTTTCAACGATACTACTCCTATCTCAAGAGTTGAATTGCTTGAAATATATGGATACGCTGAGAAACTCACTACGGAACCAATGTATAACACACTAAGGTAATGACCAATACCCCAATAAAATTAAGCACCAAACCTTCACGTACCATCCGCTCAATCGGAATCATGCCGGTTCCAAAGGCAATCGCATTAGGTGGGGTTCCTACTGGCATCATAAAACCATAACTCGCACTCATGGCGGCAGGTACCATCAGCAGTGCCGGCTCAACGCCTGCAGCTAGCCCTGCCGGGCCAAGAATCGGCATTAACAAGACAGCGGTAGCGGTGTTACTGGTCGTCTCAGTCAGAAAGGTCACGATCAGTGCAATGGTCGCGATAATGATCAACGGATGCAGATGGGATAGCATTGTTAATTGTTCAGCGATCGATTTGGATAATCCAGATGCCACAAATGCCTGAGCTATAGCGATGCCCCCAGCGAACAGAATGAGAATGCCCCAAGGCACTTTCACTGCCGTTTGCCAATCCAACAATTTTCCGTCACGACCATTGGGAATCAGAAACATAGTAATGACAGCAAGCAGTGCAACAGTCGCATCTGAGGCTCCCTCCAGATCCAACCAGGCACTCCAGCCTCCAAAAGGCTCAGTACGGGTGACCCAGGCCAACACCGTCAAACCAAAAATAATCAGAATACGTCGCTCTTCTGGCCGCCATGGGCCAGGCTGAGGCATGGAAAGTTCGCCGACATAAGTCAGGTTGCGCGTCAACCACAACCCTGCCAGTGGCGCCATTAGTAGAACAACGGGCACCCCCCAGCTCATCCATTGCGTAAAACTCACGGTTGTTCCGGTGAAATTCTGATATTCCTGCATGAAAACCAGATTGGGAGGAGTGCCAATTGGTGAACCCAAGCCACCAATACTACTACCATAAGCGATAGATAACAGAAGAGGTAAAGCGATCTTTTTATCACTACTTTGATCAATCACAGCCAGCGCAAGCGGCAGCATCATCAATGTGGTTGACGTATTGGAGATCCACATACTCAGCAAGGCACATGTACACATGAAACCCAACACAATGCGTCGGCTGCTATTTCCTCCCACTAATCTTATCAAGCCCAAGGCAAGGCGGTAATGTGTTCCCGAATGCGCCATCGCAGCAGAAATCATGAATCCACCAAGCATCAGTAAAATCATGTCGTTGCCGTAGGCTTTGGCGATTTCTTCTTTCGGCAAAACGCCAACCAGTGGAAAAATGGCTAACGGAATGAGTGAAGTCACAGGGATCGGTACAGGTTCAAAAATCCACCAGATAACGCAAAGCATTACCACTGTACCTGTCCAGCAGGCTTTGGCATCCCAGCCGTAGAAACTCATGCTTGCTGCAAGCCCTGCTGCAAGCAGAGGGCCTGCAATGAAGGCCCATTGTCGGTATATGTGCATGATGACCAACTCACTATGATGAGATGAATAGGGATTTAGAAATATAGAAAAAAGGAGGAATTCTATTACTTATTCCATTTCTAAATCAAAACGACATTGCCGGCTCTGGCTCTTCTTGCCGGCAATGTCAAGTTTGATTTAGCTGGTAGGATGCAATAAGTGTAACCCATTGCACCAGATGATAAGGTAGCACATACGGCGCAATGCCCGATGGTTATTACCCTTACACGGGTTGCCCTATCGAACACAAATAGGCGCTGTGCTAAGCACTGCCTAAACAACTAAACCGTCGATATGCTCTTTAAATGCGATACATTCTGAATCATTCTTAACTGGTTAAGCTATAGCGTCCTTGCCTTTATAAAATTGAATTGCATCTTATCGTAACGCTAGCTAACGTATTTATTTACTGCTTAAATCAATTCTCAGTCAGAGTAGCCAGACATTCTTTATTTTCTCTCTAGGCTATTCAAGTATGACTTCTAATAGAACCACGCCTTGCTACTTTTCTTTAATCACCCCATCTTCCAACTCCACTACCCGATCGGCCATATCCAGAATACGATAATCATGCGTCACCAGCAAAATGGTGGTTTGCGACTCTTTGGCTAATCGTTCCAGAATCGTGACAGCCTCATGTCCACTTTGCTTGTCCAGCGAGGCGGTGGGTTCATCGGCCAGCACGATTTTGGGCTGCCCTACCAGAGCCCTGGCAATGGAGACACGCTGGCACTGCCCCGCCGACAGCTGGTCTGGTTTGTAATTGAGCCGCGCGTCGAGCCCTACCGCTCTCAGCATTTCTGCGGCATGATCGAGCCTCTGCTGCTCAGTCATGCTGTTTTGCATCTCTAAAGCCATACTGACATTTTGCTGTGCAGTGAGCGATTTAAGCAGATTATGCTGCTGAAAAATGTACCCGATCTGCTGGCGGACGCTTACTTTAACCTGTTCGCTACTGTTAATTAATTCCTGATCGAGCACTCTCACACTGCCGTGATAAGCCTGGCGCAGGCCACCGATAATGGTTAAGAATGTCGTTTTACCTGAGCCGGAAGGACCCGTCATCAGTACAATCTCGCCTTTTTGAATGGAAATGGTGACGTTTTTCAGGACAGGCTGTGTGAGCGCGCCGCTGCCAAAGCTGAAATTCAGGTCATGCACATTAATGACATGCGACATCAGAACATATCGGCTGGGTTGGCTGCTTTCAACTTATGTATTGCCAGGAACCCTGCGGTCATGCACATGGAAAGAATAAACAGGAACACGGTCACGGCTTTAGTAAAAGTCATCGGCATCGGCATGAATATCTGGGATTCAGCCAGGTGATATAAGCTGAGAGAAAAAAGATAGCCGGGAATAAAACCTAGGATAGCCAAAAAGAAGGCCGACGCAAACACCACACGGATAAAGTAACCGTGCTCATAGCCCATGGCTTTCAGCGTTGCAAACTCATGACGGTGATTGGTGATATCCGTGAACAGGATTTGATAGACGATGACCAGGCCCACTACCAGTCCCATCACCGTGCCAAAACCAAAAATAAAGCCAATGGGGGCCATGTTTGCCCAGTAATTCTTTTCATTTTGCAGTAACTCGTCGTAGGTAAAAATATTGACGAACTCATTCAGCTGACTGCTCAGCTCGGTTTGTACCTGTTTTATCGATGTGCCAGCATACAGCTTGATGACGCCTAAATCGATATCATTGCGCGTTCTATCTGGAAAAATACGCATAAAATTCAGGTCACTCGTAACGATATTGCCATCAGCAGCAAATGAAACGCCCAGTCGGAAAAATCCAATGACGGTGATTTTATAATCATTTACTTCTGTCACATTCCGGCCGGTTTCCAGCAATTGACGCATCGGTCCAAACTCGGGACGGGAATATTCATCAAACAGCACGGTATCTTTGAGCCGCAATGCAGTCCGCTTATTTTTAATCTCTTCGATACCAAAGATCAGGGAATCAGGATCAAAGCCGTAAACCATCAATGTTCTTTTACTACGGGTTTCGATGTTCTTAAAAGGCGCTAGCCCTAGATAGAATGGATAAACCTCAGCAATTGCCGGATGCCCCAACGCACGCATCAGTTCGCTGCGTTTGAAGCGGACCGGACGCCACATCGCTTCACTTTGTTTATGCATCAGAAACAAATCACCATTTAACTTTACCGGAGCAGAAGCAGCGCTGGCATAGAGCGCATCTCTGAATCCCTGCTGCATGAACACTAGCACACAGGCGAATAACACGCCACAGGTAGCCGCAATCAGTTTGGTACGGTCAAAGATCAACTGCCGCCAGGCCAGGCGTGCTGGAAAATAAATCCAGGCAACCAGATTCATGGTACAATCCGCACCCAGACCTGCCGGAGAATCTGGTGCTGCAACTCAGTCACGGCTTCAGGTTCAAGCGTCAGGCGTACTTCAATGATGCGATTATCCCGATCTGCTAGCGGATCCGTGTCATTTAAATCGTTTTTCCTGACAAGGAATCCGAGTTCTCTAACTTCAGCGTGATAACTCCGCTTGAAACCAGTCGCATGGATGCAGCCTCTCTGTCCTGCCTGGACACGCAGCAGATCGGACTCATAGACTTCGGCAACGACATCGAGCTGGGTTAAATCCGCTATTTCCAGCAAGCCATTCTCTCGGATTCTTTCAGCCGGCCAGGTATGAATCTTTAAAATAGTGCCGGAAATGGGGGCATAAATCAGCATATTTTCCAGTTCTGCTTCGGCGACCTTCTGTTCCGCTTGCGCATTGGCGATTTCGGCCGCCAAGCGTTTAAGATTCGCTTCAGATTGTTCCAGTGCCAAACGTTTGGCATCGGCAAGCGAGGCACTAGCAGCAGAATCCTGCTCAAGTGATTGATAGCGCAAATGTTCCTTTTTATTGAAAATCAGCGCGACCTGTTCGACGATCCGTTGAGCTTCCAGCGACTTGACGCGTGCTCTGGCAGCCTCCACCTCAGCCTTTTTTTTATTATGATCCGAAAGTACTGCGAGCTTGTCACCCGACTTGACCCGATCGGCCTCCTGGAAAAAAAGTCGCTCTACTCGGGCACCTTCTGGGCCAGCATTATGAGAAACCTTGATCACGCGGGAGCGAGGCTCGATCCAGCCTAGAGCACCAATTCCTGGAATGTTATTATTAACCAGGCATTGTGTCTCGGCAAATACGCTAGGGGTCGCACGAATAAAAACTATGATAACAAAAAGAGAATAATGGACCTTATTAAAGTACATGAATCATTACACAATTCGAGTTAGAAAAAGGGATGGTATTGGACGGATTCAAGAATCAGCCGGCTACAATTCTCACTACTTAACGCAAACCCTGCCTGAAAAAAGGCCATTATATATTCTACCTGCGATCCCATAGATTGATTCAGATTTGAAGGAAAGCCCTTCGCAGGAAATATGCAAAATGCGCCATACTACCAAGATACTAATCACTATACCGGGCACTAAGCCGACATTCTCCTGATGCGTTGTGTACAGTTATCTATCGATAGCTCATACGGCCGGGACAGTTTGCTTTGTGTGCTAGCGCACATACTAATTACACTATTTCTGC